>CAMLYF010000003.1:0-168955 GCA_946491795.1 uncultured Lachnoclostridium sp. | reverse complement strand
GGCCGCCGGAAACAGCGGTCAAAAAATGAGCCAGTACTCATGGTTTACCGTGTACGATGGATACTGCAATTCTGGGCATTGAATACCGTGATTCCGGTCAAAGGATACCGTGTGCATAGACGCATAAAAAACGGCTGTAACGCAGCAAAAGGCACATAAAATGGATGTGCGTTGTTTTTGAGAGAGTTTCCTCACCGAAGTCGATCAACATCTGTTCCCCGGGTGGTGTATCAAAAAAATAATCATAGATACGTCGGTGCTCCGGTTCCCTGTTGACCTGCCCGGAATCCTCAAGATAATGGATGTAGTTCCGGAGAGTCTGCTGGTTGCCGGGAAGTTTTTCATAGTCTCCGTTTTCGATGAATTTTTCTTCCAGGACATCGTAAACAGATGACATACAGAAACTTTTCCCACTGTTCGCCTCAAGGATCCTGACGATCGTGCTCCGGAAAGGCTCTACGTCAAAGGTTTTTGGTTTTGCGAGTTTAGCGCCGGGATCATCCGGGATCACATCCATGTCATAATACTTGCTGAGCGTGGGACGGCTGGGAGGCTTGCGCCCCTGCGCCTCATAGTACCTGATAATGTCAGCTTTTGTGTAACCTTGCAGTTTTAAATCTTGTATTTCCTGCATTTTTGTTTTTGTCAGCATAAAGGTCTCCTCTCTTGTGTACTGCTTACAGTATACAAAATCGGATGAACCGCTGACTCCTCCTGTGATAAAACTCGCCGCAGGGGATGTAAAAAAGTGATTACCGGACAGTGTAAAGAACTTCTTACCATCTCATGTAAAAAAGTCGTTACCGCATGATGTAAAAAAGTTCTTACCGAGTCATGTAAAAAACTCCTTACCCTGTGGCTGTAAAATCACCTTACCACGCACAATTTCCTCTTTTATCGTCTGGCGCAGGGATGCGTAATCGCCTGTTTCAATCTTCCCGTGATTCATCATAGAATTATAAAGATCCTGTTCGAATATTTTTAGAAGCTCTGAGTTAATTTTTCGTACTTCCTGACACTTTTATTCATATTCTTCATAATCATTAACCATTTGTTTCACCCCATCTTGACTTTACACTCTCCGTTTATCCGCAGAAGCGCCATGATAAAATTAAGCGCTCGTCTGTCAAATAATATTTTCCCAAACACTTCTGCTCCTAGATTTCTGATTGCCTTGCCCCCTCAAGTTTTATGAGTTATAAATAATTCGGTTGGAGGAAGTAGAATTTGAAACAATAAATAAAAAAATTTAATGTGTTCAATTTTGTTCTAATTTCTTTGCACAATTCGTCTTTAAACAATCGGAACTCCCCAAGGAATCTGATCTTTTCCTTTTCCATTCGGTTTATCCATCCATGAAGCAAATAAAAACCTATCAAAATCAAAAAAATCTGTTTCTCTATAAGGATACTGTCTATCGTAACTGCCTATATTAGTTATAAAACCTGTGCCCACAGATCTCAAATTATAATCTTTATATTTAAGCGATAGCATTAATTGCTTATATAAAGCATAATTGAATGAATCATCCATTTTCATATGCTGGATAATATCAGAATACTCATCATTATAATTTACAAATAACGCAAGATTAATTGCACATAAAGCAAATATCTCATCATTAACTCTTTTTGAATAATACGCTACGCCATCATAGTTAAGTCTCTTGCACGCCATCATAATAGCCTGTGAAACTATGTACTCTGACTTGAATATCCTATCCTCCTCTTTAATCCTATAAGAAGTTGCTATTGTGAGCATATAAAGCTTCAACCAAGAATGAACTCGATTTTCTTCCAGATCATTTAGTGCATGAAAATCTCGTATGCTCACCGCCAAATTAAAGATTTTTTGCGTTCCATCCAGTAAAACCGGAGCAACATTAAAATCATTCTCAGAAGGGAATCCAGTTTCGATCCAACATCCATATGAAGAGTTAGCCAAATATAAACTTGGATTGCCCGGAATACTAAATCTGTAATTACCTGATTTAGCCCTCAGTCTTTTTGGCAAGTGCAGCATATCCTTCGCCGAATAAGCATTTGATGGATCACCTTTTCTGCATCTGAAAAACTGAAGTTCCTGATCATGGCATCCAGGGAATGCATAACTATCTCTCAACAGTGCAACAGAAAATGAATCTTCCCCAATGTCTCTCAGCAGATTTTCTATTATAGTATTGCTCCTCGCAATATCAGCTTTATAATAGTACCTGATCGATTCAAGAATTTTTTTCTTGTATTTTTCAATAATCGCGATACTTGTTTTATCAGCTCCAGCCTCTTTTGCTCGTTTCAAAATGAGGTTGTACTTTTTTCTTAAATCATTTTCATAATCACAATCCTTGTTTAAAATAAAAGGAGCGTATAACTCTTTACAAATGAAATTGTTATTCAGCCAAGTTAAACCCATAGTTTTCCACCTGTTTTGTATTATGCCAAATCAAAAATATATTTCTCAATTATTAATATCATCAAATTTTTAATCACCATTAGTTCATCATCTACGCACTATTGCATAAGTCCCCTATCTGCTTAATGTCCATTGCAATGTAAACACGGACATTATCCTGTTCCTGCTCCGGGTCTGCGCTGCCATTGCTGATTTCCAGCAGCGAACCGTCAATCAACCATGGTTCGTTAATATATAATGGTGCCGTATCTTTCGGAATCGGATAAACGTCTAATGTGTGGTGTTCCATTCTAATCTTCTCCTTTTGAATATGCGAGTTCAGGTTACCAATATTAGCCAAGTATCATTAACTCATTCGCCAATGCTTCGTCCTTATATATCATGCTCATCTCAGCGCCAGTTAAAAATAGTGGCTTCTTTCGCTATATCGTAATAACAAACTTAAGAATGATTTGATACTTCTTTAAAATGATAATGATATCCCCAGGGAGATTTGTTTCTTTCCTGTACACATTCCTTAGGTCCATAGTCTTCCCACTCCTCATGACCATTCGCAGTAGCGTCAGGCTCCTTCATTTCCTTATCTCTGTAGAACGATCCCCTATATATCTTATGAGGATTGGAAAGTATATCATCCTGTATGTAATTTTCGGTTCCCGCCGGAATTCTTTCCCACGCTGTTACTATCTCAATATTCGCAGCATAAAGAACGGTTCCGTTATCCAATGTGCCGCACGCTGACACATATTCGTTGGGAACAAAATGCTGTACCACAAGCTTTGGCTCTTTCCATTGCTTTTTCATAATGGATTTCCCTCCTTATGCACTCAGAAGATCACGATTCCTTTTTCCGCTTCTGAGTAATATAACTTCTATCTCCCTCTACATCCTGTCTATACTTCTGGTAATGCCGCTGAAACGGATTATGGTAATGAAATACCGCTGTTCCCAGAGCAATCACGGAAACCAGATTTCCTGATGCCCGCCAGAAGAAATCCTGATGATCCAGCATACGGATATTTTCATCCCAGCCTATACTTCTGACCTTGTCCGTCCTTGCCACATACAGATTCGGAACTTTTCCCATTACAAAATGATTACCGTCAATCTGTGTCATATGAGGAATACGAAGCGGTTTCGGGGCTCCTTTCATACTGAATGATGTAAACCTGCTGACTTCTTCATCCGGATTCTTGCAGCGAATCGCTGTCAGTGTACAGAAGCCGACCAGATCTACTTCCGGATGCATTTCAAGAAATTTCACCTGCGCTCCCAGACACGTCTTTACTGTCAGAAGTTCGTCGTCGTCCATTCGCATCACATATGGCGTCTCCACTTTCTCAAGTGCGCGATTCAGTCCGTAACTCAAACCACTGTTAAAGGGAAGTTGAATCACCTGCAGTGAATCGCCCTGCAGATCAAGCGGTTTTGAGCTGTCATCCGCGATGATAACGCGGACTCCCGGATAGTAGGATTGAATATTCTTGTATAGTCGCTTTGCCATTTTCTGACGCTCGAATGATTTAAAAATTATCGTTACATTTTCACGGACAAAGTCTATTTCAGACTGGCCTGGTTTCTTCCAGCTCTGTCGCTCCCATTTCTTAGTGAAATGACGATATTCCACATTGGAAACAAGTCGAAATACATTTACAGCGATAGGAGACAATGGACCATATATAACTTTCTTTAATGCGTTCTTAATCATACTTCTCATTATAAGTATCCTCGTTTAAAATATTCTCCTCAGCTTCCTCTTAATTCTTTGTAGTAATCCTGATTTCTGCACGTTTTCCTGTGGGAAATATTTTTTCACTAAATCCTCAAAATTATCTGCTGTAATCTGCTCGAGAAATTCATCTCTGCCAGAATGAGCTGGGGATGAATTTACCAAACTTCCATTCTCTTTATATGCATCTTCGATGTCTACTTTTAAACAGTCCATCTTGTCACTTAACTGTTCCAGTATCTCCCGTCCTTTTTGAGTATGAACAAATACAACGCTTGTCCCCTTATTGTCATCAAACTCCGGATGTTGGTTCCATATTCCCCAATAATCCCCCAAAGTAAAGTCAGTACACCGTTCTACTCCTTTCATCTTACAATCACTGCAGGAAGAGCGCAGACAAATGTTCCCACCAAAAGCCTTCATGAATAAATCTCGGCCATTCCCTATTCGGCTAATCTTTCCATCTCCATAGTCGAATTCTGTAGAATACCCATAATAACTCCAGCCACTTGATTTGGAGCGCATATTAATTCTAAATGGTCGTATTCCCTCATTTTCTTTTTGAGAACGATAATCTACATATGCCTGCCAGACTTTAGGGGATGGTACGCCGTGACAAATTATATCCACAGTGATCAAATTCTCATATAACTTTCCAAGGAATGATTTTAATCCTACACACTGGCATGGGGTGCCAGAAAACAGTACTAAACGTCCAGACGCTAATTCTCTTTTTACTTCGAGAAATGATGTGCCTATTACACTTTGTACATATTTCGCTCCTTGAAGCAATGAAAGATTCTTCCTTTCACAAACTTTGATATGGCGAACTGAAAAATCAGAATCATACGCTGCCCCAAAGATAACCCCTTCTCTGTCCAGCACATATTCTGCAAAAAGCGGAAAAATGCCTCCCGATGTACTCTTCATCCGTTCATTCTGACTTCTATTCTTCATTGCATAAGCAACTGTCTGTGTATTGATTTCAGGAATATGTATAACAGGACAAACTTTTTCGCACTGCCCACAGTTAATGCATGAGGACTGATCTATCTCCGGAATCAGAAACCCTGCTTCTGATTTCTTCATCATTATACATTTTGCAGGACATATATTTGCACAGGCGTGACATCCTGTACAGTTCAAAGGTATTTGAAACATTTACTTTTCCTTCCTTGAAATTATAAGTTTTTCTTCATAAAACACTTCGTCATGACTCCAGAGATATCTAATCTTCCGGATATATCTGAATTTTCAATTTTGATAAGATAAAACACCCCAGAAACAAAAGAAGATTGCACTGTTTCTTAGCCATACATAATGGTACTTTATACTTTAATGGTGCATTCTTTAACTTCAACTTTTTATATGCATTTACAATCGAACGCATCTTTGCATAATCCACAAACATCTTGTAATGTGTTATAATGCTTTTCAAAGAACAATTGGAAAGCATAATCGCCATCTGGATTTTACTTAAAATCAGTGAGCCCTGATACTCATTTGAAAGATCTCCTGTTACTTCAATTAATCGTTTATTCTGAATATCTCTATTTTCTTCCATAGCTTTTTTTGCCATATAAAAATGTTCCGATGTATTTTGTGTTAACGAGCCCTTCCGCCAAATATAATGATAATATTTTGTGTCGCTAATTTGTATATTATCTGCATAGGCAAAATATTCCCAGTTAAACAGAAGATCTTCTCCCGTTTGAACATCTTCATTAAAACTAATA
The DNA here is from genome assembly GCA_946491795.1 of uncultured Lachnoclostridium sp. Lineage (GTDB taxonomy): Bacteria > Bacillota > Clostridia > Lachnospirales > Lachnospiraceae > Mediterraneibacter > Mediterraneibacter gallistercoris. Next base: position 163,078 of record CAMLYF010000003.1, on the reverse strand, counting down.
TTATTTGAATCGATTATTCTTTTTGAATAAACAGCTCTCCAGACCGAAGGAAATTCCTGATTTTTCTGCAAGCCGTCTCCTTCAAACCATTTATAAAGTTTTTGGTACGAAATCCCCAGAAAAGATGGAAGAATATGTTCTACAATCTCTCCTCTATCATAACATCCAGCATCAAATATAGGATTTACTCCATATTCACCATTCCAGTCTTCTCTTGTATAGCCGCACCATATAGTAGTCATTGCTTCTGAGTTTAACAGCCAATTATACTTATCTAATAATGAATTAAGTATATCCGCGTCTATATAGTCATCCCCATCAACAAAAATCAGGAAATCGCCGGAAGCAATCTGAATTCCTTTATTCCTTGCACTTGATATGCCACCATTTTCTTTATGTATTGCAATAATACGTGGATCAATTTTTTTGTATTTACACATAATAGTATAACTATTATCTGTAGACCCATCATCTACACAGATAATTTCAACAATGTGAGAACTTGTCTGCAATAAACTCTGCAAACATTTTTCCAAATACTGTCCTATATTATAAGCTGTAACGATAATACTTACTTTCACTTTTCACTACCTTCTTAAAAATATAACTTTTTTTATCCCCTTTTTCAATTCAGCTGGAATATAACAGGATATTCGGAGACTATATTTTCTGTAATCACTATGCTTTTTATAAAATCTCGCTAACGCCTTATATCCGTTTTCTTTATAATCGTCAAACAAATCTCTGTGAATCTTCTGGTCACAATAGAAAGGGGTCTTAAGCTGTGGATTATAACTAGACACTTTTTCATAATCAGCAGACTTACAGATTACATTATCACTAATATTTTGAAAAAAGACTCTTCCTTTATCCGTATTTATCATAACCGCTGATACACTGGTCTCTTCTGATAACAAATTATCGACAAAGAATTCCGGCATTTCTTCTTTTATTCCCCAAAAATCTCCCAAGGTTATATCACCGATTCTTTCGTTACAAGCATATGGGCACGAATAGCAAACAGTATTATAAATATATCCTTTTAGAAATAATGAAAAATAACTACTCTCACTCGAATACAATCTATACTTTTTAATTTTATTTTTTCTTTTTATTTCATAGTCACCAATATGTTTGTGTCCATACTTCTTATTCCTAAAGGAAAAACTGATTAACTGTCCTCCTCTTTCTCTAGATAAAACGCCAATATAGTCCTGAAATACAGATAATGGAGGGGTTCCATGACAGATAATATCCACTGTCAACAACTTTTCTGTATTCTGTAAATCTGAATTTTCTAGATATTTCTTTAAACCTGCAATCTGACATGGTGTTCCGGAATACAGTACCCATTTATTTTCTTTTAACATATTGTAAGCAATTATGTAGCTGTCAGAAATATTGCTTTTCACATACTTAGAACCCTGAAGCTTTTGTATATCCTGTATATCAGATATCACCATCTGTTTTACCGCCCAGTTCTCATCATATCCAACGCCAATAACATTCCCGCCGCTTTTTATTATAAAAGCTGCCAGTTCATAAAAAACACCTCCAGAACTTGAATAAACAGATTGTTGACTTTTTGATACTGCAGCATAAGTATAAATCGGCATATATTTCTCTATGGCTTCACAGGATTGACATACTTTCCTGCATATTCCACAATTAATACATTTTTCAGTGTCAATAACAGGTAAACATATATCTACATTCGGCTTTTCCAGCCGAATAGCATTCACAGGACACTTTCTCACACAATTTCCGCATTCATAACAATGCTCTGTCAACAATTCTTTCTTATCGGTCATGTTCTGCTTCCTCCAATGAAGCTTTCAAAAAGTTTATGGATTCCTCTCTTTGTTCATCTAATTTATTTTCAACGGCCTCATAGTCTATAAAATGATATGGCTCTCCACTATTTAAATAGTTTTTTTCCATACCCAGACGTTCATATAAAGTATCCCAACGGCTGCGGCTATCTCCTAGTGCATAAATCCAAAATTGTTTCTTATATAATATTGAGAATATCGCCGCATGGTAAGAATCCGCAATCACAAATTCTGCATTTCTGATTGCAGCTATAAAAGCTTCCGGTCCATATTTAAAAATATTGGTCTTATATAATTTGTTATAAATATTATACTTATTAAAATAGACTATATCCAAATCATGTTCTTTTGCATATTTTTCTGCCTCAGTTCTTATTTCACTCAAATTTATATAATGTAAACAGTATATAAAGATATATTTTTCAGGTAATGTAAGTTTATATTCTCTTATTAAATTATTGTAGAATTTCCTGTTATGCAACAGTGTCGGATCTAAGGCGCAAAATACATTTTTCCCAACCATCTTTTCCAACATAGTTGCCGTCTGCTGTTCTCTCACAGATATTCGCGTAAATCGTTCTAGTGCATTTTTCAAATCCCTTTTATACGCTTCAGGAATAGATGTCAATGCCATACTTGGCGCATAAGATATTAATTTTTGTTCAGCCGTACTAAACATCAAAAAGTATGCCGGATGTACTCCCTGTGTCAGTCCAACATTCCAAATTTGATCACTTCCGCATATTAAAACTTCGCAATCCGCTGACAATTCTTTTAAGTCCTCCCAGTTTGTCGTAACATCGGACAAATTTAAAAACCGCTTTTGAAATAACTTATACGATTTTTTCCTGCCAATGCAATTTCTTAAAGTATATAAGTCAAATAAAATCACCTTTAGATTTTTACTAGACCATCTAATATCATAATTCTTCATATCATTTTCATAATAATAATTAAGGATCTTACATTCATAGCCCAATGATTTTACCTTTTCCTGCAAGGCATAGCTTTGTAATGCGGAGCCACAATTATACTGGGAATGAAAAGTAATAATTCCGACCATTTATACGCTTCCCCTCTTTTTTATTAAAATATTACTGTATTTACGACTTATAAAAAGATAAAAATGCTGTATGAAGCACAGTATTAGTATCTCTTAAATATGCAGAATTTAGATGTCAACACCGAATTTGAAACTTTAATAAACACTATAGATATTCATTATGTTTTCGAAAGGGATGTCTTATAGGACTGGTTTTTTCTACAAACCAATAAATTAGTTTTTTTGCTTCCCATTCAAATTTTCGGATATTAAATAATCTATGGAAATTTGCTTTCCACAAATATTTTTTTGGAACATATCCATCTTCTGTCGAAATAATCTTGTCTGGTATAAGTAAATATTTTGTGGCTAAATCATTAGCCAAAACTTCCATACTCCTTTTTTGCAAATGAATATAGGCAACTTCGTTCCTGTGTCTAACACCTTTTTTGTAAGACAACTGAAAACTTTTTCCGTTTTCAATATAACCAAAGCTTATCTCTTTTTCTATTATGTCCTTTCCATATGATTGTTTTTTATCAGGGATTTTTCTGACAACTTTCTTAAAATTGTCATCATACGGATATACATCAAAATATTCATTGAACATCCATACCTTTTTTCTTTTATCCACAAAAATATGATTAATACTTCTCTCCCCCCACTCATCAAATACAAATATTCGATTGGATGAAAACACTTCTCTGTATTGAACATATCCATCTATTGTACTCATAAACAGATGATTGATCTCATTCGTATTACAATATATTGTCATATGACCCAAATGGCCTACTTTATCAAATTTTCTAATTTCCCCCTCTGGAAGAAAGCTTTTCAAATCACCAAAGATTAAATCAATATCACAATATCCCCAATAATCGTAGTCCTTTGTATATTCTTGGAAGATATATCCATAAGCCGGCTTAAAGTCACACAATTTATACGGGGTCTCAAGTGAAATCTCGAAGTCAAATTTGCTGCGAAATAATTTCTGCAATTCACGCCACGGCATATTTCTATAGCGTACATTATCAGGAAAGGAGTAATTTTGTTTACCATCAGAAATAATTAGCCAATCATAATCCGGATTATTTGCACATGATTTTAAAAAAATATCAAAATAACTCGGGAATTCCCCATAATACGGAACAATAAATATAATTTTCATTCATTTCTCCATCCAAAATTAAATATGTAATAGCCTTCTGTTACCTTTTAAATTTGTTTAAGACTCTCTGTAAAGGTTGGCGTATCACGTCTCGTTCATATGCATTCATCGAAAATATATACATTCCTGCCGAATATATTAATGTATAAATAATAATCGCAATTATCAGTTTAAACCAAGAATTAAATGGGGAAAATTGTGCTATAAATAAACTTATCATTATCATAATTATAGGTATAACCGACATACTAATTATGTTTTTCCAAAATAACGGGATATTAAGCTTTGTTATTTTATAGTAATATATATTCATTATAATCCCTTGTCCAATAACATAAGAGATTGCTGAACAAAGTGCTGCGCCAAAACCTCCTAGAAACGGTACAACAATATATGTACTAACCACATTCACTATTGCAATTATTAAATAGACTATACTTCTGAATTGATGTTTATTCTGTGCTGTTACAATACTCAATCCTGTATTTTGAATTAATGGAATTGCTAGAGGAATCAAAGTCACGATAGCAATAAAATAAGCCTCTTTATATTCAGGACCTGCCCACAACAATATAAAATCTCTCCCGAAAACAATAAAACCGGAAAGCACTAACGCTATAATAAGATACTGCAATCTCCCGACACGGATAAAGATCTCTGTTAGCTCTTTTGGCGTAGCCTTTTTTGTTATCATTCCTGTTATTTTAGGCATCAGCACACCTGAGAAAGCTGTAGAAATATTCGTCATCATGGAATTAAACGTAACACCGATATTATACACAGCAACCACCGCTGTACTTGTGAGCATCCCCAATATTACTTTATCTGTTGCCCAAAATAGCATATCTACGATAGAACCAATAAATACAAAAATTGAGAATCTAGTTATCTCTTTAATTAGTTTTATTGGAAGTTTTCTAAATTGAGGCCGGATTCCTAGAATTTTAAAGCAGTATCCCGCATTCAATGGCAACATTAAAAACTGTAATCCAGTACTTACTATAGACATTCCTATAGATCCATAACCCAAATATAAGACCACAAGATTCGCACAAGGTACAGCCACCGTCGACAAAATATTAACCGCCTGACGATAAATATATTTTTCATGTGCCATAATAATACTGCCAAATACACTAATTGGAAAAGATATTGCAGTATTAAATGCCATGATTTGTACAAGAATAGCAATTTTCGTAATTTCTGAATCTGTTAATCCTCTATGAAAGATAGCCTCAACATTACCTGAAATTATAGCACCGCCAATTAGTACAAAAATAGCCAAAAAACTATACATAAGGATAAAAAGCCCAATGACCTTTTCTTCTCCTTCTTTATCACCTTCCGCCCTATATTTTGCAACATATCTAACTATTGTACTTCCAAGTCCAAAGGTTAATAACGAGAGATATCCTACTACTGAATTTGCCAGACTGTATAATCCATATTCAGATTGCCCTAAAATCCGCAACATAATAGGGGTATAAAATATAGGAATCAAACTACCAAGTCCTATATTCAAATATGTCATCACTACCCCTGCACGTAACTGATTGACTTTCATTTTATCGCCTTTCATTTTATATGTTAACTATCAGATGCTCTTTTAGTTATCTACTCTTATACTATACCTAAATCAGATTTTCTATATACTTTAGACCTTCATATGCCTTTTCTTTATATGAGGGCATTACTACTTGTAAATGATTTCTTATTTTTTTCTCATTTTCTATAATATTTAACATTTTATCTAACAGATCATTATTCTTTTCCATATTTTGTGAAGCAATAACATATGGCTCATATTCTCCAAAAATATCTTTTGCAATCCCCTTTGCCTTTACAGAATAGCCAACTGCTAATGTAGGCACCATGCTAGAATATGCCGCAATTATTGAGTGAGTACGTGCACCTATAAAGAATTTACATTTCGAGATATATCCTTTTAGTTCCTCACAATTACAATCTCCCACCACAAACACTTTTTCTGTTTCTTTATACTTTTCATATAAAGGTCCAATTGCCACTCTGTCATCGCTTTTAGGAGTGACTACGTGTGGAATTAACATTATTGAATAATCTGTATTTTCTAAAATGTACTCTATCAATTTTTCATAATTTTTTACGATTAAAGAACCATTCCCATATTCAAGGATAAGCGGACTAATATTTATCCCAATAATTGGGGTGTCAGTAAATTTCTTTGGTAAATTAACTTCCTTTTTGTTTAACTGAAAAGCCGGGTCTGCACAAAGAGTTATATTGCATAGACCTGCTGCCCGTAATGCTTCAAATGAGATTGACTCTCTTACAGTAATCGCATCATATCTTTTCAGATCTGTAATTATTTCTTCATCTAATACATCAGGTTCAATAGAGCATCCCCACAATATTGTTTTGGCACCCTTTTTATGCAACCAATAATTAATGTCACCTAATACCTCTTGTCCTCCATAGCAATAATTATCACCACCTACCGAAATAAAAATATCTCCTTTTTGAGCTGCAGAAAATAATGTATTTCTTCTAAACTTTGTTAATAATCTGGTAGAATGGAACAATTTTGTTTCTAGTGCAGAAATGTAATATTTTAACGATGGTTTATGAGGTATAATATCTTGATCTGATATAATATTGAATATTTTTTGAATATCGTACCTATAATCTTCATCCTTATTCATCGAAAATAAAGTCATATTAGTATTTAATATTTTATATGTGGATCTAATTATAGCTTCACATCCATGATTCATACTTCCGCCATGAGAATATAATGCTATCACGCTGTTATCCTCCCTTTTATAAATACTTTGCATGACTGAAAAATCCAAAATAATAAAAATATAATACTATTCCTCTTTAAAAGTTTTGCTGCTCGAAATATTGAAACCTTGGATTTTACAACATCATAATAGTAGTATCCCGAATATAGTTTACCTTTCCAATTTAAGTGAAAAATATTATCACACTGCATTACATACATTGCATAACCTTTAGGATTATTTGCATATCTTGAATTACCTTGAGCAATTAACCCATCTTCTCTTTGTTCAACAATATAAATAATATCATTAAACCATCGAATTTTAAGTCCTGAAGCCGCTATTTTATCCCAAACGATAGCCTCCGTCATAAAGTTCTCTCCTTCAATTTCTGGAAATGGGAACTTTTTTAGTACACTCGTATAATATGCTTCTGCTTTATCTCCTAAAATATTGTTTTCTCTTCTTTCAATGTTTGTAGCGTCTATATAATTTCCTTTAAAGGTAGAGCCCAATAGATTTCCTAATACATCTCCTTTATTCCCTGATATACCAGCAAAATCTTTCTTTTTTTCAAGGCTTTGCTCCCATTTATACAACTTTTCAATAGCATCTTTTGTCAGTTGATCATCCGAGTCAACAATAAAAAAAAGAAAGCCTTCTGCTAAATTAACGCCACAATTAATTGCTGTATGCTTGCCGCCATTTTTCTTTTTTATATATCTGATTTTAAATGAGGAAACATCCTTAAATCTATTCACTAAGTCTTCTGTATTATCCGTCGAGCCATCATCTACTATCAGCCATTCAAAATTTTTGTTTGTCTGAACCAGCAAAGAGTTAAACAAATTTTCAAGGGTATAGCCTCTATTATATGTAGGTGTAAAAACGGTAATTAAATTGTCATTCATTTTTTTCGATTAAAAATCATTCCAATTGCACTCAGAAAGATATTAATCATACCTCCTTCTTTATACTTATCTTTGATGGCCATAATTAACTCCGCGCGGCTTTCCCCATATTTATTCCGCAATCTAAGCCATTCTTCATTTTTCTTCTTTTGGTCATCCGTTTTCCATGATTCCGAATAATGATGTATTGAATAAGTATTATCAGTAATCACAATCTTTCCAGTATTATATTGCTTAGGGCTAAAATAATCTGTAGGATATATAACCATTCCATTAATCTCCTGCAACACATTTTTCTGCTGAAATCCCAATGATTTCATATATGCTGTTGTTCTTGCAGGCGTTGTCAAAAGATCTTCAGTCCCATTAGAATGTCGAAAAATCAACGTGTCATATTCTTTTCTCCAAGCATCTATAATAGGATTTTGTTTCTCTGCTCCAAACCCCGAACCAGTCGTTATACTGAATTCTTCACCAATTACATTTTCCATGCCAGCAAAAGCCTTATGTTTAAGAAGCGGATCTAAACTGCGTATAACTTCTACATCTGTATCTAAATAAATTCCTCCAAACTGATATATAACATCCAACCTGACATAATCTGACACAAATGCCCACTTTTTCGCCTCAGCTGCTTGTTTAATATAAATATTTTTTCCAATGTCATAATTCGTTTCATTCCACTCTATTATTTTATAATCCGGGCAAAATTTCTTCCAACTATTTATACACTTCTGTTCTTTTTCAGGAATTTCGTTGCCTCCAAACCAACAATAATGAATAATTTTGGGAATCATAATTTCTTTTGCATGATGTCTAATGAAATTAAATCATCATACTTCCTTTCTTTTAAAATCCAATTTTAAGTAAGTTTCGTAACCGGCAAGTAAAGAGTAAATTAATTTTTGCTAATTCAATCCATATCTTTTGCTTCATCGGTATTGGCAACTTGACACTTTGCTGTGCAGCTTCTTTGAAAGCCTGTTTTACTATTGTGATAGCAGTATTATATTCACTACCTTTCATATACAATAAAATCATCTGTCCGCTGTAAATACATGACTGCAATAAATTAGCTTTTGACACTGAACTTAACCGTGGAAAATTTGTTTCAATGTATTTCTGTCGTTCAATTTTTGCTTCGAGTACATCTAATCGTTTTAAACCATATACTGATCCCATAATACTTTCGGGACGCTGGAAATAGTAATATAACTTTTTTTGTATTTTCACTATTTTCTTTGCCTTACCAAATACCTGATATGTCCAAAACTCATCTTCATTAACCTTTCCTTTTACAAAAGGTATCCCCGTCAAGCAACATCGTTTATAAATTTTATTCCAAACATATTGATGAAACATCTTATCCTGAATCAAAAAATTTAACGCTTCTTCAGGTGAATAACAAATAGGATTGCTTGCAATTTCATCATCTTCATCTAATATACTATTGTTAGTTTTTATAATTTCACATTCACAAATATCAGCATTTGTATTTTCCATTGCTTGGTATAAGCTGCTTATATATTCTATAGACACCCAATCGTCACTGTCTATAAATACAATAAATTCTCCCTTTGACACATCAATTCCAGCATTTCGCGCATCAGACAATCCACCATTTTGTTTATGTATTACTTTTATCCTTTTATCCTTTTCAGCCCATTGATCACATAATGCAGGACAGCCGTCTGGTGAGCCATCATCAACCAGTATAATTTCTATATTTTTATATTGCTGTGTTATAACAGAATTAACACAACGGTTTAAATATTTTTCAACTTTAAAAATTGGAATAATAACACTTACTAAAGGTGTTTTTTTCATAAATAATGATTTCCTTTCAAATTGCTTAATCAAAAGTGCAATATGCACAACCATTCATTAATCAATCCTATATTTATCGCCAACACCTGTAACTTTATCATAAAATTTTCGCATAATTCTATAAAATGGAAGGCCATACCCTCCCATCCATCCCATCCACTTTATTTTTTTCGAATAATTATCTAACTTTCTAAACTCCTTATAACTGCTCCTCAATAATTGACAAGCGTTGTTTGATTCCGTTTTCCACGCTTTCTGTGCTGCTATAGCCAATAATATTCTTACATATCTTTCCGCAACAATCGTATAAATTTCACTGTTTTCCTTTACATCTTCTAATATTTTTTCTAAAACTTTTTTAGGATCTGTAAGTTTGTATAACTTTGTTTCTGTTGTTGCCGCTGATCCCCTTCTAAGAATATAGTGATACATAGTAAAATCTTCATATACAGCTTTTGCGGATTTTTTAAAACAAATATAATTTAAAAGCAAATCTTCATTAATTCTTATACTTTCGTCCCATAATGATGACTCATTATAACCTTCCACTACGGATCTGTGATAAAGTTTATTCCAAAGTCCGGGTTCTACAAAATCTCCACGGAGCAGATCCCGGATTCCTTCCTCATGTGTTTGTTCCACCAACTTACCTGTACCATAATAAAGCTCCTCATGCCCATCCGGAAATACCATCTTATAGCCGCAGTGAGAAATGTCTGCTCCATATTTTTTCATATTAGTTAATAAACGCTCGAACATTTGAGGTTCAATATAATCATCACCATCGACAAATCCGATATATTCACCGGTTGCTATCGCCAGTCCAGCAGATCTCGCCGTAGACACCCCGCCATTTTGTTTATGGATTGTAATAACCCTGTCATCTTTTTTCCTGTATTGATCAATCACCTCTGCAGTTGAATCCGTAGACCCATCGTCCACTACTATGATTTCCAGATTTTGGTAGGTTTGTGCAGAGATACTCTCCAGACATCTTTCAACAAATTTTTCTATATTATATGCTGGAACGATAATCGAAATAAGATCGCTGTTCATATAACTCAGTCACCTTTCATATGCTTAGCCGAATTACGGTACTATTATTTCACATATCCTATAGTATCTTTAAGCTTTTTCACCATCTCAGTACGTTTTTGTATAGATACGCTGCCCCTTAATGTATATTCCTCACCAAAGCAAGGAGATGATTCCATGCGCTTTTCTTCCTTTTTTAAATAGTCATCAACTGTACAAATTATTTTTGCGGGCGATCCGGCTGCTACAACATTATCCGGTATATTATGAGTAACTGTACTATTTGCTCCAATTATTACCCGGTTTCCAATGCATACTCCCGGTAAAACGACAGATTCCGCTCCTATAAAAACATCATCTCCTATTTTTACGTTTCCTATCTTCGTATAATCCAAGAACAACTTTGTGCTTGCATCATGGCAGAGTATATGTACTCTTGGTGCAAGGGTTACATTATCTCCAATCTCTATATGCCAGCAATGATCCGGGTCAAGAATAACCCCGTTTAGCCGGAGAAAATTATTTCCCACTCTCATACCGCGCTTAATAAGCTGTTCTGTTGTATATTCTCCCCGTAACCGATATAATAGTCTTTTTAAGAAATTATCTTTCACTGCTTGTCACTCTACTTTCCCTGAAATAAGTTCTACAAACATATTCTCAACAGCTTTTACTGTACTGTCTGTTTGAAATTCCTCTCCTCTTATTAAGGCTTGCCTTTTATAATGCTGTAACAGTTCATTATCGTCCAATAAACGCTTGATTCCTTTATAAAATGCTTCTTCATCATTGTCTGTCACAATACCATATTCATTATTATCACCCAGCATTTCTTTCATACCGGATACCTCAACTGTGCAGACAGGCGTTCCCACTATCAATGCTTCCGTAGCAGCTGTGCTAAATCCTTCCGCAAAAGATGTACAGGCAAAAAGATCGCATTTGCTTAAATACTTATATGGATTAATCTGATATCCCAAAAAGGATACCGTAGTTTCTAAATGCTGCGACAGCACATATTCTTCTAATTTTTTCTGTTCCTCTCCCTCTCCCAGTATATAAGTATGGACAAGATATCCTTCATCAGATAGTCTTTTGTGTACTCTTAGCAGTCTGTCAAATCCTTTCGATTTTTTCAATGTGCCGATGCCACATATTTTAATTTCATTTTTATCAAACAATCCAACTGTCACGGTTTCTTCCGCAAGCTGCCGAATTTTTTCACTCTCAATCGTATTATATAAAACTTCAAGATTTTTAACAGGAACCAACTTCTGAAAATCTTTTTTTACATATTGAGACACACATATTGTTTTATCAAACCTGAGATAACACCTTTTCATTTCTCGTATACTCCGGAAGGTGTATGAAGCCTGCTGTGGCGTATGCTGCTCTACATGAATCCATGATACTAATTTTGTTCCATTATCGTTACACCCACTGACAATTCTAGCAGTCTGTCCTTCCAGATAAGAAACTACAACGTCATAGTGATCCTTAATAAATTTTGAATATAAAAAAGCCGGGGTTGCCAATTTTAACACCTGCGATCCCCCTTTTATGGCTCTCTTGAAACAAGACCTATATTTTATGTCTTTAGACAAAAATTTTTTATTAACTCCTCCGTCATAAAGAGTCATAACTGTTATATCAAATTTATTTTTGTTCATATGATTAACCAAATTTACCAGAACTTTTTCAGCTCCCCCATGTCCTAAATTCGGTATCAGAAACAAAATCTTTATCATCTATGCTATCCTCATTTACTTACTCAGCCTCTTTTTATGAAAAGCATCATATAGTGCGTCTGGTATTACTATCTTTATCATCTCAACAACTGCGTTTTTTACCGCATATATATACATCCATTTGGGAATATGTACCATTTTAAATCCGACAAATGTAGCATATATTCCATTAAGTCTTGCCTGCGGCGTTCTTCTATGTAGCGCATTTCTGTCATCACGCATTTTATATAACGGTTCCTGAATATTATATCCTTTATACCCTTTAGCATAGAATTTATACCACAGATGATAATCTTCTACTCTTAAAAGTCGTTTATCTTCTGTATATCCTTTCACGTCTAAAAAAGCAGATCGTCGGATCATACACGGTGCATGGCAAAACATAGGCACATGAGTCGGGAAGTCTTTTACCTGCGGATATTCCAGAGTCTTAATACATCCCCAGTCTCCCGCTTCATCAAACGTGGTCATATGTGTACTTACAATGGCATATTCCGGATGACGATTTAAGAAATCTGCTTCCTTTTGAAAACGAGTCGGATCGCATAAATCATCCCCATCCATTCTGGCCACATATTCTCCAGTCGCTATCTTAAGACATCTGTTTAATGTAGCGTTTAATCCCTTATTTTCGCTGTTCTTTATAACCATGAACCTTTCCGGATCAGCTTTTTCATATTCTTTCGCAATCTCATAGGAATTATCCTGAGATCCATCATCGCAGATAATAAATTCCCAATTTGGATATGTCTGTTCTATGATAGAATCTATAGCTTCATTTAAGGTAGACGCACAGTTATATATTCCCATTAATATTGAAATTTTCTTTGAAATGTCCATTTTATCTTCCTCTGATTTTTTGTATGGCAATGAGCATAATCAAAATAATAAATGTATTTTTCCACTTTGCTGCTCTAAAAAATATTTTCCAATGAATCGGCATATATTGAATTTTTAATGACTTTATAGCGGCAATATAGCTTCTCTGAGAAATGATCTCTTTTATTTTTGTCATTTTCATTCCCACTGAACAATCATTGGTCATTTCATTAATTCCACGTGGTATCAGACTTAAAGAAATACGATTGCGTAAAGCCTCCTGATATTTTTCATTCAGCTCATTTTGCTCAATGTATTTATCCATAATTTGAAAAAGAGTGTCCCATTGTCGGCCTAAATTGGCATTATATGCTCCAGTGATAGAGTTCACATTTGTTCTGCGGTAATGGTAAAAATATTGATTCAAAAAAATGGCTTTCTGAACGTATTTCAAATACTCCAGATTAAAAAGTCCATCTTCGTAAGTACCTATTTTACGAATATCATAAAATCTGATATGATTAGCAGAAATTATTGTTCTACAATACAACTTTCCCCACACAGTGCAGAGTGCATCTGCATTTTCAGGACAAGCCAATTCATCATCCACAATTCCAATCATTCTCCTATGTAGTTTCTCCTGAACATCTTTGCCCTCAAAAACAATATCACAATCAAAAATCTGTTTTCTGGATCTCTCAGTTTCTCTTTCTCGTATATAAGACCACATCACTAAGTCTGCAGATTCTTCAGTGATCTTTTTCAATGCTACTTCACAAGCACATATATCTATCCAATCATCACTGTCTACAAAAAGGATATAATCTCCTTGAGCCGCATCTAATCCGGAATTCCTCGCTAATGATACGCCTTCATTTGCTTTTTGTATTACTTTTATTCTCTGATCCTTTTTTTCATATTCCTGTAGAATTCTCAACGAATCATCAGATGAATTATCATCAATACATATAATTTCAATATTTTCATATGTTTGAGATATAAGACTATCCAAACACTTTTTCAAGTATAATTCAGAATTGTATACAGGAACTATTATGGAAATCATATTACTCATACTAACCTCGGCAAATTACCATGTGTATCCCCAGGAAACCACCATTTGATAATAACAATAAACAACGTAAAAACCTATCATTGCTATTTTTAATAATATTGCAGATCTTTTCGTAAACAAATTATCCAGTTCCCATGGCAGTAAAATATAGTTATACAAAGAGAAATAAATCGGCAGCCTCCCAATATAAATACCACTGGTAAACATAGACACAATATAAATTCCCATTGAAATAATCGACATATTAATACTCAGATTAACAATCGGACTGTCTATTTTCCCTATTTGCTTACGTCCTATTAAAGCCAACACCGGCGGAACACTGTATACCAGCACACGCAGCAGGTTTGTCCCGTCATCATACTGGAACTGTTCCGTCACATCATCGTACTGCGTATTCGCCAATAATGTTTCCAATACATCTGTAAATCGGTCTACAAAAAGAATTATAACAACAACAGCAACCATGAAAAGCATTGTCTTCTTATTCCATGGTTTCCCTTGAACAATAAAAATGCAGGGAATCATAAGCAAGGCTGACAAATGTACCGTTGATAAAATCAATATAATAATAATCAGCGGAATATATTTCTTTTTAAGAATCAATCCCATACAAGCAAACAAAACCGCCGCCGGAATAAACTGCCTCATTCCATTAAACAGCCACTGATATGCATCTGTGGAGATTACAAATAAAAAAACACTTAATGCAAAACTGTATGAATATTTCCGATATGCAAATGTCACACATAACATGCAAAGAGCCGCTATAATTGTAAAGTAAATTACATCTCTTTCCCCGATAAAAGCTTTCAAAATTATATTCAAGACAGTAAAACCTTTATCCTGTCCATCTCCGGCTACGACCTGCGGTATCGAAGCTAAAGAAGAAGATACACTTAAGAATCCCTGTCGATACGCTCCCGTATCCGCCACGTCTCCTCTGGTTCCTGCCCAATATATGATCGGCAGCACCATGACAACAGCCGCAAGTTTTCCATATCTTCTCTCTCTATATCCATTCACAGTCACATACTGATAATGTCCATACACTGCATAGAATGCCGCCGCTACGGCAATCCAGATCAAGATTGTCCAAATGTTTAGCATACTCCACCTACTATTTCATCGAAGAATTCGTCCATTTTCTGTAATACAGTCTCTTGTCCATACTTCGTAATAATCTCAAGATTACGTTTTTCCATTTTTTCACGCTTTTCCGGATTTTGTATCATCTTTTCAATCGCTTTGGCAATCTGTTCAGAATCCTTCGGATTTATAAGATATCCGCCTTGATTATTGCTGATCAGATCCTCGTTTCCACGAATCTTTGAGGCCACAATAGGAAGACCGCTTGCCATAGCCTCCATTAATGCTACAGGAAGCCCTTCCTGCAAAGAAGGAAATACAAAGATATCCGCAGCTTTATGAAGCTCTGCAATATCTTTTCTGAATCCGAGCAGTTTCAGTCTGTCCCTGACTCCAAGTTCTTCTGCTTTTGCACGGAGCCGAGCCTTCAACGGTCCGTCTCCGCATATCACATAAAGAATATCATATTCTTTGAGCCATGCCAATGCTTCTACCACGACCATGTGGTTTTTACGTTTGGTCAACTCTCCCACAGACATAAGGATAATCTTTCCATCAGGAATGCCGAGCTTATTTCTGATCTCCTGTCGTGTGGGTTCTTTTTTCTGAAATTTGTCAAGGTCAATCCCAACTCCCGGGATTAGTATAGTTTTTCCTGCATGAAACTTCTGCGCTCTTCGGTAGTCTTCCTGATTAATTGTAATCAGTCCGTCTGTAAACCGTGAAAGGAACTTTTCTACCGGATAATAGATCATCCAGTTCAGAAGCGGAGCACCATTGTAAAAATGGAAACCATGTGCCATGTAGATAACTTTTGTCCCTTTCTTTCTGGCGGAAATTCCGGCCAGTCTGGCAAGCATAGCTCCTACCGGTGTATGGCAGTATATCAGATCAAACTGTTCTTTTTCTATAATCTCTCTGAGCATTCTATATGCTTTTATATTCCCGAGTTTTAAAGGATTTCTCTCAAAGGGGATATCAATATAGTGATCGCAATATGGAATCACGCAGTCTCGTAGACTGTCATAATCGTTTCTTGAACAGACCCAGGTCTCCCATCCCTGTTCCTGAAACATTTTCAGACAGGGAATATGAAATACATTCACATGAATTTTCACTACCGTAGCCACTAAGAGCACTTTTCGTTTTTTCATCTGATCCTCCAAACATCTTCCGGACATGGCCTATCTTTCCGTCTTCCGAATCGTCTCTGCGAAATCTCCTGCTACACTGCACCGATCCCCACTGCAGTCATAAATCAGACTGCCAAATACTTTATCTCTGTAAGGCAGGAACCGGATCCTGACAAAAGGATTCAATACCTTGAGAAGCTTTACCTTCTTCCCATTTTCTTCTGCAATACGGCGTACCATATCCGCCGTGCAGACATACTCTTTATTCTGTGGAAAGAAGAGACCAGACTTTTCTTCCCGAATCAGATTTTCTATAAATCCGCAAAGATTATCAATATATATCATACTTCTCTTATTCTTCCATGCCGGGAACACCGGTGTCAGAAGTGCAAGCTTTCTCAATGTCTGATAATTTCCCTTGCAGCCTTTTCCGTATACCATTGGCGGACGTAGAATGCAGACCTTAAATGTATCCGACTGCATCTTTTTAAACCTCAGATCCGCCTGATATTTCGATTTTCCGTAATGACTGTTTGGAGCAGGTACGGTTTTCTTTGTAATTCGCCCTGTAGTTTTTCCATAGACACTCATAGAGCTGAGAACAATAAACTGTTTCACACCGGATCTTCTGGCATTAAGTGCCGTTTTAACCGCATAATCTCTGTTGATTTCATAGTACAGATGGGCATTCTTTTTCGTCTCTTTCTGATGGGCAATACCAGCCACATGGACTACCACATCACAGCCGGACATATCAATATCCTCCGGCTTCACCTGCCGGGTGTCTACACCAACCACATGATATTCTTCTTTTTGAAGCCAGTTTGTAAGAGCAGTACCGATATAACCGTCCGCACCTGTAATCATTATCGTTTTCATAAAAAATCTCCTGCCTCTTAAGTTATATCAGTCTTTTGCCCGCTTTTCTCTGTTTCCATTGCCCCGGTGCCACCTTCCACAACCCCGTCGCTGGTTACTACCACGGCAATCGTCCTGATCAGACTGAACAGATCCACTACCGGGCCTACATACTGAGTATAAATCCCGTCATATCTTGCTTTCACATCGATTGGGAGCTCATCTCTCCCCATAACCTGTGCCAGCCCGGTAATTCCCGGTCTGATAAAATTAGCCCCGTATTTATCCCGCTCAGCCATCAGATCTTCCTGATTATACAGCGCCGGACGCGGTCCCACGAGATTCATATCTCCTTTTAACACATTAAACAGCTGGGGCAACTCGTCCAGAGAAGTCTTCCTCAGAAAATGTCCTGCCTTTGTGATAAAAGCATCCGGATTCTCCAGCATATGAGTGGGCATGTCCTTCGGAGTATCTGTATACATGGTACGGAATTTATAGATTGTGAAATATCTGTATGTACCATCCGGCGCTGATTTCGCCACGCGTTTTTGTTTAAACAGTACGGGAAATCCGCTGTCCGCGACAATCCAGATACAAAGTGCCAGATAAATCGGTGAAAGGATAATAATACCTAGTAGCGCGCAGAGAAAACTTATTCCGCGCTGCAGTTTTATGTAAGATTTCTGGAACGGTGTAAACGCCGGATGATATAGTTTACTGCTTTTTTTTACTTTCTTCTTCATACCTTATTTCCTCTCCATGGCTGTCTTCTCATTCTCCCGCCTCTGTTCCACCGTCGGATTCTGTATTATCTCCATTCATCTTATACTCCGGCACAATCTCTTTGATCTCCTTCCTAATATCTCTGCTCTCATCATAAGCCCGTCCGATCAATCTGTTGATCTTCCTGCTCATATCATCTACGTTGATCTCACCCATCTGGGCCACAAAGATTCTGTCATTCTCTGTCTCCACAAGATTGTCGTCATCGATCAACAGCTCCTCATACAGCTTCTCACCCGGTCTTAAGCCCGTGAACTCAATCTTGATATCCTCCCCCGGCACGTGTCCGGACAGGCGGATCATCTTCTTCGCCAGATCCAGTATCTTCACCGGTTCTCCCATATCCAGGATAAAGATCTCGCCGCCCTTTGCGTATGCCCCGCACTGCAGAACGAGATTCACTGCCTCCGGTATGGTCATGAAGTAACGGATGATATCCGGATGCGTCACGGTCACCGGGCCGCCGTTTTTGATCTGCTGACGAAAGATCGGGATCACGCTTCCGTTGCTTCCCAACACGTTTCCAAAACGGACGGCAGCATACTCTGTCGGCGATATCTGGGCGAACATCTGAATGATCATCTCACAGATACGCTTCGAAGCTCCCATTACATTCGTCGGGCGGACCGCCTTGTCTGTAGAGATCAGAACCATCTTCTTCACATGGAACTTGTTCGCGGCGCTTGCCACATTATATGTACCGAGCACATTGTTCTTGATTGCCTCGTCCGGGCTGTCCTCCATCAGAGGCACATGCTTGTGAGCCGCCGCATGGTATACGATATCCGGATGATATGTCTCGAAAATATCCTCGATGCGCTTCTTATCACGCACCGATGCGATCAGCGTCTCCAGATTGAGTTTCGGATAATTCTTCTTCAGTTCAAGCTGTATATCATAGGCATTGTTTTCATAGATATCTACGATGATCAGCTGTTTCGGATCATGAAGCGCCACCTGACGGCAGATCTCGCTTCCGATGGAACCGCCTCCGCCGGTCACAATGATCACCTTGCCGGTAATATAATTCCCGATTTTCTCCATATGAAGATCCACAGGCTCTCTTCCAAGAAGATCCTCGATACTTACATCCCGCAGCATAGAGACGTCGATCTCCTGATTGACCATCTGGTAGATACCCGGCAGTATCTTGATCTTGCATGCGGTCTTCTGGCAGATCTCCAGCAGCTCGTGCCGGTTTTTCTCATCCAATGTCGGAATCGCAATAATGATCTCCTCTATATTATACTTCTTTGCCATCGCCGGAATCTCTTCTTTGGTTCCCACAATGGGAATGCCCTGCAGATAGGTCCCGATCTTCTGAGGATCATCGTCTATGATACACGGAACTTTCCGGTTCAGATGCTTGCTGTTCTTCATCTCCCGGACCAGCATATATCCGGCTGAGCCGGCGCCTACTACCATGGTCACCACAGGCTTTGACTGCCAGATTATCTCATGATTGTGAAAAGCAATCCTCAGAAACCGGTAAGAAAACCTCGGTCCTATAATGCATATGGCAAGAAGCATCATATAGATAAATATATAGCTTCTCGGCACAGGCAGCCCCAGCAGCCGCATCCCGCAAAACTGTATAAAAGATGAGAGAACAATTGCAACGATCGCGTTTTTCAGTTCCTCCAGACTAGCAAATCTCCAGAGGCTGGTATACAGTTTGCAGACTGCGTTGATCAAAAGCGTGCAAACGACATTGATCCACATGTAACTGCGGACCGACTCCCAGAATACGGGCTCGATATTCGTAAAGCTGAAATCAAACCTCATCCATAGCGCGCCGACCATGCATCCTATGATCAGAATTGCGTCAAGCAAAAAAAGAGCCGCTCCTTTGATGACGGCTTCCCTGTTGTGATAAAATCTATGTGTATTGATCTTCATAATAATTCCTCATAACTCCCAAAAAAATTTAATTATTATGACTTATTCTTTCATGCCATTTCATATTATAGCATAAACCTTTTCCAGTAAAAGCCAAAATGCGATATTTTCTTTGTTTTTGTAATATTTTGCCAAATTCTACCATATATCCTTTTCGTTTTTTCCCGATATTTCTAACCGGCAGATATATTGTATAATTTTGATAACAATTGTAGCGTAAAACACAGTATTCAACAAGTTAATTAACATAATTATAAAAAATTACCAGGCGCCTTTTTCCGGTAATATAAAGAAGAACCCGCAGCGGCGCCGTCTGTTCCCCGGCACCACTCCGGATTCTTCCTTATAATCACAATATTAATACAGCAGTTCCTGTATATATTCTTTATTTGCCTCCAGATCAATGTCCAGCACTGACATACTGTCATACGTTCCGAACTCGTATGTCCCATCCTTAGGTATTGCCGCCGTCTGGGTCGTCAGATGATCAGCGTTCAGTACGTCTGTCGCCATTCCGTATATCTCTGTCACACTCATATTTGTCGATACCTGAGTCATGCAGTAATTGATCAGAGAGAGGAGTGTTGACGGATCTTTTTTCTCCATCACTTTATTGTATATGCCATAGAGCACGTCTCTCTGGCGTCTCGTACGTCCGAAATCATTGTCCAGGCTTCTGTTTCTCGCATGGGTAAGCGCCTGTGAACCGGTGAGAGTGACTGTTCCCGCCTGTATATCCGGCATACCGTTGGCTCGATAGTACTCCGCCTCTTCCTCGGTAAGCTTCACCTGAATGCCGCCGAGCTCATCGATAATACCCACAAGATTCTCGAAATTTACGATGACATAGTTCTGAATATCCAGATCAAACTGCTTATTGATCGTATTGATCGTGAGACCTACGCCGCCGTAAGCGAAAGTATGTCCCAGCTTGCTCTGTCCGTGTCCGTCGATCTCTACCAGTGAATCGCGAAGGAACGACAGTGCTGTAGCTTTGTTTTCCGCTTTATTATACGACACAAGGATCATTGTATCCGACCGTCCCATCTCCGCGTTCGGGTCACGGGAATCCGATCCCACCAGAAGCACATTGATCACATCGTCATCCTTCGGGTCTTCCCTGGCAATCTGCACTTTATCCGCCGTCGGATCCACATCGTCCGGATCAACAATGCCGATACTGTCGTGATACAGATTCCATGCGATCGTTCCGATCACTCCCGCCACAATGATAATGCAGACCAGAAACAGGGCAATCACAGTTGAAGCTGCTTTATGCTTCTTAATCAGATTCCAAAGTCCTTTTTTCTTCTTTCTTCTCCGTTTCTTTGCCATCGTAACCGCCTCCTACTCTTTTATGATACGGCCCGATTCATCCTCCGTCTTTCCTGTATCTTTAAGCTTCTTGCCGTACCGTGAATAACTTCCGTAACGTCCGTATCTTCCATAATGTCCGTATTTTCCATAACCGTATCCGTAACCATAGCCGTATCCGTATCTGCTCAGCTTCTGGTTTACATCTCCGTTGAATACATAACCCATGATATTTACATTTCTCATAGTCAGCGTCTCGATGCCGTCTCTGATCTTGTTCATCTTCGTATAGTCGCAGCGTATCACATACAGGGCGGAATCCACGTATTTCGCAAGCTGGGAAGCGTCCGCCAGGAGTTCCGCCGGCGCTGTATCAAGTATCACATAGTCTGCCTGTTCCCGCATCGCTTCTATTGCGTCTTCCATCTTTCTTGAGCCGAGCAGGGCCGCGTCGTCTGCGTTCGGCTTTCCGCCGAAGAGAACTTTCATCTTCACATCCGGTATCTCCGGATCGCTCAATGCGTGCTGAAGCGATACTTTTCCCCGGAGCACCGCCCCGATTCCGGGATGTTGTCCTGTATTGTGCATCACGCCCGCCACAGACGGATTTCTCGGGTCACAGTCCGCGAGTATGACTGATTTCCCCTGCCGCGCTATCGCAATGGCAAGATTCACCGCGATCGTCGTCTTTCCCTCTCCCGGGACAGAACTTGTGACCATGATCACTCCGCCGTTCAGTTTCTCTGCTTCCCTCATCACCCGGATCCTCAGCCGCCGTACCGACTCTTCATATCCCGGGGCAAGTCTCGGATTCAGAAGGGTAAGATCGTTATATTCCGCATTTTTCCTCTTTTTTGTCTTTACATACGGGAGACTTCCCAGATCATGCAGGTTGATCCGCTTATTCAGCTGTTCTTTCGTCCGCACTGTACGCTTAAGAAATACATACAGGCAGAGGATCACGGCGCTTATCACAATTCCCTGAAGAGCGCCCCTCTTGTATGACCCTCTTATGACAACCTCTTTCTGTGTGTCCGACGGTATGCCTGTCTCATCCAGTATCTGCAAATAAGTTTCTCCGAAGATATATTCCGCGACCTCCGGATAATTCTTGATCACTGACGTAAGCGTGTCATATGCGAGCTGCGGATCGTTGGAGGATACGGAGATCGTCAGCATGTTCATTCCGTCTTCGGCCTCTACGCTGATGGTGCCCGGCAGATAGTCAAGCCCCATGTCATTCATAACAACATCCTCAAGCACGCCGCTGGTCAGGACATACGGGAAAACCGCCGCCATCTCCTGTGCCGACTCTATATTGTTGTATGATCCGCCGGGCGTTGTCACCGACACTGTCGCGGACGCGACATACTGCGGCGTATAAGAAAAGCTTGTAGCAAAATACGACCGGAGCGTACACACGACAACAATCACCAGCATCACGATCCACAGCTTTTTGAATCCGTTCCAGAAAGCCGCTATCAGAGTCAGGATATCTATTTTCTCGATCTCACCTGTATTCTTGTTCTCTGTTTCCTTTACATTCTCACTCATTTTTCACTTTCCCTGTGCTTCTTGCCATAGTTACCATATTCACCATATCTGCTGCTGTATCTTCCGACTGTGGAGCTGACCACTCTGCCGAATGACTGTACTCCGTTCATAACCACACCGAGGACTTTCGTGTCCTGTGCGCGGAATTTATCAAGCATCGTATTGATATCTTCTGCGTAGATGAAGTTCTGTCTTTCTACAAAGAGTACCGCGTCCGAATACTGCCCCCAGAGCTCCGCGTCTCCCAGCACGGCTGTCGGAGGGGTATCTACTATGATAAAGTCAGCCGACTCCCTGCAGCGCTGCAGGAATTTTCCCGCGATATCTCCCTGGAGAATATCCGTGGAGGAAGAATAGCAGTTGCGGCCGCCGATCACATACAGCTTCGGCACCGACGTCTTCATGAGAAGATTGAACTTCTTCTTCTCCCGCTTCAGGAATTCACCGAGCTCGTTCTCCTCGCGGGGATGAAGCCCGAAGATCAGGAACTGGGAAGGACGTCTGAGGTCGCCGTCGATCAGTATCACTCTGTAGTCTTTTTCCGCAAGACTGATGGCGAGGTTCGCCGCCACGGTGGACTTTCCTTCATTCTCGGATACGCTTGTCACGGCCAGTGTCTTCAGACCTTCTTTCTCCATCCGGTATTCCACTTTAGAAGAGAATTTCCTGTAACTCTCCACAAAGCCGAAACCGGCGAGCGGGTCATTGATCAGAAGCCCTTTCTTCTTGCGCCCGATAAGTTCTTTTATAGATTTATATTTGATCTCATAGGATATGGCTCCGAGATTTCTCGCGTCCAGCTTGTCATTGATATCTTCTTCCGTCTTCAGTGTATCCCTCATTACGGAGAGCAGTCCGAGAAGCAGTACAAGTACGGCTGCCGCCCCGAGGAAAGCCATTTTCATCATATTTCCTGCCCGCAGCGGATTGTCGGGCGAGAACGGGATACTCGGATCTTCAAGTACATTAAGTACGATATCACCTACAGTATACAGTGTAATACTGGAATAATTATCCAGGATCCCCTCCATGATATCAAATGAACTCTGCGGGGAATCGTCTGTCACGCTCAGTTCCAGCAGGTTCGTCTCTCCGGCAATCTCAACCTTTATGTCCGCGTCGATCTCGTCTACTCCCAGCTTCTCGCACAGGATATCCTGCATCGCCGTACTCTCTACAACTTTCTGAAATGACGTCGCCATAGAATTAAATGTTCCAAGCGAGCTGTATGACGCCGATGTATTCCGGGTTGAAACAACAAAAGTCGCTGACGTCGTATACTGCGGTTCGTATCTTACGTTAACCACGATAAAAGTGAGCATCGCCGCCGCGAGGGCGCCGAGTATGATCACCCACCAGTTTACAAGGATGTCATGTATCAGTGTAAACGGCTCTATCTTATAATTTTCCAATGTCTGGCCAGTCGTCTTTTCCATTTTCACACTACCCCACTACTACTACTAATTTCGTTGTCGCCGTAACGCCGTCTTCTGGTGTAAAGCGGTAGTCAACTGTATAGCTGCCTGCCTTATCAAAGTTCACGTCTCCCGAGATGTCGACGTCTCCCCGTTTGCCCGGCATGAAATCATCGTCTTCTTCCTCAAAGAGATATTCTGCTCCATTATGCTCAAATCCGGTGATCAGCGAGTCATAATCAACGGAGCCGCCTACCTTTGCGTAGACAATATACTGTGAGAGAAGCGGATAATACTTCTGGCTCTCGTTTTCATCGGAAGGATCCGTAACAGTTACCGTGAGGTTGACAGTACATGTATCTCCTGCGCTGTTGCTGACCTGAACGGTAATGGGATAATCTCCTGCCTGCTGCACATATACAGCGTCATTATAGGATGCGCGGATCTGGGAAGTGATATTTCCATCCAGACAGTCCTCTACGCTCATGTTCTCTGTAAGGCTTACATCCGACATCTCGTCAAGCGTGTACCTGAGAGGCGCCGATAATTGAATCTGCGGAGACGTGTAATCCGTATACTCAAGAGTCCTTGTCAGGGTAGCACTGTTGTTCGAACTGTCGAACACAGCGTAAGTGATCTCGCGCTTTCCCGGCTCCGTAAAGTTCGACATAGACGACACTCTGATGGAATCTGTCAGATCTCCGTCCCGGTTGTCTTCTGCCGTAAGCCCCTGATACAGTGCCGCGTCATCATCCGGTTCCTCGCCGGATTCCTCATCCGACGATTCCTTATCCGAATCTTTCTCCGGTTTCAGAGTGACAGATACAGTATCCGATTCACTGGTGATCGTCGGCGGCGTGTGATCCGCCGTGATCCTGTCTACTATATTAAATGCGATAAACGCGATCAGCGACAGGACAAACAGTCCGGCGACCGCTATTCTCAATCTTCTCATTGTACACGCTCCTTCCAGCCATAGTTCTTTTCGAACGGGATGCGCCGAAACTGTATCGTTTTTGCGCCGTTGCAGATATTCCGTGGATTGACGTCAAACAGAATATCCAGATATTTTGCCGGGTATTCCTCACTCAGATAATCGTATGCGTCCGCCATGCACGTAGTCCTGTGGACAGGGCTGTGGGCGTCGCTGGCAACTACTGTCACAAGATTGTGGTTCAGAAGTTCATAAGCTGCTGCCCGTGCGTCTTCACCGAACCTTCCCATAAAGCTTCCTTTATTGATCTGCACCTCGTATCCCAGCTGTTTCCATCTGTAAACGATCCGAGGATTATCCTGCACAAACTCATACCGTTCTGCATGCGCGATCAGCGGGATGGCCCGAACCTCTTTCACCTGACGCAGTATCTCGTCCGCGAAATCCGGATCCTCGGCGAAGTCAAATTCCATCAGCACATATCTGGTCCTGTTAATGGGAAATATCTTCCCCTCCGTCAGAAGGCGGGGCAGATCCTCTGTGGTAAACACTTCCATACCGGCCAGGAGTGTGATGCCGGGCTGTTCCCGCTGTATGATCTCCTTCGTCTTCTGGAATGTATTGACATAATCGTCTCCGAAATAATTGTCATATTCCCCGGGGATATTGCAGTGGGGAGTAGCCACGATCACTTTCGTGCCGTACTCATACGCCAGAGACGCCATCTCGATGCTGTCATAGATATCCGCGGCGCCGTCATCCAGTCCCGGAAGTATATGCGTATGTATATCTATCATTTATCTATCCTTTATATGAATATAGACTCTAAACTACAGCCTGTTATTATAGCACACTTTTCCACATGTGGGAACATCTGCGGGAAGATTCACTGTTTTTTCCAGTTCAAAAGAGAATACCCCTTTTCAATCATCTTCCTCAGCGGTATGATCCTGATCCAGACATGTTCGAAGAACTCCCACCAGAAGTCCCCCGGCTGTAAGATCTTTCCCTTTCGCTTCACCTTAATGATCAGGGCAAAGATCTGATCCCGCCGCAAAGGACCTTCGATCTGCGTCTGGGCGTCCCCCGCCATATAGTAGCTGTCCTCTTCCTTCTTATATATACGGTGCATCACATACTGGCCGGTGTCTCTCTGGTAGAAGACCATATCTCCTCTGCGCAGTTCTCTGTCCGGTCTCGTAAAGTAGATATAATCGCGGTTATGACAGAGAAACGGGGACATGCTGCTCCCCGCGATCAGCATGGAGACCACCCGGCCTTCTTCCGCCAGCTCCCGGAGAACGGACACGTATTCATTTGTATCGACTACACGGGTATTCATGAAATCTCTCCTTTGCACGGGTGCTTGAGCTTCTCCGACGGTATCAGCTCCGCCTGCTGACGG
Source organism: uncultured Lachnoclostridium sp. (assembly GCA_946491795.1). Taxonomy (GTDB): domain Bacteria; phylum Bacillota; class Clostridia; order Lachnospirales; family Lachnospiraceae; genus Mediterraneibacter; species Mediterraneibacter gallistercoris. Next base: position 136,469 of record CAMLYF010000003.1, on the reverse strand, counting down.
GCAGATATCAGAAGTCCATAGCCATCCGGCTGGACTCTTCTTCGCTCAGCTCCGTAACTTTCGTCTCCATGACACGGTATACTCTCTGACACAGATTCAGCACGCTCGGTCTATGGGTTGTCACGATACAGGTCTTATTCGGATGCTGCTGCACAATGTTGCGCAGCACTGTACGCTCTGTCGTCACATCGAGGGCCGAAGTCGCCTCGTCGAGAAGCAGGATCGGGGAATCACGAAGCACCGCTCTGGCAATGGCGATACGCTGGGCCTGTCCCTCAGACAGTCCTCTTCCGCGCTCTCCCACATTGCTGTTGATCGTATCCGGCAGTTTCTCCACGAAATCCCATGCGCAGGAAACCTTCAGCGCCTCAATGATCTCTTCGTCGGTGGCGTCTTCCTTTACCATACGCATATTCTCGGCGATGGTGCCTGAAAGAATCGTATTTCCCTGGGGAACGTAGGCGAACAGATGCCTCGTCTCCGCGTTCATCTCAATCTCCTGACCATTGGAAGCTCGCAGCTTCACTTCGCCGTTCTCCGGACGCACCAGACCGAGGATCAGGCGGATCATGGTTGTCTTGCCCTCTCCGGACGGACCCACCAGAGCGACGATCTCGCCCGGATTCGCCTCAAATGCCGAATCTGTGATCACACGTGTCCCCTCTACATATGAGAAGTTCACATCCTGCATCCGCACTTCGAAGCCGTTCTCCGTATATTTGTCCATCTCGCTGCTCTCCGGAATATGTATCTCTCTCGGGAGCTGCACCAGTTCCCGGATACGGTGGGCCGATACGGAACTGTTCAGAAATGACGGGATAATGGAAACCACATTGCTGAATGCTGAAGAGAGGTTGCTTCTCTGCTGCAGGAACAGTGTCATGGTTCCGTATGTAATATCTCCTGTCCACAGGCGGAACAGACAGTAGCCGAACGCGGCGAACTGCACCAGTGTCCCCATTATGGTCATGAGAATGCTTGTCTTGATGGAAAACATATTGTATTTGAGGCTGATATCCCGGAATTTACTCTGCCACCAGCGCATTTTCTTGCTGTAATGGGGCGCCACACCGAAGGATTTAATGGTATCGAAGTTATAGATCGCCTCCACCTCAAAAGTCATCAAGTCGGAGCTCATCTCGCGCACCTTCTTGCTGTAGTCACGCTGCTTCTTAATCATGAATCGTGACATCAGGAGCAGGAACGGAGCACTGGCAAGGGCAATCACCGCCATGATCCAGTCATAATGCAGGATCACGAAGAAAGTCGCGATAAAGTTGTAGACCGCAATGATAATAGTAGGAAGCCAGCTGATCGCGTTGCCGCTGACCGTTCCGATATCACCGTTAAAGCGGTTCAGGATATCGCCGTTAGAATACTTATTCAGTGCCAGCCAGTCCGCGTCTACGATCTTGTCGAAGATATCCGCCTGAATATCATTATTGATATCAATACTCAGCTTCGTCGTGATCCGGCTGATGATACTGTTAAACGTCAGGCTGAATGCGGTACTCCCCACCATGATCGCGATCATGACCCACAGCTTGCTCGTCTCGTATCCTGTTATGATATCGATCATGTATTTGCTCGCCACACTGCTGACCAGTCCCATAGACGTGCTGAAAACACCGAGGATCACGTAAAATACAATAGCGCCTTTGTATCTCGCGCTGTAGCTGAAGATCCACTTCCAGTCGTCTATGATTTCGCCAAAAGTCCCGTCTTTCCATCTGGATATCAGGATATCCAGAGATTCAAAGGCGGGATTCTTATTTTCATTCTGATTTTCTTCGTTCATACAATCACTCCCGTATATGCTGCGTCACTGTACCGAATTTCACCGTTTTTCTCTTCAAACAGTATACATTCAACATCAGGAAGCGTCAAGCGCCCTGAACAGGCAAAGTTTCCCTGTCCAGGCCTCTCAGGGCTTTCTCCAGACAGATTACAGCCTCCTCCGAGATCGTGCAGCCGAGGTGAAGTACAGGTACGCTTCCGAGGAAATCCTCAATCAGATCCATGGTATGGATATGATCCGGAGTATTCCATTTGTTCACTGTGATCTGGCTGTACAGCAGAGGAAACGCGTGTCCGGGAGTCAGTCTCTCTGCCCTGTTTTCCTTTGCCTGGCTCAGCATGACGACAGCTTTTATCGGAATCGCTTCATTATTGCACACTTCTGATGTGCCGCACACCGGCCAGCCCTGAGCTGTCCACCTGCCGTCGATCTTCCCCAGAAGGGAACGGTCGCCGTTGACTGTCCGGCTTCCCCGGTACTTCTCCCACAGGTTTGCCTGGGTTGTCTTGCCTGTCTCCGACGGAGCGGAGAAGAGAATGGCCTCGCCCTGATATTCCACATAAGCGCAGTGGAGGATCATGCTGTCCTTCTTCACCAGCCGGCGTTCAAGGGCAAGAAGCGACGTGAACATCGGATCGATGTGCAGTTCCGCAATCCGTTCCCGGACAAGGGTGACCTCCGCACGGTTCCCGGATACTTCCCGGTAGCAGGCGTAATACTCAGGATTTCCCTTCACTCCGATCAGGCGGCTCTCAAGACTCTCCCCCTGTTCCGTCTCACGACGGAATACAGTGAGGTCCGGTCGCTGTGCAATGATCTTTCCCTCTACCTGTGGAAGATCATCCGATACTACTATATGATAGATGTACTCGGGACTGCAGATGCATTTCGCACCGTCGTCTATCTCCGACTGTCCGGAGCTGTCAAATTCATATGCGAACTTCATGAAATTTTCCGGAGGCGTCACCTCATCCGGGCAACAGAGCCGGAATGTAAAGTCACCGATCTGAAATATCCTGTCCATTCTGTATCTTCTCCCATTCTTCTCTCAATAATCTCAAAGACTCTTCCGCATATCGGCACATATAATCCGGCACTCCGTCGTAGCTTCCCGTCTCCAGAAGCGCGCTTGCAGCACAGGTCCGGCAGAGATGCCTCATGTGACACGTACTGCACTTCGCGTTCAGCAGGATTTTGTCAGTTTCCTCCACAATATACTTCCAGGCAGCCTCAAAACCAACCTCAAACACAGATACTGCGGGTTCACTCAGAATCACACAGGGGCGCATCTCCCCCTGCCAGTTGATGGTAAACGAACACTGCCCTGCCATGCATGACATGTGTCCCGGCACAGCCTCGGCAGGTTCCGGGTGATCTGCCCTGTAAATTGACTGCTGTACATATTGAGGAAACAGCTCCGGGCCCATCTCACGCTTCAGTGCATGGACTCCCGCCCGTGCCGCCTCTTCAGGATCCAGCCGTGACTGTATATTATAGGGCAGCTCCCGCTCTCTGGTGGCGGGCATCATATAGGTATCGATCCGGACCGGAATATCCAGCTCTTTCTGGACATCCAGCAGTTTATCAAGATCATCTCTGTTCGCTCTGGCAAGACTTCCGCCCACCTTTACATCCACGCCGTATTTCCGGAGCAAGCGGATTCCCCGCAGTGTTTTTTCATACCCGCCGGGATGGTGGCAAAGATTCGTATAAGTCTCCTCATCTGTACCATACAGAGTAATGTTCACTCTTCTTGGCTTGTTTTTTCCAAAGAACTGAGCCAGATCTTCATCGATCAGCGTCCCATTTGTGTTGATGGTAATGAACATCCCCATCTTCCGCAATTCCAGATAGAGTCTTCTGAACTCAGGATACAGGAATGGCTCCCCTCCTGTCAATAACAAGAAAAGAACTCCCGCCTCCTTCATCTGCCGCCCGATCTCCAGCCACTCGTCCGCAGTGCGCAGCCTTCCCTGCCGCTCCATCTCTTTCCGGCTCAGACGGACATAGCACATATCGCAGTTCATGTTGCAGAGAGGAAGCAGTTCGATGCTGCCGTTGGCAGGGGTACGGGTGCGCTTGGCCTGATCGAGAAGCATACGCTCGATGGTAGTTGCGCTTTCTAATGGTTCCATAGAATAGGCTCCTTTCTGGTAACATCAAAATAGACCGGAATGATATTCCGGTCTATTTTAATTATGTAATTAATAATCATGATTTAGCTGTTTGCCAAGAGTTCTGATCGAGGTTTGTGGTACAGTGGATATCATCTCCATGCGGTCCTCGCCATATAATAACCTTCTGTGCATTTCTAGAACTATCACCGGGCAAATAATAACCATTCACAAAATCATCTGTTGACTCCGCCTCATGTTTGTCGTTGCAGGCATAATAGTAATTCCATGGCCAACTTGTCAGCTCTCTATCGGCACTATATCCCCAACCACCACGTGTCTGAAGGCCATCTCTGCCATTTGTTTCCTGATAAACACTACCATGAGTTCCACCCCCTGCAGTACATTCAAAAAGATATGTTGTACCACTATCGCCACAAGCTGCTACATACTCATTTGCCTCAAACTTCTGCACCTCAGTAAGAGGTCTCTTCCAAACTCTTCCTTCCATTTTTACTCCTCCTTTAATAAACCATACTGTAAATATTCTCTTATGAAATCTTTAATTCCCTGTTCCATCTCACCATCAGGATCGGAATATTCTTTCCTCGCCTCAGCGATCACATCTTCCATCGTCCTCGGCTGTTGGAACAGCTGCCACAGAAAACGGCAGGTTTCATTCAGCGATATCACGCTGTTCTCAAATATTCCCGCTCCACCTACAGGTACCAGCACTGCTTCGCCGGCAACTTCCCGCAGTAGGAAATTCGGGTTTGCTTTAAACATCCTGACGTCTCCCTCTTTTGTTCCTTCCGGAAGATGTTCCTGAGCTTCGGAACCGGAGAGCTTATCGGATGACTGATTATCTCTCTCCAATATACTCCTCCCCTGCAACTTACTCTTACATCATACTATGATAGCACAATACGCTCCATTGTCAATGCCTAAAGACACAGTTTTAACACCAATTTTTCACAATTCCTGAATTGCATATATTTTTTGTGCGCTTTGCACAATCTATTTGTTTTGTATTTATAAGTATATTATATATTTTTATCTGTTTCCAGTTCCGGTATGTCCTGCACAATCCCCCTAACATACAGTTCTCGCAGGAAACCATAAATATCACGCCTCCCTGTATCCTCGTCCACTTCATACTCATCCTGCACTCTTGCAACAATTTCTTCCAAGTCAGCAGCAGTATCCACCTGTTTCCATATAAATGCAGCTGATTCAGTAAGCCGGATCATGCCATTTAACTTCTGGGATGCCGATCCCGTAGGAACCAGCACCGTTTCTCCTGCAATTTCACGCAGCATATATTCCTTATTTGTCTTCATGCTCTTCCTCCTCATATAAAAGCCGCTGATACTCTTCTGCATACCTGCACAGGTACTCCGGTAAACCATCATAGGCGCCTGTCTCCAGCCACGCACTTGCAACACAGGTCTTGCAGACCGGACGAAGACGGCATTTTACACATTTCTCATTAATTCGAAATACCTTCGACTCTTTTGACACCTTTTCCCATGCAGCCTCAAATCCAATCTCAAATACAGAGACAGAGGGCTCTTCCAAAGTCACACAGGGACGCATCTGCCCCTGCCAGTTTACTGTAAATGAACAATTTCCTGCCAGACAGGCAATTCCCTTCGGATTGTCCACAGCGTTATTTTCTGTCTGTGCAATTTTCTGCCGGACATATATCGGAAACACTTTCGGATCCATCTCAGCTTTAATTGCTTCCATTTCTGCTGTCGCCGCCTCTTCCGGCAGAAGCCTTGCCTGCTGCTCAAAAGGAAGTCCTCTCTCATGTATCCCCGGAAGCATATAGGTATCCATATGAACGGGAACCCCTAATTCCCTCCCAAAAGTATAAATCTTCTGCATATCTTTATAGTTGCTCTTTGTAACGCTTCCGTTAATCTTCACATCTACATCCCGATCTTTCAACAGTCGGATTCCCCGAAGTGTCTTTTCAAATCCTCCGGGGTAATGGCAGAGCGTCTCATAGGCCTTATCATCTGCACCGTAAAGCGTAATATTAATACGCCTCGGTCTATTCTCAGCAAAAAAATCCGCCCACTCTTCATCAAGAAGTGTCCCGTTGGTATTGATTGTCAGCACCATTCCCATCTGCTTCAGTTCTAAATACAGTCTCTTAAAATCCGGGAACAGCAATGGCTCGCCACCGGTCAGAAGGAGAAAAAGGACGCCCGCCTTCTGCATCTCCCACCCGAGATTAATCCATTCATCTGCTGTATGGAGTCCGCCTTTCTTCTCTGTCTCCGCATGACTTAAACGTACATAACACATATCACAGTTCATATTGCAGAGAGGAAGCAATTCCAGACTGCCGTTAATCGGCCGCTGTGCCGATGCGGCGCGCTGCAGCAGCATTTTTTCCATCGTATTTGTCTCTATTGTTAACGATTCCATACCGCAGATCACTCCTTTTATCACCGGAAGTGCCCAAAGACACATTCCAGGATTATAAGCGGTCGCCAAAGGCTCGGGCAAACCCGGACTTCGGCTCGTCGCCGTTGTAAAAAAGAGAACCGGATCGCTCCAGTTCTCTCTAGTTGTCCCAATCTGTTATATCATTAAATATGTATCCACATTATGAACGGTTCGGATGACCTTCTGCTGTAGCAGTTACAGTTCCTCTGTGATGCCATGTCCTGTTTCCGGCAGATGTTGTCCAGTAAATCAGATCACCCACCTCTACCTGAGAAGCTGATGTCTGACCTGTAAACCTGCCTGTATATCGATTGTAGTCTGTATATATCGTACAGGCCAAAGTTCCCAGACCGTCTGTACCGGTCTCTACCATAGCCTCGCCAACACCGTCATTATCCCTGTCATAAATCACCTGATTCGAAGAGTTTCCGCAGTGATCACTGGCATGTGATACATTTCCGCCATCCCAAAATCCCCATCTCTGTTCATAGTCGTTTGCCCAGCTTACATCGCAGGCAACGCCCCAACATACCGCTACATACTCATTTGGCTCAAATTCTTCTACAATTGCTTTTGGTGTTCCCCATCTTTTCTTCATAATACAATATACCTCCATTCCATCTGCCTTCTTAAATGACTCTCTGACAAAGCGTGTACATCGTTTATTCCTATAAGCTAATGTTATGCAAGTAAAAATATCAATAACAACATCCGCTTATGCACGGGGATCATAAGGCATTACAAACATTTTTATTCTGTAATAATACATCTTATTTTTACAAAAAGTCAAGAATAAAGTGGTATATTTAACTCAATTTTCACATTTTCAGATAATATACATACAATTACACTGCCGTGAGCAAATTAACCATACCACTTATTCTTTTCCCGATTTTAATCGGAACCTTTACTGTATGATCTTATACTTCTTCATCAGATCCACCCTGTGGTTACCGATCTCAATACTTGCCATAGCGTCATTTTCCTGCATGTTTTTTGATTCTTTCAGATATTTTCTGATTCTCGACGCCCATGCAGCCGGCAGGAGAAACGGATATTTCTTCAGATATGTATAAGTCCTCTCCATGTATTTTCTGTCAGGGAAGAGTGACTGTATAAGGGAGGCGCCCGCTTTCTTCCCCTTCTTGTCCTCGCTCACAGCCTGAAGTGTGATGTTGCTGCTGTGCTTTCTGCTCATACTGGAATCTCCGAACACACCGCCGTCGATCAGGTCTTCCAGCATATCCCCGCCGTCCGCCTCAATCTCCGCCCAGCTCTGAGGATAGCAGGCTTTCTCCGGATTGAAGTTCAGCTCTTTCTTACCTATGTCAAACAGAGAAGCAGCAAACACATCCGCATGGATTCCTCTGCATTTTTCCAGCAGGTAATCCCAGTCAATCTCCGCCCCATATGCTTCTGCATAGATCATGATATCGCACACCTGACGGATGCCGAAGCCGCTGTGCAGGAAATGTTTGAACGCATGAAGGATCAGATAGAGCAGATGATCCGTGTGGCACATGGTGTACACTTTCACTCCGTTTACCTCCGCCTGTATCTTCCGGTCGAACACGTCGTCAAACAGCCGGTTCAGCCCGCCGTACGCCTCTGATTCGGAGGAGAACAGTTCTTTATGAAGCTCTATATGTAACATGCCGCCCACATGATAGTAAGGCACTTCTCCCTCTTCGTCCGGATTCATATCAGGCTCCAGCATTTCCATCTGATTCTGTGCAAATACATCCGCGCAGTCATGGAACTGTTCTGCCGGGATCAGTACATCCTCATCTCCCGAGCAACGGTAATCCGGTTCGCGGTACAGACTGCGGCATATGATGCCTTTTACTACCACAGGCGTAAGTCCCTGCTCCGTCAGTTTTCTGTAAAGCTGCAGGAACTCTTCTGTCTTCCTGCTCTGCGTCATGACCTGCCGTATTACCTGCCCTTTGACCATCTGTACAACATCAGGCGGGCATGTGGCAAATGCCGGGCAGGCATATACCGTGTCATATATCATAGGAAGGATCTGGTGGTGCTGGCAGAGCCGGAACAGTTCCGCCCAGTCTTCCGCACTAAGGCCATCCTCCCATGTTACTTTATCACCATTCAGGAAGCAGCGCAGCGCCTCCAGCATCTTCTCACTTATCGCATTCAATTTCATATGTACCCTTCTTTACTTCAAAAATCTTTTTCCGGTAATATTTTTCATGCATGAGTTCGAGCATCGCTGCCCTCAATGGTATTTTATACTAGTATTGGTATTTATTTCCAGTCTTTTATGCCAAAAATTTCCTGCGGCGCCTGTTCTTTCTTTTTTAAGCCGCTGTTCTTCGAAGTATTTTTATCTTAGCACGCAAAAAAGCGGATCTCATCATACCATGGTATGAGAAATCCGCTCTTCTATATAAGACCGTAGTCCCTGGCACGCTGTACCGCCTGAGTACGGTTTGACACTTCCAGTTTCCTGTATATATTGTAGGTATGGCTCTTTACAGTTGCGAGCCTGATATTCATTTCTTCACTGATACGCGCATTGCTGTATCCTTTCTCCAGATATTTCAGTACAAGCGTTTCTGTAGGTGTGAGATGCTCAGCCCGGCGGAGCCCCGTTCTTTCATCCGCCGGTACCGGGCTGTCCGCGCTGCGTCCCGACGCCTCCCGGGCAATATAACAGATCCACTGTTCTTCATTCATCTCGAAAACATTCATTTCCGATTCATCATCATATCTGCGGCTCTGTACTGTTTCCGCACGGCTGTTCAGAGCGGCATACTGCTCCAGCAGTTTTGCCCCGCTGAGCCCGTAACTCGTATATATCCTGACATACCGGTAAGGCTCCGCCGTCTGTATGGACTCCGCAACTGTTTTCAGAGCCTGACCGCCCCTCCCCTTTTCCTGCTCCACAAGCGCGCGCTGGAATAGACTTTCCGCCAGCCATCTCCGGCTGTTTCCGTTTCTGAAATAATCGATCAGCTCCGGCAGGAGTTCTTCCGCTCTTCCGTAATTTCCCAGATAAAGACTGATCTTTACTTCCGCGGCAATGTGAAATCTCGTTCTCCCTGTATCATATCCGATATCCCCGCCGGTATCCCTGAGCCATTCCATGAGCTTTTCTTTTTCGCTGCATTTGGCTCTGGCAAGATAATAGAGAGCCCGGGCATTCCACCGGCAGGCAGGGACCTCCTCCGCTCTGAGCGTACGAACCAGTCCGTCGATATATCTCTGCGCTGGCCCGCGCATGTCGCTGTCATCAAGGAGGAGCCACGCAATGTACATACTGCCGAGACGTATCTGCCACGGAGCGTACTCTTCATATGGAAGCAACGCTTCCGAACGGAGCTTATTCCACCCCGGAAGCGTATCTGTCACAATGCTGTACTCCAGCCGCGCCAGCCGGTATGCCATCTGATTCTCCGACACAAGCCGGTCCGTCCAGAGCCGCCGGTAATGTTCTTCCTTCTCGTCCCCGCAGGCAAACAGCGCAGACAGTTCACGCAGACCGGACAGGAATGAGACCGATTCCCCCAGAATATGATAAAGCCGTATCTTCTGCCCGTCCCCGGTATATTTTTCGAGCATCTCCATCCACTCTTCTATCGAAATATCCGGATCCGCATACGCCATATTGAGAAGGATTTCCCTGATTTCTTTCCGCCTTCCTGCCCGGGCCTCTTTCCACAGCGGTTCAGCATATATCCTGAGCATTCTGAGTCTGCCCTGATTCTGCCGCAGGAAGTTCTCCATCCACTCCAGATAGAGGAATCCGGGAACCTGCAGGTCGTCTTCGCTCCAGACTTTCTCATAATTAAGAAAAGAAACTTTGTCATAATTCCGCAGCAGACAGTCACGGTACAACATACGGTTTCCCGACTGTCTGCTGCAGGTAAGGGCGTCCTGAATATAGCCCTTTGTCTCGTACCATTTCACCGCCCTGCGGCATAACTCTTCCGGCGCGCGGTCATCGATTGCAATCCGCAGGGCAGGATGTACATACCAGCATTTCTTCTCCGGCACAAATACCATCGCGCCTCTGGCGCACAGTCTGTCCTCCTCATCTCTGCAGCTGTCGCTCCACAGCAGCAGCTCCAGTTCTTCCTCCAGCCGCGGGAAAGGCGCTCTTTCTTTCAACAGCGCCACTTCTTCTGCGGGCAGCGCGGACAGTATCTGTGTCCCGATATACTGCCGGATCTCATAACGGCTGCACAGTTCCCATACCGTCCACCGGTCATCAAGCTGTGAGGACAGCCGCACCAGCATCGCCACGCATCCCGGCCAGCCGCCTGTCATATGGTACACTTCCCTGCCTCTGAGCCTGCTGCCGCAGGTTCTGAGATAACGGCATGTCTCTTCCTCGGTAAACTGCAGAGATTCCGGCAGGATCACCGCCATGATCCCGCTCCAGACAAACTCCAGAAATGCATCCGGTATCCTCCCGTCCACTGCAAAGAAGATCCGGTCCTCCCGCGGCATCTTCCGGGTAAAACGCCGGAACCCCTCCGGTGAATCCGGATATCGGCTTCCTTTCGGCTTTCTCACAAGATACCAGTTAACCTTCCCCTCTGTCCGCCTGGAAAGCACAGAAGCGTTCTCTATCTCCTCCGCATCACAGTACAGCGCGTTGACCTCGGGATGCTTATCCACAAGCATGACAACGGCTGTCTTCCTTCCCATTCCCGGCAGACCGCTTAAAGCAATCGCCAGATGGTCATGCAGCGCTTCTTCTATCACGGCTGTCTTGTCAATCCTCACCTCTCGCAGATGCATTTCATTCACCCCGTTTTGTCAGGAAAGCGGGCTGAATGATCCGTCTCATCCAGCCCGCTTTCCTTCTATAAGCACAATATACCCTTTTTTCTGAGCATTATACCCACCTCGCTGTCTCCGTATAGATGGTTGGAGCATTTGAAAGGTAGTGCAAGTTATTTGTGACTTTTTACCATACACTCTTTCCGGTAAAACGCCACCCCGTACTTCAGGATATCCTGATATCCTTCCTGCCGCAGCGTTTCTTCATAATGCTGCTCTTCGATCTGCCGCAGCGCCTCATCACATTTCTCTTCAAGACCCTGATAAGTCTTCGACACCTTGATCTCAATAATTACAGCCTTTCCACGGACGCTGGGATATTTCAGCAGGATGTCCGGTCTGCCGTTCCCCGACTCCCGATTGGACTGGACGATGTAGTTCCCGATATTTTTCAGCATTCCCGTAAGGAATCCATGATAGTAACTCTCCTGATAATCATAGAAGCTGATCGTCTCCATCAGGTTTTCCGAAAGAATCTCCTCCATCTTTTCTGTGTCTCCATTCAGGATGCTTTCATAGAGCGGGGAGAGTTCTTTTTTCTCTGTCTTCTCTTCAAACCACCGCAGAACGGCATTTTTATACACATACCGCACCTCGCTGTTCGGAATCGCCATCTCCATATAGATGGTTTCCCCCTCCTGACGCTCGCTGATCTTTTTGAGATAACCGGTAAAGAAAAGGAAGTTCCACAGGTTATCCTGGGTGGAATCCATATCATCATATGTGATGTCTTCGTGAATCGGCTTTGTAATCGTACCGCCCGCAATCAGCGACTCGATCTCCTGCTTTACGGAGATGTCCGCGTGTTCCACCAGATTTTTCACGATGCTGTTCGAACTGGTGTTAGACCAGTAAGGCTTCGCAAATGTGTTTTTATCACGATAACAGGAGTTTACATAATTAATCACACTCCAGGGATTATAAACTTCTGTTTCTCCAAACCGGTAACCGTTATACCATCGCTTTACTGTTTCCAGGTTGTCTTCCAGTCCATAGTCCTTTAGCATCTGTTCTACTTCTTCCGGCACGAACCCGAAATGCTCTGCGAAAGAGTCGCTTGTAATGGATACCACATTCAGGTTATTGAGGCCGGTAAAGATGGATTCTTTTCTGATTCTGAGGCATCCGGTTACAACGGCGAATTCCAGATTGTCATTCGTCTTCAGGGCAGACTCAAACAGGGAACGGATCAGCGCTGCCATCCTGTCATAAAAGCCACTGAAATAGGCATTCTCCAGAGGAACGTCATACTCATCGATCAGGATGACTGTTCTCCGTCCGGAACAGGTATACAGACACTCAGAAAGGAATTTCAGAGAATCCGCGTAATCACTTTCTGTCCCTTTCAGATCTCGGATCCGGAGATAACGTTCCAGTTTTGCATCCGTCAGTTTTCCGCTTTTCTCTACTTCCGGCCAATGCCTTGTAAACTCTCCTTCAACTGCTTTTTTCAGCATCTCAACGGAAAGCTCATAGGAGTACTGCTTCATGGATTTCAACGAAATGCTGATTACAGGATATTTTCCCATGTGAGTCAGATACTTTTCTCCGGCTTCCATGATCTTTAATCCCCGGAACAACTCGGAATTGTCTGTTCTTCCCATTTCAAAGAAATACCGAAGCATACTCATGTTCAGGGTCTTTCCAAAACGGCGGGGACGGGTAAAGAGATTTACCTCGCCTTTCATATCAAGCAGCTCTTTTATAAAAAGTGTTTTGTCAATATAATAATAATCTCCCCGTATTACTTTTTCAAAATCATCCACACCGACCGGCAGAGGTATCCAGGTCATACAAAACGCCTCCCTTCCAAATGTAATTACATTTTACTACGTCTGAAAGTGAGGCGCAAGGTCGGCTCCCGTATGCCAGTTTATGAAGATAACATATATCTACTTTATAGTAAGTGCAGCTATCTCCGGCAGGTTATTAAATCTCGGCAGTTTCTGCTTATCGCTTCCAAGCCCGCTTGTCTCAAACAGAAGTATATTGTCTTTCTGATACATTCCGTGGATATACTCCGGGAACCATCCCTGATCGCCGCCATACAGCCCGCCAAGGAACGGGATGACGACCTGGCCGCCGTGGTTGTGCCCGCTGATCACCAGATCTACATCCCAGACTTTGCTGGCGTCGCCGAAAATGAAGCTGTCCGGTCGGTGTGAAAGCATGATCTTCATTCTGTCTGTGTTATGGAAATCCTTCAGGAAGCTGAGCGTGTCGTTCGGCGCAGCAAGCGCATCATTGTTACCGTTCAGTCCGAAGGCATAATCGTACAGCCCGCCAAGTCGCACCTGTGTTCCGTTTATCTCTATGTCCACATAATCCTTATCCAGCACGACCGCCCCCGCGTTCTCCAGTTCTTCCGTCAGATCAGAATGTCCGTTTGCCATGTAAGAAAGCTCATGGTTGCCCAGCGCATAATAAATCGGCGCCGTGTCTTTAAGCAGGCCGAGCAGTTCCAGTGGTACAGACGCATTCTCCGACTCCGCATTGAGCATATCGCCGTCCATTATGATAATGTCCGGATCCGCCTCTCGGACCTTCTCCGCCAGTTCCTCATTGTCCCCGCCGAATCTGTGATCATGAAGGTCTGAGATGACCACAGCCCGGAAGCCCGTATCACTTTTTCCGGTATCCGCCGTGTATTCCCTGATGACAATATAATTTGTTGAGACCCATAGACTCACCAGTATATAGATCACAAGCGCCACAACGACAAGTATCAGGGCGATCATCCATTTTTTCATCCTTTTCATCCAGTCTTCTCTCTTTCTATAGAGTGATTATAGCCGTATTACGCAGTATTATACCACTTATTTCCAGATCATTTTGTCAAACGGGAAAAAATTCATGAAAAAAACACTTCCGAAGAAGTGCTTTTTTCATTCAGCGTGTATTTTATTTTCTACGCATTCTTATTGCCAGAACTGCACCAAGTAAAATTACAACTGATGCCAGAAGCGCTGCTACATAAGGTACAACATTCGTAGTATCGCCCGTCTGTACCACATTCGCATTAGCCGCCGCATTCTGTGCTGAGCCATTATTGTTCACAGTTCCGTTATTTCCTGTATTTCCGGAATTATTCTCATTACCTGTTCCGGCTCCAGTATTCTGTCCCGGATTTGTCGGATCGCCTGTTCCCGGATTTGTCGGATCGCCCGTTCCCGGATTCTCAGGTTCGCCTGTTCCCGGATTCTCAGGTTCGCCTGTTCCCGGATACTCTGCAGAGCCTCCCGGAAGGGCAGGACTCCAGTTTCCAATGCCTTCGCCGAATCCCATACCGCTGAGAAGAGAACCAATAAGTCCATCTACGTCGTCCGTTTTATCCATTGTTCCAAGCACAATATGCGGATAATCCGCCGGATCCAGGTAAGCCCCGCTTTCATCTTTGCTGTTATATTCCGCGAAATGGACATCATCATGATATGTAACATCCAGCGTATTTCCCTCTGTATCTTTTCTTGTCCATACATTCCATCTTGTATCCTGAATTGCGGAATCCATTGTACACTCAACAAAGGTTACGGATGAAGCCGTATTCTCATAAGAAGGATTCTTGCGGTCAGGATCACGTTCTGTCACAAATGTTCCGTCTTCTGTACGTACAGATTCCGTGTAGCACTCTGTCTGCCACGGACGGCCGAGACTCACTGTGCTGCCCTCGCCATAGGAGTCATCCACTGTCAGTGTACACTGATAGAACACCAGACCTGTATCGCCTTTCTTCGTATTTGCCGCAGTGAAATATCCTGTATCTCTTCCGGCAAATGCCGCCATATGAAGTTCACAGTTTGTAAAGTAAGCATCTGCATCGCCAAAGACAAAATCTACCGTTCCTTCGATGTAGCAGTTCTCAACCTGAACTCTGGAGCCTGCACCGTGAAGGTACAGCGTATCCTGACGACCGATGAACCTGCAGTCTTTCAGATAAACTCTGTCCGCCGCAGATCCAAATGCAACGGCCGGCGTCTGCTCTCCCTCGCCTGTATGGTCAACTACATTATAGCTGTTCTGGAAAGTGATACCCTCTGCGCTGAACCCTGTCGCGTTAGCTGTCAGCAGGACAGTTCCGCACTGATCAGTACCAAGATCATAATCATCCTGCGGGACAAACGTACCGTCTTCATTAAATGTATTGGACGAATAATAGCTTTCTTCAATAATAACGTCACCCTCAACTCCGTCGAAAGGCTGGAAAGATACCCACGGCTTGTCCACAGTTACCTTCTCTGTGTATGTACCCGGTGCAATCATAATCACCAGAGGATTGGATGAACTGGACTCATTCGCATCAAGAGCTGCCTGAATGCTGGAATAATCATACCCGGCTCCCTTTCCAACTGTAACCGTATTGGCATTCACCTCGTTGTCGCTCATGTAATCAACGGAAATATTGTAAAGATAGCAGCTTCCCTTTCCATCTGCGCTGCTGAATTCGAGTGCGACATAGGTATTCTCTTCTACTTTCGGGAGCTCTGTCTCTGTATTCGCAGAGAATGTCTCACCATTCAATGTCAGTGTCAGATTATTGTAATTATTTCCTGCCACTGTGATAGATGCTCCATTTTCGTCCGGAGCTACCGGAATGTAAAGCGTAGTACCTGCTGTAACCTGCGTGTCGCTTCCACCTGCTGAGGCTGTACGCGGTGCGAATTTTCCAGTTGTAGCATCTATCTGAATACCATCAAACACACCTTTTCCGCCCTGTACAGTGGGACGCTCAACTGTGCTGCTCTCTGTGAAATCCCATGTTTTATCTTTTGCTTCAACAACCGGTGCATCATAATCACTGTCAGATGCATAGTTCAGCGAAATTTCTGTTACATAAACCTGCTCTGTAAATCCTACAGCAATATACTGAGGATAAGCAGATGCATCGCTCATATCCAGAGCAATCCTGTCATTAGTTGTCTTAGCCTCGCCGTTTACCGTAATATTAGCCGGTGTACTTCCGTCTGTTGTACCTGCAATTAGCAGCTCTGCTCCTGCCTCATCATATGCTGCCGGGATATAGAGAACTGTTCCGGCATTGATCTGTACTCTGCTATCTGCCGGCTGAACAGCGAATTTTCCGCCATTTGTAGCATCTACTTTTATATCATTGAAAGTACCTCTCTCACGCTCCAGAGTACTGTCTGCCGGAGCAGTGCCACTTTCGTCAAGTAGCCCTTCTGCACTCTCAAATGTATAGCTAACATCTTCTACTGCTACAGACCCCGGTGTTCCCGGATATTCTGCCTCTGGTTCATTGTAACTCAAACTTATGGATGATACATAAGCACTATTTAAAGTCTGCTGATCATCCGTTACAGTCGCAAGAAACGTTACTGTGCAGTATGTATCTTCCTTTGAACTTTCCAGATCAATCTCCTGATTTCCTGTAAATGTATACTGCTGACCATTTACTTCCACAGTCGCAGGATTTCCAGATAGGCTAATTGTCAGCGTTGCTCCATCAGCATTTGCCGCTACCGGAATCGTCAGTATGGTTCCGGCATTAATCTGCGTTTCATTCGCACGTGGTGAGAATTTTCCATTTGTAGCATCAATCTGGATACCGGCAAACTCACCTTTGTTATTTTCTACACTCGGTCTCTCTTCCGCGCTTGCCGCCGTAAGATCCCAAGTCTTATTCTCTGCCTGCGCAGCTGTCTCCTCGTTCTGTGCAGCCTGTACTGTCTGACTTCCTTCCGGTATATAAAGTGATCCTGCAATCATGCTGACCGCCAGGCCGAAAGTCAGAACCCCCTTCAATAATTTTCTTTTCATTTTCTGCCTCCCTGTTGACATTAAATGAGTGGCATATTTCGATATAGAAATATGCAGTCAATAAGTTCCATTAAATATGGTATATTTTCCCATATTGTATGTCAATAGTGATAATAATCAAAAAAAGCTTAAAAACCGCGATTTTACTTAGTATTTACCAGTTTTTAACAGCGCAATAACACAGTAACCGGACAAATATAAATTAAATTTTTTAAAGCAGGGATTTTTTCTGACTCCTGTATATTTGTCAGAAACCAAATGCATACAAATAAGAGAATTAAATCTACAGATATTTTTATTGATTTTGTTCTGTCCCAAAAGATTTTATGCATGCAAAAAACGCCCCGACAGTTCTACTGATAACTGTCAGGGCGTTCTACGCTCACAAAAATATTTAACGTTTCCTGTCGATCCATTGTCTGATAATATTCTCCCAGTCCATACCGTCCTGCAGGATTCGGAGAATGGTTACTGTAGCAGTACTCTTATCCACCGTATAGAACAAAAGATAATTTTTATATGCCTTTAAATAAATTTCTTTTTTCTTTGATATCTTCTTTGGCAATGTCTGTGATCAGAACTCTATATTTCATCAATCTCTTTCCACGCTTCCTCTATCGTCTGCACTCTGCCGGTTTCCATATCATTAATGGCATCATCCAGTTTTGTAAGAAGAATATCCATTGCGTCATCCAATGTATAAGTTGTTTCATGGGATTTTGTTGCCTGTGCTAATGCCATATCCATCACCCTTTCTTTTCTTTTATCTCACCATCAAAATACGAAAATAACCACATTTTATTGATCGAGATAAAAATATGTCCAAGATTTTTTCCTTGAGTATTTTTGATTTTCAACACAAAAAAAGCCCGCAAAACGGACTTTTCAAGTGACTCCGAGGGGAATCGAACCCCTGATTCCAGCGTGAGAGGCTAGCGTCTTGACCGCTTGACCACGGAGCCTTATTTTTATTCGCTGTTTGGTTGTCCCTCACAGCAAATATTACTATATCATATGATTCGACGAGATGCAAGTACTTTTTTCAAATTTTTTATTTTTTTACAGTTCAGCCGGTATATGAGCAAAGAAGCGGCGCAGCCGCAGCAAGCACGTAAGTGCTGCTTTGCGAATAGCGCGGCTGAACTGTTTAACTTTCTGTCGCCTCTTTCTTCTCTTCCGCCATTTTTTCTGCCGAGAGTCCTGCCGCCATCTCCTGTCTTACCATGATCTGGAGTGCCTGTCTGTTATTTCTGACAATTACTTCCTCATGGCTCCCGCCGTACTCGCCGTCGAGGGTCCAGGGTATCTCTTCCAGAGATTCAAACTTTACACATCCGGACTTAAACGAGTACATACGCTCCGGATTGATCTGCCTTAGCATGATCGCGCCAAGCAGGTCATTTAATTCAAGGGGATTCTTTGGCGTTTTGATGAGCGTCACTTCAAATTCTCCGTCATCAAATACTACGTCCGGTCCGATGATGCCGGTAAAGCCGCCCACTGACCGTGAATTTGTGACCATGCCGTAGATAAATTCATCCTCCAGCTCTTCACCATCATGCGTTACGCGTATCTTATAGGACGGAATGTTGAAAATCCGCTTTGCCCCCTCAAGAACGTACGCCAGATGCCCCAGAATGTTCTTCATGCTCTGCTTTGTCTCATAGGACACATCTGTAAAAAGACCGAATGCGGCGATATAGATAAAATAGTCCTCGTTAAATCTCCCCACGTCGCACGAAAACGGCACGCCGTTAACCGCGGTATCCGCAGCCGCGAGGATATCTTTCGGAATACCGAGGCTGGTGGCAAAATCATTTGTCGTACCGGCAGGAATATAGCCCAGCGGAGCTTCATACCCCCTTGTCCGCATCCCCTTCACTACTTCATCCAGAGTGCCGTCGCCGCCACTGCAGACGATCAGGTCATATCCGTCCGGACATGTTTCCATCTTTTCAGTCGCGTCGCGGTATTTCTGTGTCGGATATGCCGTCACCTCATATCCTGCCTTTGTAAAAATGTCAATGACGTCTGAGAGCTTTGGTTTAAGAGTTCCTGTGCCAGCATTTGGATTATAGATAAACAACATTTTCTTCATAGCCATATCCTCCCATGTTTACATAATCCCGTCTTTAAGTCAGCAAAAGGCTGTACCTTTGCACAGCCTCTTCTTTTTCAACATCTCTTTATCTGAATCTCACCGGATAACCGGCCGGAAATTTTTCTCCTGATCTTATTTTACTTTATTTGCGAAAAATGTCCTGATCCCTTCTGCAGCTTTCCTTTCATCTTCTCCATCAGTCACTACAGTGATCTTCTCGCCATCTGCAAGGCTCAGGCTCATCATTCCCATAATGCTCTTGGCGTTGATATTCTTCTCGCCAACCTGAATGTACACTTTGCTTGCGTACTGACTCGCTTCCTGTACGAGCAGTGCGATCGGTCTGCCGTCAAATCCGTCTTCTGTTTTAACTACAACAGGTGTTTTAATCATAATATTCCTCCTTGTTCCTGCCTTACCTTGTCTGCCATCTCACTAAGCCTGCGCAGTCTGTGGTTGATGCCGGACTTTCCTACCGGAGGATCAAGCGTCTCTCCCAGTTCTTTCAGAGTGGCGTCGGGATTCTCAAGACGGGCGACCGCCGCCTCTACCAAATTAGCCGGCATATGCTCAAATCCCACCGTATCTCTGAGGTATGTAATGTCCTCAACCTGTTTCACTGCCGCCGATACAGTCTTATTGATGTTGGCAGTCTCGCAGTTCACCTTCCTGTTTACAGAATTTCGCATCTCTTTTAAGATCCTGACATTCTCAAGTTCCATCAGAGCTACATGCGCTTCCATTACATTAAGGATATCTACTATCTGAGAACCTTCTTTCAGGTATACAACATAAGAGTTCTTACGTCTCACAATTTTGGCGTCCAGTCCGAAACTGCAGATCACTTCACGGATCTTTTCTGCCGCTTCCTGCAGCGAGCAGACGATCTCGAAATGATATGATTTCTTCGGATCACTCATGGAGCCTGAAGCCTGATATGCTCCCCGCAGGAACGCCCTCTTACAGCATGTCTGCTGGATCACAAGAGGACTGAACGGATGGATATCATCTGCGCCGTTCGTATGATCACCGACCATCTTTGTTGCCTGAAGTATGCGGAACGCGTCTTCATGCCGTTTCACAACAACCGCATATGACACACTTTGTTTCGCAATGTTTCTCCTTATCGAGATATCAGTTCTAATATTAAATGTTTTTTCTATCAATGTAAAGACTTTTCTTGCAACAAGGAAATTTTCCGAATGGATTTTTATGCTGCACCGGTCAAACCGGTTGAAAACGATTGTTCCGCACAATCCGATAAACGCAGCCAGCTCCGCAATCTGACAGTGACGCGCGGAACTTATATTGCCTGCCAGTTCTTCCCTTACTTTTCCAGAAAAAGACATAATCTCACTCTTTCCTTTTTGTGATGGCGTCTTTCCCGATATCACGATGCTCGATGCGGACACCGTAATTCTCCTGTTTGTCGAGCTTCTGGTACAGGGCGTTCGCCAGAGTAACGGATCTGTGCTTTCCGCCCGTGCAGCCGATTGCTATAACAAGCTGATTCTTTCCTTCCAGAATATAATTCGGGATAAGGAAATCAACCATGTCCGTCAGTTTATCGAGAAATACCTGTGCCTTTTCATTTTCCATGACATAGTCCTGGACTTCCGGATCATTTCCTGTCTTCTCTTTCAGTTCATCTATATAATACGGATTCGGCAGGAAACGCACGTCAAAAACAAGATCCGAATCCTGCGGGATACCATACTTGAACCCGAAAGACATGACCGTGATATACAGATTGCAGAAGCTCTCGCCTTTTACAAAAATCTTCTCCAGCTCAAGCTTCAGCTCTCTGGTAAGCATCTTACTTGTATCAAGGATATAAGTTGCCCGGATCTTCAGGAACATGAT
This sequence comes from uncultured Lachnoclostridium sp., assembly GCA_946491795.1. Lineage (GTDB taxonomy): Bacteria > Bacillota > Clostridia > Lachnospirales > Lachnospiraceae > Mediterraneibacter > Mediterraneibacter gallistercoris. Next base: position 115,552 of record CAMLYF010000003.1, on the reverse strand, counting down.
CTTCTCACGTTCCCTTGCGATTCCCGTATCCACCCTGCCGGATCCGCTCAGCGGATGCTGGCGCCTGGTTTCTTTATATCTCTTGATCAGCACATCGTCCTGCGCATCCAGAAACAGGATCTCATAGCTGACTTTTTTCTCGTCCATCTCATCGAGTACTTCCTGAAGGCCGCTGAAGTCCTGGCCCCCGCGGACGTCGATCCCGAGGGCGATCTTCTTCACCTTTTCCTCCGGGTCACTGAACATCTCCACAAATCGGGTGAGCAGCGGGATCGGCAGATTATCCACGCAGAAATACCCCATATCCTCCAGCATCTTCAGCGCTGTCGTCTTGCCTGCTCCCGACATTCCTGTTACAATCACTAAACGCATCTGTCAAAATTCTCCTATCTTCTTCACTTCCGGCTCCAGCCTTACTCCTGAGTTTTCCTCAACACGGCGGGCAACCGTCTCCATCAGCTCCGCTACTTCCCGCGCGGTTGCGCCGCCGCGGTTGATCACGAATCCGCAGTGTTTCTCCGATACCTGTGCATTTCCCACGCGGAAGCCTCTTAATCCCGCGTCTTCGATCAGCTTGCCGGCAAAATATCCCTCCGGCCTCTTAAATGTGCTTCCGGCGCTGCCGAACTCAAGCGGCTGCTTTGACACACGTTTTTCTTTCAGCTCATCCATCTTCGCGCGGATCTCTTCTTTATTTCCTTCTCTGAGGGCGATCTCCGCCCCGAGCACTACATAGTCCATCCTTGAGACAATACTGGTGCGGTATCCCATCTTCATCTCTTCAACAGGAAGCGTCAGCACCTCGCCTTCCGGGGTAAGTACTTCGGCACTCTTTAACACCTGTTTCATCTCGCCGCCATACGCGCCTGCATTCATGCGCACCGCGCCGCCCAGAGTCCCGGGAATGCCGGACGCGAACTCAAATCCCTCAAGTCCGGCCTCGTATGCCGCTGCGGCCACTTTTGACAGAAGGGCTCCGGCCTGCGCGCGGATGTTCTCTCCTTCCACCTGTATGTCTTTCATATTCTTGAAAATCTGTATGATGACTCCGCGATAGCCCTTATCCGCGACCAGGAGGTTGCTTCCGTTTCCTATTATATAATACGGGACATCCTGCTCTAAGCACAGAGCTATAATCCGCTTGATCTCCCCGGCAGATGACGGCATGACGAAGTAGTCTGCCGGCCCGCCGATGCGAAATGTGGTGTGTCCCGACATCAGCTCATCTTTCAGGACATTTTTCTCTCCGGTGATGGCACAAAGTTCATTATACAGATTCATAAATATACTCCATTTCTTAATTCTTTGCTTATTCGTCACATTATTATAATCCAACCACAGAGGGATGTAAAGTAACGTTTCTTGCAAAACTCATAGTTTCAGTGTATAATGTACGGGTATCTCTGAATTTTTCAGCGTCAGATCAGACGCACTGTAACAGACAAAGGAGTGAAAAAAATACAGTGGACTCTGGTGACACCTTTCAACTTATCATATTGATCATTTTGCTTATACTCTCAGCATTTTTCTCATCAAACGAGACCGCGCTTACGACCGTGAGCAAGATCCGGCTGCGCTCTCTGGCTGATGATGGAAACAAAAGGGCTGCGATGGTTCTCGACATTACGGAGAATCATACTTCCAAGATGCTGAGCGCCATACTGATAGGCAACAATATCGTCAACATCTCTGCATCTTCTCTCTCGGCTACACTTGCATACGCATTCGGCGGATATATGGTCAGCATCGCCACGGCAGTGCTTACGGTTGCGATCCTCGTTTTCGGCGAGATCACGCCTAAAAACTATGCCACCATAAACGCGGAGAAGATATCGCTGCGGTATATCGGGATCATCAAGTTTATTATGACAGTCATGACCCCGGTAATCTTTATCATCAATCTCTTTTCACGCGGCATCATGCTGCTTCTGCGGGTGGATCCTTCCGCCACGAAGAAGATCATGACGGAGGAAGAGCTCCGTACTATCGTTGATGTCAGCCACGAGCGAGGCGTGATCGAGACCGGAGAGAAAGAGATGATCAACAATGTATTTGATCTCGGGGACGCCGACGCAAAAGACATCATGGTTCCGAGGGTGCATGTGACATTTGCCGAAGTAAATAATACCTATGACGAACTGATCGATATCTTCCGAGAAGATAAATTCACCCGTCTGCCGGTCTATGAGGACTCACAGGACAATATCGTCGGTATTATCAATATGAAGGACCTTCTCCTGTGCAGCCGGGATGAATCTTTTAACATCCGCGACATTATGCGGAAACCGCATTTCACCTATGAATACAAGAGCATTTCCGAGCTTCTGGAAGAGATGAGGGAATCAACGTTCAATATCGCGATCGTGCTCGATGAGTACGGCGAGATGGCCGGACTGATCACACTCGAGGATATCCTGGAAGAGATCGTGGGAGAGATCCACGACGAATACGATGAGCAGGAGGATGAGATGTTCTTCCAGCTCGGCGACCGCGAATATGTGATCGAGGGCGCCATGAATCTTGACGATGTAAACGAACGTCTCCATACGGAATTCACTTCGGAAGACTATGATTCCCTGGGCGGATTCATCATCGAGCACCTTGACAGGCTGCCCGAATTGAACGACGAAGTCGTGACAGAGGACGGTACACGTCTGGTTGTAGAGACACTGGATAAGAACCGTATCGAAAGCGTGCATGTGTATCTGCCTGAAAAGAAGGCAGATGAGGAGAATCCCCAGGATGAGGATACAGATTCCGGTGCAGACACTTCTTCTGTGAAGGATGCCGGAGACGATCTGTCAAATAAAAGTCCGGACGGCGATAGTATTGCCGATAAAAAGACGGATGAAGATACTTCTGATCCGGACAATGCATAACGTATACTGATTTTCAGCCGGTGGCTGCCAGAAGGCAGTCACCTTTTTTCTTTTTCTGCATATCCTGTTATAGAATAAATCGGAAAAGGAAGCATAACTATGCCTTATACTATCATGCTCGACGCAGGCCATGGCGGACGCGATCCCGGAGCGGTATACAACGGGAGACAGGAAAAAGACGACTCCCTCGCCCTCACTCTTGCCGTCGGAGAACTCCTTCAGGAAAGAGGGGTAGACGTCCTTTACACCCGCACCACGGACGTCTACGAATCCCCCTATCAGAAAGCAATGGAGGCAAATGCGGCCGGCGCGGATTTCTTTATCTCCATCCACCGCAACTCCAGTCCGGAGGCTAACACCTATTCCGGCGTAGAATCTCTCGTCTACAACAAATCGGGAATCAAACTGGAAATGGCAGAGAACATAAACGAACAGCTCGAAGCCGTGGGATTTGTAAATCTGGGCGTAAAAGAACGCCCGGGACTCGTCGTCCTCAGGCGTACACGTATGCCGGCTGTTCTTGTGGAAGTCGGCTTCATCAATTCAGACACAGACAATATGCTGTTTGATAATAACTTTAATGATATTGCCCTCGGGATCGCGGAAGGGATCCTCGATACACTTCAGATGAACGGCGATGTGCCCGCCCCCGGCTCCTATACCGTGCAGGCAGGCGCTTTCCGCAACGGCGCATATGCGGACCGGCTTCAGCAGGAACTGCTGGAACAGGACTTTCCCGCAGTAACCAGCCAGAATAACGGACTGTACCGTGTCACCGTAGGGACATATCCCACATTGGACGAAGCCGCGGCTGTCGAGAGAAGACTCAAACAGGCAGGATATCAGACGGTGATCGTAAGCGGATGAATTCCGTATTTATCTGAGAGATATTTCCTCGGTAAAACGTCCGAAAATCAATCGGATACATTGGCTTAATCCGCGTATCCGGAACGGGCGGGGAGGGATGCTTCCGTCTCCGCCCGTCCCGAAAGGTTCATCAAAAGGGCTGTATCCGTCTGATTTTCTGCGCTCATCCAATTGAAATGTCTCTCCGATAATCACGAAATTTACAGAAAACCAGTTGAAAGGGGAACCGTAGTCAATTATGCTGCTGTCTTGATCTTTCCGTATGAGATTCGATTTTCGGGCTGGAAATGAAAACAGCCGGGAGACAGGTATTGTGTACGCACCGTTGGAGCAGCGTCGGCACTTAGAGCGCGTCTTTTGCGCTCTTATGTACCGCTACGCTGTGACCGAGTGAAAACGTGTGCGCGAGCAATACCTGCCTCCCGGCGGATACCTTTCCAGTTCGGGAAATCCGAATTAATCCGTCAATCCTTCTGCTTTGATTACGTCGACTACGCTGTCCACGTATTTTTCGCAGATTTCATCGGACGCCGCCTCGACCATAACGCGGATCACCGGCTCGGTGCCGCTCTCGCGGACAAGGATGCGGCCGTCGCTTCCGAGTGCATCTGCTGCTTTCTGGACAGCTTCTACAACTGCCGGGTTCTCTCTTGCCGTCTTTTTATCTTTCACGCGGACATTTTTGAGAACCTGCGGGAAAATCGTAACTTCATCAGCCAGTTTTCCAAGTGTCTGCTTTTTCTCAAGCATTACTTCCATGAGCATCAGTGATGTAAGGATACCGTCGCCGGTTCTTGCGTGTTTGCTGAAGATGATATGTCCGGACTGCTCACCTCCGAGCACGAAACCGTTCTGCATCATATTCTCATACACGTATTTATCGCCGACTGCTGTCTGCTCGTATTTCATACCGATCTTGTCGCACGCTTTGTACAGACCCAGATTGGACATTACGGTTGTGACGATCGTATTTCCTTCAAGGCGTCCCTGCTCCATCAGGTACTTGCCGCACACATACATAATGCGGTCGCCGTCCACTACATTTCCGTTCTCGTCTACCGCAATACATCTGTCAGCATCTCCGTCATAGGCAAATCCCACGTCCAGTTTTTTCTCCTTGACGAACTCCTGAAGTACGTTGATATGAGTGGAACCGCAGTTTGCGTTGATATTGGTACCGTCCGGCTCGTTATTGATCACATATGTCTTTGCGCCCAGTGCGTCGAATACGCTCTTTGCGATTGCAAATGAACTTCCGTTCGCACAGTCAAGTCCGACACGCATATCCTTAAAGGAACGTGTTGCAATAGAAATAAGATGGCCGATATAACGGTTTCTTCCTGCGGAATAATCGATTGTACGTCCGATATTTTCTTTGGTGGCAAGAGGAAGCTCTTCTGTCTCGCCGTCAATATACGCTTCGATCTTGTCTTCAACTTCCGCTTCCATCTTATGTCCTGCGCTGTTGATAACTTTGATTCCGTTGTCGTAAAACGGATTATGGCTTGCGGAGATCATGATACCGCAGTCGAAATCTTCTGTCCTTACCACGTAGGATACACTCGGTGTTGTCGTAACATGAAGGAGATATGCGTCCGCACCTGACGCCGTGATTCCTGCTGCCAGCGCATACTCGAACATATAGCTGCTTCTTCTCGTATCCTTTCCGATCACGACTCTTGCCTTGTGATCCTGACCGAAATACCATCCCAGATAGCGTCCTACTTTAAATGCATGCTCCACGGTAAGCACCACATTTGCCTCACCGCGGAAACCGTCAGTTCCAAAATATTTTCCCATGACTGTATTCCTCTTGTTTTTCAATTATATTTATGCCGGAGCAGAAGATTTCATCTCTGATTCCGCCACGTTTTTATTATATTACTATTACAAAACAGTTACAAGTATTTCTTTTCTGTTACAGTTTGCCGCTGTAAATCCATTACGTACAGCTGTTTCAGATCTCTCTTTACGCCGGTATTTTTTTCAGTTATACTTAATCTGCGCGGAAGTCGGATAGCGGACAGCAGTTACCGGCCGACGCTGCACTGTTATTTAAAGCATATTTTCCATGGAGGAATCAAATTTATGATCAAATTAATTGCAAGCGACCTGGACGGCACACTGCTTCAAAACAGAGCCCAGGAACTGACGCCTTATGCGATAGATCTGATACACAGAATCACAGAGAAAGGGATACGTTTTATTGCGGCAAGCGGACGCCAGTATGACAACGAACGCCGTCTCTTCGCCGATATCAAAGACGAGATATCTTACATCGCGGAAAACGGTTCGCTGTGCATCCATGAGGGAAAGGTTATTTCCCGTGGCATTATACCGGATGATCTTGCTTACCGGATCATGCACGAGATAAAAAAAGAGCCCGGTTATGAAATCGTCGTATCCCGCGAGGACACCTGTCTGATCGAGGATAATGACCCTGATTTTGTAAATCACATTGTAAATGTAATGCACAACACCACGGAGATTGTCGATGATATCACAAAAGTAAAAGGACCGTTCCTCAAACTTGCCATCGCAAATATGAAAACACACGATCTCGGCCCTTACCTGAAGCATCTCCGGCAGATGTTTTATCCGTCTGTCAATGTCGTCACGTCGGGAAATATCTGGATTGATTTTATCGTACCGGGATATAATAAGGGGACTGCCCTTCAGAAAATGATGGATCTCTTCGGGATAAAACCCGAAGAATGCATGGCTTTCGGAGACCAGTACAACGATGTGGAGATGCTGGAGCTCGCCGGATACGGCTATGCCATGTCAAATGCGGCTCCCGGCATCGCAGGGCATGCAAAATACGTTACAGCCTCAGTTGAAGAAGTGCTGGAAGATGTACTGGCCGGACTGGACTGATGATTCACTTCATCTCCACGATCGCATACGGTTTCCCGTCCGCGTCGCACAGCTCAACCACCGTGCGTTCCTGTTCCGCGGTCAGTCTTGGATAAATCATATCTCCGAGCACCGCGGATTTTTTATAATCCACCCGCAGCTGCCGCACCTGTATATCCCCCGGCACCATCTCCAGCGCCATCTGCACATACTGACAGTTATTCACATGCTCGTTCGTATCAATGTGATATTTCCGTACCGGGAAGGGCTCTTCCTCCTCTGCGTGCTCCGGCAGCGCGATCTTTCTCCCCTCATAAGGCATATCCAGAGGCTCGCATGTGCCATATGGTTCGATATGCTCCGCTGTCGGGCGTGACGGTCTGTCTTTCTCCAGATCCATAAACACCCATATAGAATTGGCGCGGGCGATCATTTCACCCGATCCGTCTTTCATATAGAAGTTACGGTTTCCATAGAGCCCTTTAAACTCTGTAGCAAATGTCCCTGTCGTGATCTTCTCTCCCAGTTTGGGATAACGGTCTACGATAACCTGCCAGTAGGAGAGCACCCACGCTTTTCTGTCATGCTTCAGTCTTTCCATGCCGAGGCCGACAGCTTCTGAATGAAATGTACTGCAGTCCTGAAAATAATTGATCAGGGCAGGAAGTGTCATCGTCCCTCTGTGGTCTATCTCACTGTAGCGCACTCTCCCGTCAAATTCATATCCTGTATTACCGTTCTTTTGCTGAATCTTCGTGCTCTCTGTCATCTTCCGTCACTCCTTGTTATACTTTTCTGTCATTTATCCTCTGGGCTGCTCTGCGCCACATAATCAGACTCCACTGTTATAACGCATTCATAGCGGGGATCTACAGCTTTGATCCGCTCCATCAGCTGTAAGGGAAGTTCATTTTTCTTTTTCTCATCATAATCGATAGGAACGACCATATCAAAGATAAGATTCGTCTGGTTTTCTCCCGGCACCATACGGAAATCGTGGATCGTACACGCAGGATCCAGATCGTGCAGAAGCTGTACTGTCTTATCACGGATCTTCAGTACTCTCTTATCTTTCATCTCCACCGGATCCATATGGATCACAAGGAAAATCCCCAGCTCTTTCACCGCGTCCCTCTCGATACGGTCAATGATCTCATGGGACTGTTCGATGTCCACGTCATTGGGCACCTCCGCATGGATCGACGCCATACTGCGTCCCGGCCCGTAGTTATGTACGATCAGATCATGAGTTCCTTCAATACCGTCATATTTTTCCACAAAGTGTTTGATCTCCCCGTACACTTCCGGATCGATGGCCTGCCCGATCAGCGGCTCCAGCGTGTCTTTCGCAATACCCACACCGGCCCACATAACGACAAGCGCCACGCCCACACCTACGATTCCGTCGATATTGATGTCCGTAACCGCAAAGAAGATCAGCGACAGGATCGTAGCCGATGTAGTGATCACATCGCCCATGGAATCCGTAAATACGGCCATCATCACTTTTGAGTCTATCTTCTCTCCCAGTTTCCGGTTAAACAGGCCGAGCCACAGCTTTACCGCTATGGAAAGGATCAGGATAACGACCGAGACGATCTGGAAATTCATTGTCTCCGGATGCAGGATCTTCCCGAAAGAATCTTTCAGGAATGTAAAACCTACTTCAAGTACAAGGAATGATACGACCAGCGCCGCTATGTACTCGATCCTCCCGTGGCCGAAAGGATGATCCTTGTCCGCAGGCTTCTCCGCCATCTTCACACCGACAAAACTGATAATGGACGAACCTGCGTCTGATAAGTTGTTAAATGCGTCCGCCGTAACGGATACACTGTGGAGGACAAGTCCTACCACAAATTTTACTGCAAACAAAAAAACATTGCAGAAGATACCCACAATGCTGGCCAGCACTCCATATGCGGTCCGCACGGATATCTTCTCCACATCTTTATAGTCTTTTATAAAATGTCTGATTAAAAATTCTGTCATAGCTCTATTTTCGCCAGAAAAACCAGCTGATCTTGAAGTCTGTATCAGCTGTAATCCTGGAATACTCCTCTTCTGTCAAAACATTTTTCAGTTGCTGTTTTCCCTCATCCGGTACAACTGCATTTACGGTATCCATAAAGCACAGTCCCGGATAAAGCACGCACCACCAGTTGTGGCCTTTGGCCTCACCGATCTCAATTCGGAGAGCCTCATAGTTTCCTGCCGGAAATGTAACGTCGCCGTAGCTTTTGTCCGGGAACCAGCAGGTTGTCACCGCTGCGCTTACCGGATAATCAGCTCCGTCCTCTGCAATGACGCCGCGGCTTACATCCTCTATTTCATCAATATGCGTCCGTGCCCAGTCTTTTACAGCATCAGCGCTGTCTTCCTCCGGCATATTTTCTTCCATATACTCAAGGACTGCATCTCTCACCTGCAGCTTCAGCTCCTGATCTTCGTCACTGTCGCTGTTGGCGAGCACATGGAAACGCAGCACCTCCTGCGCCAGATGCTCCTGCAGTTTTTCCTGAGCCGCCGCATCCACTCTGAAATATATTCCCGACGTGATCATTGACGCCAGTATAACCGCAAGTACAAAGCATATCTTTACGGCATGTTTCTCAACATTTCTGTAGAACCTCTCTGTAATGTCCATATGTATTCCTCCATATCTTTTCACCTGATATGGAGAGTATGGACAGATCACGGAGAAATATACGCAAAGTCCTGTAAATTTCCTGCCGCATTTTCCTGAGGTTCAGCCGGATTCTTTACCGGTGCCGCAGTGTGTCCACCACAGTATCCGCCTGGTTGGCGATATGCTGGATCGTAATCTGCGTCGCCTTTTCCTTGTCATGCTCCTCTATGGCTTTCATGATCGCAGCGTGTTCTTCCAAAAGCTGCGGATGGCACTCTTTCTTCTTCAGATACTCGATCCGGTAGCGGTACATCTGCTCTCTTAAATTATTCAAAAGCTGGATCAGACGGTTATTGTCCGTGGCGGCAAAGATCACATCGTGAAATGCCTCGTCTGCCTCGGCGATAGCCGTGATATCATCACTGTCAAGTATCTCACGGAAATGATCCGCTGCAGCGTGGAGTTCTTTCAGCTTATCTTTGTCGATCCTGTCACAGGCAAGCTGTACTGCCAGCTCTTCCAGGGCACAGCGCACTTCCAGTACGTCCCTCAGATTCTTTTCTGTGATCTCCGCCACTTCCGCTCCCTTTCTCGGGATCATGAGTACAAGACCTTCCAGTTCCAGCTTTCGGATTGCCTCGCGGATCGGCGTACGGCTCACTCCCAGCTTGTTTGCAAGCTGTATCTCCATCAGACGCTCGCCCGGTTTTAATTCTCCGCGCAGGATCGCCCTGCGAAGGGTATTGAACACCACATCGCGAAGCGGCAGATATTCATTCATCGTAACTTCAAAATCAATCGGCATTCTGATTCCTCCTCACACTATGTATATTCGTCACATAGACCTGCCTGGTCAGTGCTTTTTCTCTGATGCGCCTCTGCGCGTCCCGCGCTCCCGCACGGCTCTCAAACAGGCCGAACACTGTCGGACCGCTGCCGCTCATCATGGCTCCCAGCGCTCCGCAGTCCTTCATCACCTGCTTGATCTCATCAATGACAGGATGCATCGGTATGGTAACATCTTCAAGGACATTTCCCATGCAGCCGGCAATCTTTTTGAGATCCTGCCGCTCCAGTCCCTCTATGATGCCGTCAATGTCAGGATGCTCTGTGATTTCTTTTGAATCCAGAGCTTCATATACTGTCTTTGTGGACACACTGACAGGCGGTTTCGCGATCAGCACTGTACATTTCGGCATAGCCGGCAGCTTATGCAGCTCCTCGCCGATGCCCTCGGCGAGCACCGTACCCCGCATGATACAGTAGGGGACATCGGCGCCCAGCTTCACTCCCCGCTCCATCAGGCTCTTCTGTGACAATCCCAGACGGAACATCCGGTTCATACCGAACAGCACGGCGGCTGCATTGGAACTGCCTCCAGCCAGTCCTGCGGCCACCGGAATATGCTTTTTCAGAGTGATCTTCACGCCGTCGCTGATCTTGAATTCCTCTTGCAGGAGACGGGCTGCTTTGTATGCGATATTGTCCTCTCCCGTGGGCAGGAAATTCAGGTTTGACACCACCTCGATCTCCGGCGTGTCTTTCTTTTCAATTTTAACTTCATCATATAAATATATAGACTGCATGATCATCCGTACATCATGATAGCCGTTTTCTCTTTTCCCAAGTACATCCAGTCCCAGATTGATCTTTGCCAGTGCTTTCAGTTCGATCTGATTCATCCTGTGTCCTCCATACTAAGATTGTGTTCTGTATCTTGTATACATTGTGCTTACAGTATACTCACATTCTCCTTAAAAATCAACAGTTTATCCCCCGGTGAGACTTTTTCATCATTTAGACCATTTATCTCCCGGATTCCGTCAATAGTTGTCATATATTTTTTTGCAAGGCTCCAAAGATCTTCGCCGTTTTGCACAATATGTCCCACGATTCCCGGCTGTTCGGACAACTCTTCCATATTGAGCGGTTCCATGCTGACATTTGTGATCATCTCAACAGGAATAAGCTTCCTCAGAAATACATCAAACGACAGGATCGCCTTGACCTCGACCGCCTCACTCCCGGCAAGTGTTACGGCAAGCTGCTCCACATGGTAGGAAAGACTGCTGCTCACTTTCTCAGGCATATCCGAATACTCGATCAGCCATGAAAACGGGATCATTCCCTGCCAGCTTCCATAAGGCTCGGTATCATCGCCCCGCAGATACAGAAATGACAGATGCAGGATGCCTTCTACGCGTATTCCTTCTGATATATGCTGCTCGCTCTCTACCTGGATACTGCCCCGGCTGTGAAGGATCTGCAATACATCTTCTTTCAGCTCCGGAAGAGACAGCCTCTCCGATATTTTGCATTTTGACTGGTTCTGCATCAGGAGCTCTTCCAGTACAGTCTCCTGCGTGTCAAAGACACACTGCTGTTCCAGAGAATACATATCGCTTAATATTTCAGTCTCTTCTTCTTCATAAATATTCATCCGAAGCGCAAGCGTAGCCTCGATGCCGATAACACGCATCTCTCCGTCCTCGTCCAGCCGGATATCCGCCAGCATATCCTCAAGTGAGTGCTGGATGTGATAATACATGTTCTCTGACACGCCGTCACAGAGAACTCTTCCTTCAAAGGGTACGCTCTGCTCAATCCAGTCCGGCTTCTCCTCAGCCGACAGATACATGCAGAATACGAGCATCTCGCCTCTGAGCAGGATCTCATCCTGTCCTGTCCGGATATCCAGCTTTCTGACGCTCACGTCGGTGAGCAGCACCTGCCCGATGCTCTCTTTTGTACCCGGCAGCGTCACCTCTTCCTTGATCCGGTATGTATCTTTCTTCGACACAGCCAGCCGGAGCAGATTCATTTTCCGCGTCTTTCGATAGACCGGTATGTCGCTCTCAATATTTTCCGTCAGCTCCTCGTCCCGGATCCATTCTCTCCCGATCTCAATCTCCGCCATGATCCTCAGACTCAGCTTCCGGGAATGAACCACCGAGGCTGTAAACTCTGTCCTTACATTTCTCAGGTAAAAGGACTCATTTCCATCGCTCTCCGCATATACCATCTCCTCAAACGGCAGTTTGCCTTCCAGTACGGCAGGCTTCGGATCTCCCGACGAGGTCATGTACAGAATAGTAAAATACATCTTGCCCGCGATCTTGACATAGTTCTCCACCGGCCGGATATCCTCGGCCCTGAGCTCTGCCTTCCCCTGAATGATCCTTTTTACATCTTCTTTCTGATCCGGCACATTATAGTCCTCGTCCAGATAAAACTGGTCGAAGATGCTCTTTCCCTCCTGCGTGTAATGAATCGGTTTTCTGATCAGCTCCATATCTCTCCTCCTCAATCAAACAAGACGTCTTTGTCTATATATTCAAGCTGTACGACCACATAGGGAAATGTGGCGATCTCCTTTATGTCCTCCTCTTTCCCGGGGCCCAGAAGATTCGTGCGGATACGGACGGTATCTTCTGTCTCGTACAGCTCCTTCACCTCCACACTGTAGCCTGTAGTGGGCTGTTCCCCGTATCCCTCCGCTATATAGAGCTGCCCCTGATCCACATAGATCATCTCAAACGGATGCTCTTTCTCTTCTTCGATCATCGCGCTCAGCTCTTCCGGTTCATCCTCCCTGTCCACCACCGCGAACTCAAGATCCCGCAGCTTCTGATCCTCCCCGTACCGGCTGACACAGCCGGCCGAAAGCCCGGTGATAAGGACCGGCAGGAGCCAGATGACACAGGACGCCCTCAGATGTTTCATTCCCCTGTCCTCACAGCATTTTTCCATATATCATATGAAGCCTGCCCCTCAGATATGTCAATTCCATCTTTCTTGAACAGATGGTGCTACAGTGGAAATATATTGATCGAATAGCGGACGCATTTTTCTTGTATTTTCCATATGTCAGCGGTATAATTGAGCGAGGGGCGGTATGCGCCCTCTTCGTGAATTTACAGAAAGAAAAATTGAGGACTGACACATGATTCGTTTTATATGTATTGTAGTTTTTGTGATCCTGTTTTTGATCGTGACCATTCCGGTGCTTATCGTGGAACGGATCCTTCACAAATTTAACCCTTATGCAAGCGATATAAGCTCTCTGCGTATCGTACAGTGGGCATTCAAGATGATTCTCGGGATAACAGGGGTGAAAACAACTGTGATCGGTGAGGAAAATGTACCTGACGAGCCGGTACTGTTCATCGGCAACCACCGCAGTTATTTTGACATTCTGCTGACTTACAGCCGGTGCAGGCGGGTTACCGGCTATATCGCCAAGAAAGAAATGGACCGTTATCTGACTCTCACGTCCTGGATGAAAAGACTGCACTGTCTCTTCCTCGACCGGAAGAATCCGAAGGAAGGCCTGAAAACAATCCTTCAGGCAATCGATGATATCAAGAACGGCATCTCTATCTGTGTTTTCCCGGAAGGGACACGCAACCGCGGGGAAGAACTGAGCATGCTTCCTTTCCGCGACGGAGCGCTCAAGATTGCCACAAAGACCGGATGTGCGGTTGTTCCCATCTCAATGAACAATACAGCAGAGATCTTCGAAAACCATTTTCCGAAAATAAAGAAAACACATGTTGTAATCGAATACGGGAAACCGATTTACCCGAATGAGCTGGATAAAGAGACAAAGAGGCATATCGGGGATTATGTCGAAAATATAATCCGTGAGACGATTCATAAAAACGCAGAGCTTGTATAGGCTCCGTAGTTTTCCTAAAAAAAGAATTATCTGCCGGTAAATATGTATTAGATATCAGCGCGTACTCTTTCGCCTGATCACAGTACATATCTGCCGGCTGTTTTCTTTTCTTCCCGGTGTGAATTTCAAAATTTGTAGAAGATTACACTGTCTTGTGCTATAATCGTAAAGAAAAAAAACGGCAGGGATCCCGCTTTGCGCGTTTCCCGACGCCGCAAATCACGGGCCAGCGCCGCATTCCGGCGTCCGTACAAAATGAAAAGAGGGAAAATATCATGAGCGCACAGAATCTCACCCTGCTCACGGATCTCTATGAGCTTACTATGATGCAGGGCTATTTTGAGACACAGGAAAACGAGACTGTCATCTTTGACATGTTCTTCCGGGACAACCCGAACAAAGGCGGCTATTCCATCATGGCCGGACTGGAACAAGTCATCGATTACATCAAGAATCTGAATTTCTCCTATGAAGATGTGGATTATCTGAGAGGACTCGGCATCTTCAGCGAGGACTTTCTTCATTATTTAAGCGGCTTCCACTTCAGCGGCGATATCTATGCCATTCCCGAGGGAAGCGTGATCTTTCCGCGGGAGCCTCTGATCAAAGTTGTTGCGCCGATCATGGAGGCTCAGCTTGTGGAGACCGCTATACTGACGATCATCAATCATCAGTGCCTGATCGCCACGAAAGCTTCCCGCGTGGTACATGCCGCGCAGGGCGACGGAGTCATGGAATTCGGACTGCGCCGCGCGCAGGGCCCCGACGCAGGTCTGTACGGCGCCAGAGCTGCCATCATAGGCGGCTGTGTAGGTACATCCAACGTGCTCGCAGGCGAGATGTTCGATGTGCCGGTAATGGGAACCCACGCGCACAGCTGGATCATGAGCTTCAAAGACGAGTACACAGCGTTCAAAGAATATGCGCGGCTTTATCCCAACGCATGTACGCTGCTTGTGGACACATATGACACATTAAAGTCCGGCGTCCCGAATGCGATCCGCGTATTTAAAGAGATGCGCGACGCGGGTATCCATCCGAAGAGCTACGGCATCCGTCTGGACTCCGGCGACCTTGCCTACCTGTCCAAAAAAGCGAGAAAAATGCTGGACGAAGCCGGATTTACCGATGCGGTCATCGCCGCGTCAAATGATCTTGACGAGCTCCTGATCAACGACCTGAAGCTTCAGGGCGCTGCCATAACCTCCTGGGGTGTGGGAACTAACCTGATCACCTCAAAAGACTGTCCGTCATTTGGAGGCGTATACAAGCTTGCGGCAATCCAGAATGAAGAAGGTGAATTCATACCGAAGATCAAGATCTCGGAGAATGTGGAAAAGATCACAAATCCCGGTAACAAGACCATTTACCGTATCTATGACAAAGAGACCGGCAAGATGCGCGCGGATCTCATCTGTTTTGTCGGCGAAGAGTACGATACATCCAAAGACCTGCTGCTCTTTGATCCGAACGCGACCTGGAAGAAGACGCGTCTTGCAGGGGGCACGTACACGATGAAGGAAATCTTAAAACCTGTATTTATCAGGGGCGAATGTAAATATACTTCACCGTCTGTCAAGGAGATCGCGGAATTCTGCAGGCAGGAAAAGGATACGCTGTGGGATGAGACAAAGCGTCTCTTCAATCCGCATAAAGTATATGTAGATCTTTCTCAGAAGCTCTATGATACAAAGACACAGCTGCTCAATGAGGCAAATCAGAATATATAAAAATCATAAAGGAGTATAAGTATCATGAAAATTATCGTACTGGCCGGAGGGTTAAGCACAGAACGGGACGTTTCTCTCGCCTCTGCTGCCGGGATCTGCCGGACACTGTTGGAAAGAGGACACGATGCATTTCTTCTGGATGTATTTCTGGGACTTGAAAATGCACCTGAGAATCTGGAGGATGTATTCACAATGCCCGGACACGGACTGGAAATTGCGAAGAACATCAGCGAGGAAGAACCGGATCTCGCGGCCGTCAAGGCCTCCCGGCCGGACCAGTCTGACTGTTTCCTCGGACCGAATGTAATCGAACTTTGCCGGCTGGCGGACATCACATTTCTCGGGCTCCACGGCGGAGAAGGTGAGAATGGAAAGCTTCAGGCAACCTTTGACCTGCTCGGTATCCGTTATACGGGACCGGATTCCCTCGGATGTGCGGTCGCAATGGACAAAGGATTTACAAAGCAGGTATTTCTCCAGGCGGGAATCGATACTCCGGACGGCGTATGTCTTCACAAAAACGACGCAGACCGTTCACTTGCATCTATGGGTCTCTCACTGCCGGTGGTCGTTAAACCGTGCTCCGGCGGTTCCAGCATCGGCGTTTATATTGTCAATACAGAAGACGAATACGAAGAGGCACTGGAAAAATCTTTCCGGTATGAAGATGAAGTCGTGATCGAGACGTTTATCAAAGGACGGGAATTTGCCTGCGGCATCATCGACGGAAAGGCAATGCCGCCCATCGAGATCATTCCGAAGACAGGTTTCTTCGACTATGCGAATAAATATCAGGACGGTGCAACCGATGAAGTCTGCCCCGCCGATATTCCGAAAGATATCGAAGAGCGCATGATGAAACTTACCGTAAAGGCATTCCACGCACTTAAGTTAAATGTCTACAGCCGCGCGGACTTCCTTCTGGATGACCAGGGAAATCTGTACTGTCTGGAAATGAATACGCTGCCGGGCATGACCGCGGCCAGCCTGCTGCCAAAGGAAGCGAAAGTGGCAGGTATCGAATACGGTGATCTGTGCGAACTGATTATTCAGAAATCTATTGAAGCACGGTACTCAGACTGAGCATTATATACGGATCACACAGGAAAGGAACTGACTTTTATGAAACATATGTCATTACAGGAAATTACCGCGGCATGCGGCGGTGTCTACCACGGTGATCCGGCTGCAGCGGCCCGTGAAGTGTCAGGCGTTGTTATCGACAGCCGGAAGGCCGAAAAGGACAGCCTCTTCGTGGCAATCAAAGGCGCCCGGGTAGACGGCCACTCTTTTATCCCTCAGGTGATGGAAAAGGGGGCTCTCTGTTCCGTTTCCGAGCAGGATCTCGGCGATGTGGATTATCCATACATCCGTGTCGCATCCTGCGAGCAGGCGCTGAAAGATATCGCGGAGCATTACCGCCGTTCTCTGGATATCAAAGTGGTCGGTATTTCCGGAAGTGTTGGAAAAACGAGCACGAAAGAAATGATCGCATCCGTCTTGTCCCAGAAATATTCTGTTCTCAAGACAGAGGGCAACTTTAACAACGAGATCGGGCTCCCGCTTACAGTATTCAATATCCGCGAGGAGCATGAAGTAGCGGTGCTGGAAATGGGGATCAGCAATTTCGGCGAGATGACCCGTCTGGCTAAGATTGCCCGCCCCGATATCTGCGTGTTTACAAACATCGGCGTGGCGCACATAGAAAGTCTCGGCTCCAGAGACGGAATTCTCAAAGCTAAGACCGAGATGATCGACTACATGAACCCGGAGGGCACGATCATTGTAAACGGAGATGACGATAAGCTGCGCGGCTTTACTCCGCAGAACGGTCTCACTCCGGTCTGTTTCGGGCTTGACGCTTCCTGCCCGTTCCACGCAGAACAGGTCACAGGCAGGGGACTGAAAGGTACAGATGTTCACTTTGTCACTCCTGTATCTTCATTTGACGCCCATATCTCAATCCCGGGCAGACACATGGTATACAATGCGCTTGCCGCAACCGCTGTGGGATACGCTCTCGGACTGACAGATGAAGAAATTGCACAGGGTATTGTGTCAAACGTACCGATCGCAGGGCGCAACAACCTCATCGAAGGCAAATGCTATACAGTCATTGACGACTGCTACAATGCAAATCCGGCGTCAATGAAGTCTTCTTTAGATGTACTGGCCTATGCAGATACAAGAACCGTAGCAGTGTTGGGAGATATGTTCGAACTAGGTGCTGACGAAAAGAAAATGCACTATACTGTGGGTGTCCACGCCGCCGAAAAAGAGATCGACGTCCTGATCTGCATCGGAGATTTAAGCGCGGAAATCGCCCGCGGAGCCCGGGAGACAGTAAACAGCACAGAAGCTGAGAATGGAACTCCGTCCGCCGGCATGGAAATACACCATTATAAGACAAAAGCCGAATTCTTTGAAGATGCCAAAAACGTGCTCAGAGAAGGCGACACCATTCTCGTGAAAGCATCCCATGGTATGGAATTTCCTGAAATTGTGGAGCGCCTCAGCAGAAAAGAATAAAACTTATATTTAAAAATAACCCGGGAGCTTTCGGGACAGATAAAATGTCCCAAAAGCTCCCGGGTTTTTCTACTCGAAGAATCTCTCCCGAACTTCCTCCACAGGCATCTCCTGTCCTGTGAACAGTTCAAAAGCAGCCACTCCCTGCCAGAGAAGCATGCCGCTTCCGCCTACAGCCGCACGGCAGCCGGCTTCTTTTGCCTTTCTGATCAGAAGTGTCTCCTTCGGATTATATACTACGTCTGCAACGGCCAGCTCCGGACGAAGGAACTCTGCCGGAACCGGAATCACGTCCTGCATAGGGCTCATGCCCGCGCGGGTTGCATTGATGAGGATATCGCTCTCTGCGATCACCTGTCCCAGAAGTTCTGTATCGTCAAGATCTTCAATATATACTTTCTGTATCGACGGTACTGATTTTTTGATCTTCTCCACTGTCTTCTCGCCGTTTGCGTAGAATTCATCTTTCCGGTTAAAGATCGCGATCTCCGCCACGCCGTCCAGCGCCGCCTGTACCGCAATCGCCGTAGCAGCGCCGCCTGTACCGAGGAGAACGATCTTCTCTCCTTTGATATCAACTCCGTGCTCCTTAAGGTTGCGCACGAATCCGATTCCATCTGTCATATGTCCGGTCATCGTTCCGTCTTCCTCAAAGACAACCGTATTGCAGGCTCCGACCAGCTCCGCTGCCGGTGAAAGCTTGTCCACAAGCTGTGCCACTGCAGTCTTGCACGGCATCGTCACGTTAAATCCGCCTGCGTGAAGCGTGCGCAGCGCCTCGACTGCTTTCTCTGTCTTTTCAACCGGAACGTCAAAGGCAAGATATGCCGCGTCGATCCCGAGTTTATCAAAGCTGTAATTATACATCGCCGGGGAACCCGAATGTCCCACCGGAGATCCGATCAATGCATAAAGCTGTGTATGTCCGCTGATTCTACTTTCCATGTCTGTTCATCCTCCAATTCAAGACTTGTTCCCGTCAAGTATAGCACAATCATAATGATACTTCAATACTTTAAAGTGCGAAATCCAATAATGCCACAGTCTCCACATGTACCGACATCGGAAACTGGTCGACAGCCCTGACCCGTTTCAGTTCATATCCGTTCCCGCACAATATTTTCAGGTCTCTTGCCAGTGTCGCGGGATCGCAGCTGACGTATACCACTTTCTCCGGCGCCATCTTCACGATCGTATCCAGAAGCACCTCATCGCAGCCCTTGCGCGGCGGATCTACCACGATCACATCTGCCCGCGCCGCTTTGCCGCCGTATTTCCGGGCATATTCTTCATAATATTCTGGCAGCACTTCCTCCGCCTTTCCTACAAAGAACTCTGCGTTCTCAATTCCGTTTATCCGAGCATTCTCCCGCGCGTCGCGGATCGCCTGCGGTATGATCTCCACTCCGTACACTTTCTTTGCGCACTGAGCCAAAAATAACGAGATCGTGCCAATCCCGCAATAGAGATCCCACACCGTCTCGTCCCCTTTCAGTCCCGCGTATTCCAGAGCCAGTGAATACAGCTTTTCCGTCTGTGCCGGATTGACCTGATAAAAAGACAGGGGCGAGATCTGATATCTGATCTTGCCAATATAATCTGTGATATAGCCCTGTCCCCACAGCACCTCATAGGAATCTCCCATGATCACATTCGTCCGGCGTGTGTTCACACTGATTGTGATGCTGGTCATTCCCGGAATTGTTGTCAATGTCTGAATCAGGTCTTCTGCATGAGGAATCTCTGTACCGTTTATCACAAGACAGACCATAATCTCTTTCGTCGTAAATCCATAACGGATCAGAGCATGGCGGATCAGCCCCTTTCCGGTCTTCTCATCATAGGATGGAATTTTATATTTCTTCATAAAAGCGAGAACAATCTCAAGAATTTCTTTATTTACCGGCACTCCGAGGGCGCAGTCTGTATTTGCGATGATATCATGAGTCCGTCCGGCATAAAATCCGGTGACCGGATTCCCTTCTTTATCCGTTCCGAACGGGAACTGAGCCTTATTGCGGTAACCGAACGGATCTTCCATTCCTACGATCGGTTCCATGATACGATCGATCAGCTCCGGCGCAAAGCCTCCAATGCGCTCCAGATTGCTCCGTACCTTCTGCTCTTTAAACGCGAGCTGCCTGTCATAGGACATCTCCTGGATCTGGCACCCTCCGCATCTGCGCGCGAACCTGCATCTGGGCTCAACCCGGTACGGGGACGGCTCAATCACTTTCATAAGTCTTGCATAACCGTAATTTTTCTTTGCCTTTATGACCTTTACTTCCGCTTTGTCACCGATCACGGCGTCCTTCACAAAGAGTGTGTAGCCGTCAGCTTTCCCGATTCCTTCCCCGCCGGAACCGATATCCGTGATCTCGATAACCGCTGTATCATTTTTCTGCATTTTATGCTCCTGATGTTCTTCTTAAGTTCGACTCAAACAGCCTGTTATAACCCAGCCATTCTGTTCCTGTCTTCCCTTTAAATATCTCCGTCAGAGTCTGCATCTTGGCGTCTGCATTGTCTGCCAGATTGAGCGCCATCGCTTCTGCCAGGGCAGGCTTCTTCGGAGAGCCGTACTCCAGTTCTCCGTGATGTGCGATGATACAGTGCTTCAGCTCATTTGCAAGACGCTCCGGAAAATCCGGGATTGACCGGATCGCCTCGTCCACCATCTCAACGCCGATCACGATATGGCCTATAAGCTGTCCCTCGTCCGTATAGTCATTATCCGGGAACGAAGAAAGCTCTTTTATCTTGCCGATATCGTGGCAGATTGCCGCGGTGATCAGCAGGTCTCTGTTCAGTATCGGATATGCTCCCGCGAAATAATCGCACATATGGACAACGCTGAGCGTATGCTCCAGAAGTCCACCCGAGAACCCGTGATGCACTGTCTTCGCGGCTGAATGTGCTTTGAATTTCCTGATGAATCCCTCATCTTTGACAAAATAATATTCCAGGAGCTGTCTCAGCCACGTATTTGATATCTTTCCGATATACGCCGTCAGTCCTGCATACATCTTTTCTACATTCTTGTCTGTGGTAGGCATATAGTCGGCCGGCTCATACTCGCCCTCTTCCGCTTTCCGTATCTGTCTGATGTTGAGCTGGAGATTGCCGTTATAGCTGATCACATCGCCATAGACCTCGATAAAGTCTTTCTCGTCATAATCGGCGATCCCCTGAGAATTCGGATCCCAGACTTTGCCGTCCAGGGTCCCTGTCTTATCCTGCAGGATCAGATTGTCGTAAGGTTTCCCGTTCCTTGTCTCCGCGGAACGTTTTCCCTTGCAGAGATAGACATTCCTTATTGTCTCGCCTTCATGTAATCCGTTAATATATCTCATGTTGTTCCTCTTTCTATAATTAAAGTTATTGTCCTGATCAGATTATTGGCCGGACTGCTCCCTGCTTCCCGCCGTTACGGTAAACTTCACATCTACATACCCGTCTGCCCCGAGGCGCATTCCTCTGACTGTGACCTGTCCGCCGGCTTTTATCTTAAGGACCGCGCTCTGATATGTCATGATACTGGACACACTGTCATCTCCGACCTGGCAGATAATATCTCCACTCTGGATTCCCGCCTCCATCGCCGGAGAATCCGGGTCTACATCCACCACATACACTCCTGACGGCATTCCCTGCTTTTTCTCAAGCTCTGCCGTCACTGTAGTTCCGTAAATCCCGATGTACGGCACGCTCTCGCCGTTTGCCATGATCTCTATCACTGATTTCAGATCAGAGATGGCATAGGCGTTTGCCGCATTGCTGTCATTGTCGTTCCAGACCGTCGGAGAGATCAGTCCTATGACCTCTCCGTCTATATTGAACAGTACGCCTGTCCCCCGTGTCTCTGATACGATATCCGTCGCAAGGACGTCGCATTCTCCGTCATAAAACGCCGTCTTATAATCCGCAGAGCTGATCATTCCGTAACTCATTCCGTCCGGATAACCAAACATAGTGCCCAGGGCCATTACGACGTCCCCCTGCTTTACCAGATTTGAATTTCCCAGTACAGATACTTTGATTGCATTCCATGTGGTATCCGAGATATTTCCGCGTGATACACTGAACATGGCAAGACCGGTGTTCAGGTCCTTTTTCTTAAGCGCAGCCGTATAGCTTTTCCCGTCGTCAAACGTAACCGTCCACTCTGACGCATCCGTGCAGATGGAGCTGTCTGCGAGAATCAGAAGTTCCTGACCGTTATCCGCGGTGATCACTCCTGTTACACTCTGACCGATACCTGTCATCTCGGCATCCCAGTCCGTCTGGTCTGAGACCTGCTGAACTGTGGCAATGCCTTTTTTTGCCTCTTCCGCTCTTTCGTTCATGGAGTCTATGATCTGCTGGAAATCCTCTGCCTCTGTAACAGCTGCCGAATCCGTTTCTTCTCCCTGTGAAGCGTCCTCGTCTTCTGACGGTTCCTCATCTTCGGGGATAGTCACTGTCTCAAGATTTCCTCTGAACAGATCCTGCATCCACGGTTTAAGCGCAAAAAAACCAAGGCAGGCAAAAGCTCCGAGGATCACGCCGTATATCGCGATCCGCACAAGCTGTTTTGCGAGCTGCTGCCTGCTGATTGGTTTTGGTTTTATCGTCTCTTGCAAAAAAGAATATTTCTTCTCTTCCGGGCTTTCATCCGGTTTTGGAATCTGATCTTTATCGTCTGGCATGGATCTGTTTCCTCCAGATTCTAGTATAACCGATTCAGGCAGATAGTTCAATCATTTGGAAAAGACTTTTCTTTATTGAAATAATGGGGTAGAATATTATGTATCCATTCGAAATTTCAGCTGCCGCCATACCGTAAACGGCGGGGCGGGACGATATCTATAAAGGGGAATATATGAATCAGAAAACACTCACCAAACTTGAATTTGACAAGATCATCTCACGTCTGGAAGAAGAAGCCGGCTCTTTCCGCGGCAGGCAGTTATGCCGGCGTCTGAAACCCATGACGGATCTTGAGAAGATAAACACATATCAGGAACAGACCGCTGCGGCATACACCCGTATCGTCAGAAAAGGACGGATCTCTTTTTCCGACGCCGCGCCTGTGGAGGAGTCCATGAAGCGGCTTGAAATCGGCGGAGCACTGAGCATTACCGAACTTCTGCGCATCTGCAGGCTGCTGGCAAACGCCGCTCGCGCAAAGTCCTACGGACGCCACGACACACAGGAAGATTCGGCGGACTGTCTGGACGCCTATTTTGACCGGCTCGAGCCTCTCACCACCCTCTCAAACGAGATTGAGAGGTGCATCATTTCAGAAGATGAGATAAGCGATGACGCCAGCAGTACACTGAAGCATATCCGCCGGAGCATGGGCAGCATCAATGATAAGATCCACACGACCTTAAACGGACTGGTCAACGGCTCTCTCCGCACCTATCTGCAGGATCCTATCATCACCATGCGCGGCGACCGTTACTGCATCCCGGTAAAGGCCGAGTACCGCTCACAGGTACAGGGACTGATCCACGACCAGTCCTCCACCGGTTCTACTCTGTTCATCGAACCGATGGCAGTGGTAAAGCTGAACAATGACTTAAAAGAGCTGTATGCAAAGGAACAGGAGGAAATCCAGGTGATCCTTGCCCGGCTGAGCGAGGAGGCCGCGCAGTATATCGAAGAAATACGCGCAGATTACCGCGCTATGACGGATCTGGACTTTATATTTGCAAGAGGCGCCCTCGCTCTGGCGATGAGAGGAAGCCGTCCGGTACTCAATGAGGAGGGACGTATCCATATACGGGAAGGCCGCCATCCGCTGCTCGATGAGAAGACTGTCGTCCCTATCACGGTATCCCTCGGGGAAGATTTTACATTACTCATAATCACCGGGCCTAACACCGGAGGCAAAACCGTTTCTCTTAAAACGGTCGGGCTTTTCACTCTGATGGGGCAGGCAGGACTCCACATCCCTGCGGGTGACCGCTCGGAGCTCGCCGTATTCCATCAGGTATATGCCGACATCGGGGACGAGCAGAGTATAGAGCAGAGCCTGAGTACATTTTCATCTCACATGACGAATATCGTCTCTTTCCTGAAGAAAGTAGACGAACGTTCTCTTGTGCTCTTTGATGAGCTCGGAGCCGGCACGGACCCCACGGAAGGCGCCGCCCTTGCCACATCCATCCTCTCTTACCTGCACAAGAGAAATATACGCACAATGGCGACCACACACTACAGCGAGCTGAAGGTATACGCCCTTTCTACGCCGGGCGTGGAGAATGCCTGCTGTGAATTCGATGTAGAGAGTCTCCGCCCGACTTACCGGCTGCTCATCGGTATTCCCGGAAAGAGTAACGCTTTCGCCATCTCCGGCAAACTGGGACTGCCTGATTTTATTATCGAAGATGCCAGAAAGCGGCTCAGCGAACAGGATATCTCCTTTGAAGACCTGCTCACCGACCTGGAGACAAGCCGGCGGACGATCGAAAAGGAACGGGAAGAAATCGCCGCTTACCGCCGAGAAACAGAAGCCCTGAAAGCACAGGCCGAGAAGCGTCAGGAAAAGCTGGAGGAGCAGAGAGACCGCATTCTCCGGGAGGCGAATGAAAAAGCCAACGCCATTCTCCGGGAGGCAAAAGAAGTAGCTGACGAGACGATCCGTAACTTCCACAAATTCGGCAAAGAAAACATCTCCGCGGCAGAGATGGAGAAGGAGCGTGAACGTCTGCGCAAAAAGATAAAAGACACGACTCCTGCGGCTTCCCCTTCCCGCAAGGCGAAGAAAGCACATAAGCCGGAAGAATTCAAGCTCGGAGAGACCGTGAAAGTACTTAGTATGAATCTGACCGGAACCGTACAGTCTCTGCCCGATTCACGCGGCAACGTCACCGTGCAGATGGGAATCCTCAGATCCCAGGTCAACATCTCTGACCTTGAGATCGTAGAAGAGCCTTCGCCATATGCACCGAAGAAATTAAACCGCACTTCAAAGGGCAGGATCGGCATGAGCAAATCTCTCTCCGTGAGCCCCGAGATCAATCTGCTCGGGAAAACCGTAGATGAAGCGGTAGCAGAACTTGACAAATATCTCGACGACGCCCTGCTCTCACACCTGAATACCGTGAGAGTCGTTCACGGCAAGGGTACCGGAGCTCTGAGAAAAGGGATCCACGAGTACCTTCGCCGGCAGAAACATGTGAAAAACTACCATCTTGCCGAGTTCGGCGAAGGAGACGCAGGTGTAACGATCGTAGAACTGAAATAAAGTATTCTGACAACATGAAGGAGGTCCCAACATGATAGGGAAACAGAAGATCCTGATCGTCGACGACGATGAGAATATAGCTGAACTTATTTCGCTGTACCTTACCAAGGAATGTTTTGACACTAAAATCGTATACAACGGCGAGGATGCACTGACTGCTTTCGACACATATCAGCCCAACCTGATCCTTCTGGATCTGATGCTCCCCGGCATCGACGGTTATCAGGTATGCCGTGAGATCCGGGCGCGCTCGGCCACTCCGATCATTATGCTCTCCGCAAAGGGCGAAGTATTTGACAAGGTACTCGGACTGGAGCTTGGAGCCGACGATTATATTATGAAGCCCTTTGACTCCAAAGAGATGGTGGCAAGGGTCCGGGCTGTCCTGAGACGCTACCAGCCGGCCAAGTCCGACACTGCTGACAAAGAAAAGGCGAAATGCGTAGAGTACGAGGGGCTTGTGATCAACCTGACAAACTATTCTGTCGTCTGCGATGAGAAGCACGTGGAGATGCCCCCGAAAGAACTTGAACTGCTGTACTGCCTCGCTTCCTCACCGAATCAGGTCTTTACGCGGGAACAGCTTCTTGACAGGATCTGGGGATACGAATATGTGGGAGATACCCGTACTGTCGACGTACATATCAAACGTCTCCGCGAGAAGATCAAAGACCATCCGCACTGGAGCCTGAGCACAGTCTGGGGAATCGGATATAAATTTGAAACAAAATAACGGATTTGAAATAAGATGAAAAGTATACTACACCTGAAATTTATTGCTCTTTATATTATATTCGGCTTTCTGTGCCTGTTTACGACAGCAACGCTCACTACGCAGCTTGTGACAAACCGGCTTATGGAGGACTCGTCGCAGACGCTCTACAGAGAGGCAACGCTCATCGCCAGCGACTATCTTCCCTCTTACTTCTCGGATGATTCCTCCCTGTATGCCGTGCAGTCGCAGCTGGCGGCCATGCGCCTCTATCTGGAATCCTCTCTCTGGTTTGTGGATGATTCCGGTACGATGATCACATCATCCAATCTGGAGAACACATCATCGCCCGACGCGATCGAAGATTTTAATCCGGCCGAGATAGGAGGCAGCCAGTATATTTCCGGGACATATCACGGTTATTTTAATGAAGAAGTCATAACCGTGATGGCTCCTGTGACAGAAGGTTTCTCGACAAAAGGATATCTGCTGATCCACAGCCCGGTCTCGAATATCGAAGACCGCTGCCGTCCCATCATGGTTCCGGTATATATTACATTGTGCGTTATTTTCCTGCTCTCTTTTATCTTCCTTCTGGGATTTCATTTCTTTGTCTACCGGCCCTTAAGAAAGATCGTCGAAGCAGCGCAGCAGTATGCCATGGGGAATCTCGACTATGAGATCCCTGTCTACACACACGATGAGATGGGATATCTGTCGGCCTCCCTTAACTATATGGCCGCCCAGCTCAAAGATATGGATGACTACCAGAAGAAGATCGTGGCAAATGTATCCCACGATTTCCGCTCGCCTCTCACTTCCATCAAAGGCTACGTGGAAGCTATGACGGACGGTACGATCCCGCCGGAACTGTACAGCAAATATCTGAATATCATCCTGTTTGAGACGGAACGGCTTACAGACCTGACCGGGGATCTGCTGACATTGAACGAGTTTGATACAAAAGAACTGTTGCTTAATAAGGCGGAATTCGATATTCAGGAAGTGATCAAGGGAACCGCAGAGTCTTTCGAGGCCGTATGCACACCCAAGCACATTTCGATCGAGCTCCTCCTGATGCCCGGCTCCGTGATCGTCTATGCCGATAAGCGCAAGATACAGCAGGTACTCTATAACCTGATCGACAATGCGATCAAATTCAGCGAAAATGAATCTTCTATCACGATAGAGGTCAGCGTTAAAAACGAAAAGGCCTTTATCTCCGTAAAGGACAACGGCATCGGCATCCCGCGCAAGGATCTGAATAAAATATGGGAGCGCTTCTACAAGTCAGATCTCTCCCGCGGCAAGGACAAGAAAGGGACCGGTCTCGGACTGTCCATTGTAAAAGAAGTAATCCAGGCCCACGACGAACATATCAACGTCATCAGCACCGAGGGCGTCGGCACCGAATTTATCTTCTCGCTCAGCAGAGTATTATAGCTGCAAAATTTCAGCCCGCTGGGTCCGTAAAACCAGGCTCACTCATTTTGAGCTTGCTTCTACGGACCCAGCGGGCTAAACTGTTTACTACTACTGATTTCCGATCAGTCATACAGCATCGGCTGTATGCTGGCATCGTCCATATTTTCTGCGTCCACCCATACAAATCCGGTGTCTACCTTAGCTTCATTTCCGATTTCAAGAACTGTTCTCGCCGCCGCTACAACTGTCGCGTATCCCATCCCGAACGGATTCTGTACGACAAGTCCGTCAATGCTGCCGTCTGACAGAGCGTTCAGCTGATCCTGTCCCGCGTCGAAGCCCATCATTACAATGTCTTCCGTCTTCTCCATACTCTTAAGCGCCTGCGCGCCGAGCAGTACTGTCTCATCATTCGTTCCGAAGCAGCCTTTCAGATCCGGGTGCTTCTCAAGGACATAGACAACCGCGTCTTCATCGCTCATCCTGTCCGCAATGGAATCGATATCTTCCAGACGGGTTTTTGCCTCTTCCGATATGCTCTCGCCGTCTTCCGATTCTTCGTTATCTGCGGATGGCTCTTTCTCATCATTAATGGCTCCCTGCTCTCCCGACGCCTCCGCGGTCCATGCGTTCAGCTCCTCCGCGCTCACTCCCAGTTCCTCTGCGGCAGCCTCGCGCTTGATCTGATCGATCTGATCCATGTAGATTGTCTCCACAACTGACACGCCGGCGTGATTCCCGGATATCTCCTGCTCGAAAGCTGACACACGTTCCTTCGCGTTTTCAGAAACAGAATCAGGAACGATCAGAGCCACCTCTCCGCTTTCCTCAATAGCCTCGCACAGCTTCTGCGCTCCAGTCGCAGCTGCTTTGCTGTTGTCTGTCATGCATGTACACTGGATATCCTGGTAACTGTTGCCCGAGTCAAAGGCAACGATCGGGATTCCGTTGGAAATAGCGAGGTCAAACTGTACCTCCGACGCATTTTCGTCAATGCTCGCAATCGCGATCACATCCGGATATCTTGCCATTTCCTCATCCAGAATGTTCACCTGCTCATCGATATCCTCACTGTCCGCAGGAGCGTTAAAAAGCACTTTCACGGCATCGTCTCCGCTGTATCCGAGCTTTTCATTGATATCGTCAGCCGCCTGCTGTACTCCCGCAGCCACCTGTTTCCAGTAAGGTGAGTTCTCTGTTTTTCCGATCACTGAAATATAGGTTCCCGGCTCAAGATCAAGATCTTCGATATCCGAATACACCGCCGGTGAAATCGCGTCCAGATTTTCCTGCCATTCAGGGACCTCGGGCGTATCACCCGTGAAAACATCCTCATCATCCCCGGAACTGCAGGCGCAGGCTCCCACTGCCATACATACGGCGAGAAAAAACGCCATAAATACTCTCTTTTTCATACTATGCCTCCATATAATCCAACAAACATTCTCATAATTTTATTCGGTCTTTAACATCCTGCATATTGTACTATGATACACCAAAATTCCGAAAAATAAAGTGATTTTTTTCTAAATTTTCAAATAAGTACTAAATTTAGAACATGTAAATCTCTTGTATATTCATCTTCATTGTATTAAAATGAGAGTAGCGAAAAGGGACAAGACTTTTTCGGAAATCAAAAAAGGAGGGTACATACTATGGCACACGTAATTAGTGATGAATGCGTAAGCTGTGGTTCTTGCGAAGGCGAATGTCCAGTAGGCGCTATCTCCGAAGGCGATGGCAAATATGAGATCGATGCTGATGCTTGTGTAGACTGCGGAGCATGCGAAGCTGCATGTCCGACAGGTGCTATCTCAGCAGAGTAATATAGAAAATCGCAAAGTGATCACACGCAAAAGAGGCACTGTATCTGGGAAATTTCCCATTACAGTGTCTCTTTTTTATTCAGGGTTACTCGGACTGAATGCTGATAGGATAAGTTCCGATTTTAATCCTTCCGTTTAAATTTAATTTTCGGGCTAGGGAAGAAAGCAGTCGGGAGATAGGTATTGTGTACGCACCGTTGGAGCAGCGCCGGCACTTAGAGCGCGTCTTTTGCGCTCTTATGTACCGCTGCGCTGCGACCGAGTGAAAACGTGTGCGCTAACAATACCTATCTCCCGGCGGATACTTTGTTAGTACGGAAAACATGAATTTCATAAATGCGGAATCGGGTAACAATTTGACGAACGATTGTGTGAGGCGTCCTGTCATGCCTGTGCTATAATACCATTATGGTTGAGGGCGTTTTTATCTGCTTTCAACATGTTGAAGCTGATAAAGGAGGTATAAATATTAATGGGTGAAGTCAGATTCATGATTTCCGAAGCCGCGAAACAGGTTGACGTTGAGTCTCATGTATTAAGATACTGGGAAGAGGAACTGGGACTTACGATCGGGCGTACGGAAATGGGCCATCGATATTATACAAAAGATGATATTCAGCTTTTCCGCTGTATTAAGAAACTAAAAGATGAAGGTATGCTGCTCAGGGACTTAAAACCTCTCATACCTGATCTGAAAGCCACACGCCTCAGGCTGCGCACAGCAGAATCAGAGAGCAGTAATTCCGGGGATTCGCAGAATACGTCTCCCGCCGCATCTGCCGCGGATCAGGCGGATCCTGCTTCTGCTGACACGGCCGTTTCTTTACACGCTTCCACATCCGTTCAGCCCGCAGCTGCCGAGCCTGAAACCACAGAGGTAGTGATCCCGCTGGAAAAGCTGGATCAGATACGCGCCCTGTTCGCAGACGTATTCCGGGAAGTACTGAACGAGAATAACAGTGTATTAAAAAAAGACATCAGCAGTACAGTGACTACTGATGTCATGCATGAGATGGATTATCTTCTTCAGGCCAAGGACCGCCAGCAGGAGGAACATTTCCGCAAGCTGGATACCCTGATCCGCCAGCAGCAGGCAAACCGCAAAGAGTCTGCCAAAGCTAATCCGATCATGAAACTCCGGAAAATCTTTACATAAATATTTTACATAAATATCACTGCTGCCGCAGTTCATTTCCGAAACGTGTGTACTGCGGCATCCACGCAAGCCGTACGGTTCCGATCGGGCCGTTCCTCTGCTTAGCGATAATGATCTCCGCAATATTTTTATCCTCGGTATCCGGATTATAATAGTCATCTCTGTAGATAAACATACATACATCCGCGTCCTGCTCGATAGCGCCGGACTCTCGAAGGTCTGAAAGCATAGGCCGCTTATCTGTACGCTGCTCCACGGCACGGCTCAGCTGGGACAGCGCGATAACAGGAACATTCAGCTCACGCGCAAGACCTTTGAGCGAGCGGGAAATTTCTGAAATCTCCTGCTGACGGCTCTCATTCTTTCTGCTTCCGCTGCCGCTCATCAGCTGCAGGTAGTCGATGATAATAAGATCAAGTCCGATTTCAAGTTTATATTTCCTGCATTTTGAACGCATCTCCGATATGGAAATACCGGACGTATCATCTATGATCATACGGGAGTTTCCGATCGTTCCGGCTCCCTCGATCAGCTTTTCCCAGTCAGTATCGGAAAGATTACCAGTCCTGAGCACCTGCGCGTCCACATGGGATTCCAGTGAAAAGAGACGGTTTACAAGCTGCTCTTTCGACATCTCGAGACTGAAGATCGCAACTGCAAGATTCTGGCGAAAGGCCACATGCTGGGCTATATTCAGCACAAACGCCGTCTTTCCCATAGACGGTCTGGCCGCGATCAGAATAAGATCCGATCTCTGCAGACCGGACAGCTTATAGTCAAGATCAATAAATCCTGTCGGGATTCCCGTAACATTTCCTTTTGTCTTTGACGCCTTCTCGATCACATCGAGGGCATTCAGTACAACCTGCCGGATCGGCACATACTCCTGAGAATTTCCGTGCTCGACAAGTTCAAAGACCTGTTTCTCCGTTTTCTCCAGAATTTCCTCGAGAGGCTCGTTTTCCAGATAACATGTGTTGGCAGTCTCTTCGTTGATCCGGATCAGTTTGCGGAGTATTGCCTTGTCTCTTACGATCTCCGCATAGTATTTTACATTCGCCGATGTCTGGGTTCCTTCGAGAAGATCTTTTACGAATTCCATGCTGCTGATCTCCGGCGGGACATTCTTCTCCTTTAACTGCTCCTGCAGAGTGATCAGATCAACCGGTTTCCCCTCTTTAAAAAGATCCACCACGCTGTCAAATATAATGCCGTAAGCCGTCTGATAAAAATCCTCTCCCGTTATGATCTCCGACGCGACCATAACAGCATCCTTATTCATCAGCATCGCCCCAAGCACAGCCTGTTCGGCCTCTATGCTGTGGGGCGGTATCCGCTTCATTGCCGCTTCTATATTTTCCATTAAGAAGTCTCCTCTACGCCTCTTCTTTCACGACTACCTTCAGTTCGGCAGTAACCTCCGGGTGAAGTTTTACATTCACGATATGAGTTCCAAGTGTTTTTATATTTTCTTTGAGAACAATCTTCTTCTTATCAACATCAAGCTTCATCTGCTCTTTCACCGCTGCCGCGATCTCTTTGCTGGACACTGAACCGAACGTCCTGCCGCCCTCTCCTACCTTTATTGCAAGCTCTACTTTTCCCGCAGACAGCTCTGCCGCAAGTTCTTTTGCCGCATCCAGATTTTCCTGCGCCACCTTTTTCTCGTTATTCTTCTGGAGCTTCAGGTCATTAAGGTTCTTAGGCGTCGCCTCTGCCCCGAGCTTCTTCGGCAGGATAAAGTTTCTCGCATATCCGTCATTTACATTTACGATTTCTCCTTTTTTCCCGAGAGATTTTACATCCTGTAATAATATTACTTTCATCTTCTAAATATCTCCTTCCTCAATCATCTGGTCGATCGTGGCTTTCAGAGCCTTGATCGCCTCGTCCATATTTGTATGGTCAAACTGTGCGCCGGCGGAATTGATATGGCCTCCGCCTCCCAGTTTTTCTGCAATGATCTGCACGTTCACTTCATCGATGGACCGTGCGCTTAAGTAAATCTTTCCGTCATAGATCGTCAGGACAAACGACGCCTTGATACCGCTGATATCCAGCAGTTCATTGGCCGCCTGGGCCGCCAGTACCGTAGGACTGTCAATATCACTCGGGCACTGGGCGATAGCAAATTCTTTCCTGTATACTTCCGCCATGCGCACTGCCTCCGCCTTGGCTCTGTAGGACGCCATATCATCACGGAACATCTTGCGCACACGGGTGATATCCGCACCGCATCTTCTTAAAAATGCCGCGGCTTCGAAAGTACGTACTCCTGTCCGGTTCATAAAGTTCCTTGTATCGATCATAATACCCGCATACAGACAGTCAGCCTCTACTGACGGAATCTTGATATCATCCGCAATGTACTGGAGCACCTCCGCTACCATCTCGCAGGCCGAAGACGAGTACGGCTCCACGTATGACAATACCGCATTCTCTATGACGTTGCTGCTCTGACGGTGATGATCGAGCACCGCGATCA
This sequence comes from uncultured Lachnoclostridium sp., assembly GCA_946491795.1. Lineage (GTDB taxonomy): Bacteria > Bacillota > Clostridia > Lachnospirales > Lachnospiraceae > Mediterraneibacter > Mediterraneibacter gallistercoris. The sequence goes on along the minus strand of CAMLYF010000003.1, from coordinate 82,546 downwards.
TCCGTGAACGCCTCAGAAGTTCCGGACACTCTGTCATCTGAGGTTTATTCGTATCAACCACGATCACCATGGTGCTGTCAGTAACATAATCCAGCGCCTGATCCGATGTCAGGAAAATATCATCCTCATATGCCGGACTCTCCGCGATCTCGTCATACAGCGGGCGCACGGATTCTGTAACTGTATTGATTACGATATGGGCTTTCTTCTCCAGACTTACTACCGCCCTGTAGATGCCCATGCATGCGCCGAATGAATCCGGATCCGCAATCTTATGTCCCATGACGATGACCTGATCTTTCGTCACTATAAACTCTCTCAGGGCCTCGGCCTTTACACGTGCCTTCACACGGGTATTCTTAGCCGTCTGTTCTTTCTTTCCTCCGAAATATGTGATGCCGTTGCAGTCCTTGATAACCGCCTGATCCCCCCCTCTTGCAAGCGCGAGGTCGATAGCTACACGGGCGAACTGATAGCTCAGTGCATAAGTAGCAGTGTTCAGTCCCAGTCCGATACTGAGTGTTGCCGAACGCGCATTTCCGATATTGACCTGTTTCACTTCTTCCAGAATGGAGAATTTATCTTCGGCGATCTTACGGTAGCTGGACTTACGGATAACAACAAAGTACTTGTCTTTCTCCATTTTCTTGACAATACCGTCCACATCGCCGATATACTTGTTGATCTTTCTGTCGATAAGAGCCACGAGCAGCGACTGGCGCACTTCCTCGACACTCTCCATCACTTCATCGTAATTATCGATATAGATCAGGCCGGCGATCATCCTCTGGTCTTCATTTTCCCGGATGTATGCATTCAGCTCTGTCACATCCTGCATGGAGATTGCCACGAAATATTCTTCCTCTTCCGGTATCTGCAGAAGCTCTTCCTTCTGGCTGAATCCCTGAAGTGACACCCGGCGCAGCTCGACCTGGTAGTCTCTGTCATGATAGGTCACTTCCAGTTCCACATGTTCCATATCTTCTTTAGGGAACACACCGGGATGCAGTTCCGGGATCATCCTGTTCAGATATTTTTCTTTTCTGGGGCCATCCATAAGAGAAGCAAAAGCATCGTTCTTCCACAGGATACGCCCGTCCTCAAGTGTAATGGCATAAGGAACCGCCAGTTCTTTCAAAAGTGTATGCTCGATCCCTTTATACTGCGCCGAAAACTGGATCAGATCCGCAAGGATCAGCGAACGGTTGTAAAAATACAGACCACCTGCAATCCCCAGATATATCAGGATAAATACCGTCATGATAAATCCGGCTCTCTTATCGATCACATAGACCCATATATCTACTGCCGCCAGCAGGATCGCCATGATCAGCGGCCAGCTCATATACATCCTGAGTTGTCCTTTCAAACGCATTCTGTTTTTCTTTTTCATATCATTCTCACCTCATCCGCACCTGTTTACAGGCAGCGCATAACGCTTGCTATAAAAAAAGTTTTCAGCAGGTTCTCAATACTAACGATTTATTATACCATTTTTTCCGGAATTATTCCACTGTAGAATTAAGGGACGCTAAAAAGCCTGCCGGTCCGGACACTTCTGTAAGTATCCGGGATCCGGCAGGCATATATTCGGCAGACCTCACTTTAATGAGGGAAATCTGAATCCTTATTCATATAACAGTCGCAGAGATCAGCAGGTTGCTCCGCCCATCAGATGCTTCTGCGCTTTCAGGTTTTCTTCTTTCCTTGAAAGGAGATCATTGCTCAGGAGCTGTTCCTGCACATTTTCAAATCCGAGTCGTGCAACCGTATCGGCAAATCTCTCTCCCGTGATTCCCTGCTCGCGGAACAGAAGGATTGCCTTTTCCACAATCTCAAGTACTTCCTCTTTATCTGTAAATACTTTGTCCAGATATCTTCCCTGAGCCACTTTCTTGCCCCAGCGTCCGCCTATGTAAATGCGGTATCCGTTCGTGTAATCCTCAACCGCGTGGAACGGGCATTTGCCGACGCAGCGGCCGCAGTGGTTGCATGCGGTCTCATCGATCGTGATCTTTCCGTCAGCCATCTTCGCCACGCCGATCGGGCAGTTGTTCTCAATCTGGCAGATCTTGCAGCCGCGGCACTTCTCCAGATCGATCTGGGGAACTCTCTGGCCGATGATACCGAGGTCATTCAGATCCGGTTTTACACAGTTATTCGGACATCCGCCGACCGCGATCTTGAACTTGTGCGGCAGCTTCACTTCCCGGTATCCGTGATAAAATCTCTCGTGGATCTCCTCAGACAGCGCGAATGTATCGATCAGCCCGTACTGGCAGGTTGTTCCCTTACAGGATACGACCGGGCGGACTTTAGAACCTGTACCTCCAGTCTCAAGTCCTGCCTGCATCAGATACTCTCTCAAAGGCTCGATATTGTCAAACGGTACTCCCTGGATTTCCATCGTCAGACGGGAAGTCATGGTCACCTCGCCGCTTCCGAACTTCTCGGCCGCCTCTGCGATCACTCTCGCCTCATCTGCCGTGATCTTTCCATTCCTTGTAATAACACGTCCGTTAAATTTATCCGGTGTGCGCTTATCTTTCAGGAAGCCGAGTGCTTTCACTCTTGTCTCCTCTTCCTTGGAAACCGCGCCTTCGGCGTTCTCTACTTTAACATCGTTAAAGAATGTAGCGCCTTCAAGCACAACCGTGTTTTTATATCCATAATAACGCATTCTGTTCTGCAGGAAATATGCTCTCTTTCCTTTTGCGCATACAAGCAGGAGCTTCTCGTCTTTGCCGAGTCCCTCAATCTCTCCGTTCACCTGAGCCAGATTCACAAAGAAAGCTCCGCGGATACCCGGCTCGGGCTGCACATCCACGACACGGTATCCTTTTGCCGCACCTGCCGCATATTCTGCCGGCGTCATGCTCACAAATGTACCGTCAATCTTGTTCATCAGCACATATACTGCCTGCACGAACGGATGGATCGCAGTGGAGAACGGCGGAGCATATGCAAAGTCCGCATTTTCGAAATCATCCAGTTTGGCATCCATATTGATGCCCATGACAGCGATATCCACCATCTTATCTACTTCGCCCGGTCCGAATACCTGAACTCCGAGCAGCTTTCTTGTCGTCTTGTCCGCGATCACTTTTGTGATGAAGAAAGAAGCGTCCGGATAGTAATGCGCTTTGTCGTCTGTGGGCACAAGCGCGGTAATAACGTCATATCCCGCCTCTTTCGCCTGCGCCTCTGTAAGACCGGTGCGTCCTACATTTAAGCCCGGAAGTTTTACCACGCCGGTTCCGAGCACTCCCGGATAAGTCTTCTGCGCGCCTGCGAGCACCTGCGCCAGTGTACGGCCTTCCATATTTGCAGAGGAACCCATGGGGGACCACTGTCTCTTTCCTGTGATCCGGTTTGTCACCATCACACAGTCCCCTGCCGCATAAACATCGTCAAGATTTGTCTTCATCTGTCCGTCCACAAGGATGGTTCCCTTAAACATCTCGATCCCTGTATTCTCAAGGAATCCTGTATTCGGACGGATACCCGCAGCCATGATCAGCATCTCGCAGGGCAACGTCCCGGCAGATGTCTTCACGCCTGTCACCTTATCTGTCCCGAGCACTTCCTCCGCACTCGTCCCTGTAATTACCCGAATACCACTGTTGAGAAGATGCTTCTTCGCATAAGCAGCCATCTCCGGATCAAGAATATTGGGCAGGATCTGGGAAGCAAAATCAATGACCGTCACATTAATTCCTCTGGCATGCAGATTTTCAGCAGCCTCAAGACCGATAAATCCGGCGCCGATCACAACCGCTTTCTTCACGCCGTTTGTCTCCGCATATGTACGCATCGCCTCCGCGTCATCCGGCGTCCTCATCTTAAATACACCCGGCAGTTCCTTGCCTTTGATCGGCAGTTCCGCAGCGGAAGCACCGACTGCGAGCACCAGCTTATCATAGGAACAGACCTCTGTGTTGCCTGTCTGCACATCTTTTACCGTAACTTCTTTCTTGTCCGCATCAAGAGCAACCGCCTCTTTTCCGGTGCGCACTTCAACTCCCGTAAGCCCCGAATACTTCTGAGGTGTATTTACGATCAGCTCGTCTCTGCTCTCGATAAATCCTCCCACATAATACGGAAGTCCGCATCCGGCATAAGAGATATCCTGATCTTTTGTGATGACTGTTACTTCAATACTTCTGTCTTCTCTTTTTAACTTTGCCGCAGTTTTGGTCCCGGCTGCGACACCGCCGATAATGAGTACCTTCATCATCTTCTACCTCTCTTCTTTTTCAAATTCCTGGCACTGAGCTCTCTGCCGCTTTCACTTATCCGTCGAGTCATCTTCAATCGTCCTGACGCCTCGCGACAGATCCGGATTCTTATGACAGCAGTGCTCTTCCCCCGCGCACTCCGGCCGCATTGCCGGGCAGACAAAGACGTCGCCCCCACCAATCGTAAGAGTCTTACCGTTCACGAGCATATCCGCCATCTTCCGGCGCGCCTCGTCGTAGATCCGCGTAACAGTCGGGCGGGAGATCTGCATCCTCTTCGCACACTGTTCCTGCGTCATCTGCATATGATCCAGCAGACGGAGCACTTCGTACTCGTCATATGTAAGATTAATGCTGCCGGCAGCCTCACGGCCCTGTGGTTCGAATCCTGTCACACAGGGCAGCGAACAGATACACCGCTGCTTCTGCGGTCTTGCCATGATCTTCTCCTCCCTTCTGCTGATGTAGCTCTGAGTATAAGTATACTATGTTATGAACATATGTCAATAATATTCGACTAAAAAAAGACTGCCGCTATGCGCGACAGCCTCTTGTTATTCTCAATTAGTCCTGAACGTACGGCATCAGTGCAATGTGTCTTGCTCTCTTGATTGCTACTGTAAGAGCTCTCTGATGCTTTGCACAGTTTCCTGTGATTCTTCTCGGAAGGATTTTTCCTCTCTCGGAAATATACTTCTTAAGCTTTGCTACGTCCTTGTAATCGATCTCGTTATTCTCTTTACCACAGAATACGCAGACTTTTTTTCTTCTGCGGGCCGGTCCTCTTCTCTTATAACCGCCCTCTGGTCTGCTTCCCTTTTCGTAAGCCATGATGGTTATCTCCTTTCCTTAATTGAACGGTAACTCCTCATCAATGCCATCCGGGATATTCATAAATCCGTCGCCTGCCGGTGCGCTCGGCGCCGGTGCCGGTGCAGAATGCTGGTAGGATGCTCTGTTTGCCTCGCTCTCAGCTCTGCTCTCTGCGAATTCCTGTTCCTCCACGATCACTTCCGTTGTGTATACTTTCACACCGTCTTTGTTCGTGTAGCTTCCGGTCTGGATACGGCCGGAAATGGAAACGCGCATTCCCTGACGGAAATATTTCTCTGCAAACTCTGCGGAACGTCCGAACACGACACACGGAATGAAATCTGCTGTCGGCTCTCCGTCTCTCTTGAATCTGCGGTCAACGGCAACTGTATATCTTGCAACTGCCGTTGCGTTTTCTCCCTGCGAATATCTGACTTCAGGATCTCTTGTCAACCGTCCTACTAATACTGCTTTATTCATATATACCTCTTTCCGCTTATGCTTCCTGTTTCACGCATAAATATCTGAGCACGTTGTCCATAATGCGGATACGCTGTTCCACTTCGCCCGGAACCGTAGTCTCAGCCTCGAAGTGTACGAAGTAGTAATATCCTTCTGTCATCTTCTGGATCTCGTAAGCGAATCTTCTCTTGCCCCACTCATCCACGTCTGTTACGTTACCGCCGAAACGTGTGATAAGAGCTTTAACCTTCTCGATTACGTCTGCTCTTGCTTCGTCTTCGAGTTTTGCGCTCACAACAACAGCTAATTCATACTTATTCATGGTCCTGCACCTCCTTATGGTCTCTGGCCCCCGTCCTTACGCGGGAGCAAGGAATTTATGAAACTGTTCAGATGTAATCCGACAGTATGTCACGGTTATTCATGATACCATAAGAAAGTTGAAGTTTCAAGTGTTTTTTATTTTTTATGAGCAAAGATGCGGCGCAGCCGCGGTAAGCACGCCAGTGCGGCTGTGCGAATGGCGCGGGCTGAACTGTTATCTGGTGTCAGTCAAGAGTGATTATCCTCGTACACACTTTCTCGAGCAGCGCCTCACTGTGGCTCACGACCAGCATCCCCATCTCCCGTCTCCGGCTCTCTTCCAGCAGGAATTCCCAGATCTGCGCCTGAGTCACCAGATCCAGCATAGCCGTGATCTCGTCGCACAACAGGATCTTAGTCTCGGGCCGGAGAGCTCTTGCAAGGCAGAATCTCTGCAGTTCCCCGCCGGAGAGCTCGGACGGGTAGCGTTCCATCCATTCTCTTTCTATATGAAGCTTTTCCACGAGCCTCTTGTCTATACCTCCGGCTTCCGCCATAGTTTCCTTCAGCTTCAGCAACGGATCTACTACTGTCTCAGGATGCTGCCACACCATCTGTACCGGGCAGGCGCCGCGGTATTCGCTGACCGGCTTTCCGTCCAGAAGTACCTGCCCCTGCTTCGGCCGTTCATATCCTGCCAGCAGCCGGCATAATGTCGTCTTCCCTCTCCCGCTGGGCCCTTTGAGCCCCACACGCTCACCGGGCGAGATTGTCAGTTCAAAACTGTCGATGATAGGATTTTTCTTTCGGTTCCGATAATAAAAGGTAAGATTATGTGCTTCCAGTATCATAGCTATGCTCCACTTTTCCTTCCTGCTCTATCGCTCTATTCCCAGTCTCCGGATGCATTCCGGCCATTACCTCATCTCATCCGGATGCAGACACCGGACTTCACCGCCCCGGTACTTCACAAGCGGGATCTGCCCTTCTGTACGACAGTCTTCTCTGCATGCGGTACACTGGCCGGCATAAGGACACCCTTTTCTGTCATCTCCGGCATAAGGCTGCACGCCTCCCACAGCCCGGAAGCCGTGCTCCGGCATGGCGTACCACAGAGCCCGCGTATACGGATGCCGCAGATTCTCCGGTCTGCCAAAGTCTTCTGCCTTTGCCTTCTCGATCGTCTCTCCGGCATAAAAGACCGCAGCTTCATCCGCAACGGAGAGCGCCAGTTCCAGATCATGTGTAATGAACAGAATCCCCGCGCCTTCGTCCGCCAGTTCCCGAAAATGGCTCAGAATCCGTTTTGCCGAGCGCGCATCCAGCCCCGGCGTCGGTTCGTCCGCTATAATGAGCCTCGGCTTCTCTGTCACCGCCGAGGCGATCAGCACCCGGCGCGCCATTCCTCCGGACAGCTCAAAGGGATACAGCTCCTCCACATCCGCTCCCAGCCCGTACCTCTCAAGCGCTGACCGGCAGCGCCGCTTCGTTTCCGGATCCTTCTTTCCTTTCCTCAGCTGCGCTCCCACTTTCATGAGCGGATCAAGATAGGTGACCCCCTGCGGGATCAGGAATATCTCTTTCCCTCTTAATTTCCTGGCCCTTTTTTCCGTTAACGTTTCTCCGATATAGCGTATTTTGCCTTCCATATGGCTGTTATAGGGAAGGATTCCAAGTATGCTGTGGGCGAGCAGACTTTTTCCCGACCCGCTTGCTCCCACAACCGCAACGATCTGTCCCGGAGTTATCTCAAGCGACAGATCCTTTACCGCTGCCAGCTGCCTCTTCTGAAATGCAGACGAGCGCGGGCCGTGTTCGTATTGTGTAAAATAAACGGATAAATGTTCTATCTGTAATATAGGTTCCATCTTATCTCCTTCTGTCATATGGGTTCACTCATGCGCACTTGACGGATCGAGCAGGCGCCTCACCCGCTCTCCGAGAAGGGCGAACAATGCGACTACCAGAACAAGCGCCAGACCGGGGAAAAGGGCAAGCCACCATTTTCCGGTGGTCAGGTACTGCATGCTCTCTGACAGGATCACTCCGATGGCGGGCTGTTCCGAAGAAAGCCCGAATCCGAGGAATGTCACGCTGGACTCATGCAGGATTGCATGAGGGAACAGGAGGATCAACCCTGTAAGAAACTGCGGCAGAAGATGAGGCAGCATATGCCGCCTCACATTCTGCAGCTTTGACACGCCCATTCTCTCCGCCACAAGGATATAAGGCGCCTGCCGAAGCTGTATCAGCTCCCCGCGTATCACTCTCGCCAGAGACGGCCAGTGGCTTAGAGCTACTCCTGCCACAACACCGGTAAACCCTCTCCCGCACGCCAGTGAGATCAGCATAACGAGCAGAATATGGGGGATCCCCATAACAAGATCGATACACCATGAGATCACAGCATCTGCTTTCCGGCCGAGCACCACGGACGCCGTCCCGAGAAGAAGAGCCGCCGCCGCACTGACTGCCGCCGTCAGAATACCGATACGGATGCTCAGGGAAAGCCCTGATAATGTGCGGGCCAGCATATCTCTTCCCATCCAGTCCGTACCAAAGAGATGCTGCAGGCTGGGGCTTAAGTTTCGCCGGGAGAAGTCTGTCTCCACGGCATAGCCTTCTGTCAGGATACCGGCCGCTGTCACCGCTGCCAGTATTACCACTGTCACGATCAGAAAGAAAACTGTCCGGCGCCTCTGATTGGTTTCTGTCTGTGTCATGTTTTTCATCCTCTGGCTGCCCCCTTCCGTATCTTCGGATCGATCACTCCGTAAAGGAGATCCGCGATCAGATTGCCGGCAAATACGATTGCCGCCGTAACGACCGTAATGCCCAGAAGAAGAGGCAGATCACTCCCAAGGCCCGCTGTTACCGCTGCCTGGCCAAGCCCCGGATAGGAGAATACCTGTTCCACCAGTACAGATCCCCCGATGATCTCACTGACAGAAGCGAACTGCAGTGTGAGCGCCGGAAGAGCCACGTTGCGCAGGCCATGGCGCAGGATGATGGATATTTCTGATTCTCCCCGCGCCCGGGCGAAGAGTACATAATCCGACTCCAGCACATCGATCATCTTCTCCCTCGTATGGAGCGCGATATTTGCAACGCCGGTGATGCTCAGGGTCAGCGCGGGAAGTATGGCATGACGAAGCCGGTCTGCGGCAGTTACTGCAGCCGCGTCCATCCCCGCAGGCACAGAGAGTCCGATGGGCAGCCATCCCAGCCATACGGCGAAGATCAAAAGCAGCAGGATTGCCAGCCAGAAAGACGGTGTACTGGAGATCAGAAAACAATATCCTCTGATCAGCCGGTCCGGCCATCTGCCCCGGAACGCTCCCGCGATCACGCCCATGGCAAGACCAAGCACACCCGAAATCACCCACGCGGACAGCAGAAGCCAGAAAGAACTGACAAGCCTCTGTCCGATGACCGAAATCACCGGCTGCCGGTAGAGAAGCGACGTGCCGAAATCACCTTTCAGCACATCCGAGAGCCATCCCAGATATCTGGTAAGGGGCGGGGTATCCACACCCCAGTACGCTTCCAGTTTCGCGATCTGCTCCGGGCTCATGGTTCCAAGCGCCGCCTGTCCCACATTTGTCTGAAGGGGATCAAGGGGCGACGCGCACATCAGAAGAAACGTGACGATACTGACTCCAAGAAGGAGCAGCGCCATGCGAATTAATTTTTTACCGGTAAACTGAAGACGATGCTTCAAACTCAATCATCCTTTCCAACTCCACTGATCTACATTATTAACGATGGACCATCCGTGTCCATGGGGATGGATCTTCTGCTCCGCCACATTCAGACCGTCTCTCACCCAGTAAAGATGATCGATATTGACAAGCCACACCCACGGAATATCTCCGTCCTGTGTCACGCCCGTAGTCCCGTCCCACTGCGCCTGCTGCCACAGCTTATAGGACTCTTCCAGATCATTGGAGGCAAGAGCCTGATCCATATACGAGTCCACCGTGCTGTTTGAATAAGGCGAATACTGTGCCGAACCCGTCCCTTCAATGGTGTGATAAATATTGTAGAGTTCCATAGGGGTATGGGCTCCCCAGCCCCAGATCAGCGGATCGGAAAGGGCACGGTCATACGCCGTATCCCAGCCGACGCCTTCAAGGCTGCAGGATATCCCGAGTTCCCCGAGCTGGTCTGCAAAATCCGCGGCGAGAGCCTGACGGACCGAATCCCCGGTGGAATAGAGCAGGTTCAATTCTGCCTTTACGCCGTCTTTCTCCCGGACGCCGTCATCCCCCATAGTCCATCCCGCCTCATCCAGCAGCGCCGCCGCTCCCTCGGGATCATACTCTACTTCCGAGGCTTCATTGTACCATGGAAGCCGGTCGCAGACACTGTAGGCCGGACTTCCGTATCCGTTTAACACATTGTCGATCATCTCCTGCCGGTCAATACCGATATTGACAGCGCGGCGGACCAGCACATCAGAGGTAAAGTCATTTCCCACTGTGCGGCCTTCAGAGTCCGTGCTCTCTTCCACAGCCGGAAGGTTAAAGCCTCTGTTGTCTACACTTGCATATGCCGCAAGCTCATATCCGTCAATCTCCTGATCCGAATACGTGGCCGATGTATATGCCAGATCCACCTCTCCTGCCTGAGCCGCGAGAAATGCCGCGTCCTCCTCCATAAACAGGATAGTGACCTGTTTCATCTGCGGCGCTTCGCCGTAATAATCCGGATTCGCCTCAAGGATCACCTGCTGCCCCCGGTCCCACTGCTTCAGGATGTACCTGCCCGAACCAATAGGATTGGAACCGTAAGCAGCGCTGTCATAAGCATGCTCCGGCACAATTCCCACGATTGCCATTGTATAAGGCCAGATAGAGAACGGACGTGTCATATGAAAGACAGCCGTCGTCTCATCTATGGTCTCCGCATAATCCAGCATGGTAAAATCATTGACCGAGCTGGATTCTTTTACCGTATTATATGTAAACGCCACATCTTCCGCGGTCAGCGGCTCCCCGTCGGTAAACTTCACGTCATCGCGGATCGTCACTGTCCATGTCAGACCGTCTTCACTGACTGTGTAGTCTGTCGCAAGATCATATCCTATCGTCAGGTCCGTATTTGTCACCAGAAGCGTACTCTGGATCAGCGGTTCATGGACATGCTCTCCCGCGCCCCAGCCATAAGCCGGGTCGAATCCTGCCTCAGGCTCGGAGTTGGGATCCATGGCGATCACTACAGAAGAGTCCGCCATCCGCTGCTGTACTGCCGACTGCTTTTCCGAATTGCCCCCCTGACATCCGGCAAGGACTGATGCTGTCATGGCCAGTACGAGCAATAAAGGAATCCACCGCTTTCTCATTACTGTTCTCCTCCCTGCTTTGTTTTCCCGGTCTGTTCCTTTCTGAGCATCAACGCCTGTTCATACGCTTCCCTGTAAGGTATCTGAGCCTTTCGCGCACAGGCTGCCGTATCCTCATATTCCGGCTTCTCATGGCGGATCCCGAAGCCCTCCGCCGTCTTGATGCGCACTTTACCTCGCTCTGTATGTATCCTTTCGATACCGGGCGTAAGAAAATATTTCTCACAGATCCGCACCCTGACTCCGTTGGTCGTTGTCTCTCTCATAATATTCTTCGCCGTCTCATCGGTCCGGTCCGTCTCACAGAGCACTGTAAGCTCCCAGCCCGGGCGCCCCTTCTTCATAGTGCCCGCCACTGTATACGCATCCAGAGCGCCGAGCTCTATCAGTCTTGCCGTGGCAAATGCAAGGGCTTCCGGCGTCATATCATCGATATTGCACACTAACTCCGCAATGCGTCCGTTTCCCGCAGCCGCGCCTTTGAACTGCTTCTCTGTGGTTTCTCCTGCGGTTTCAGTTTCATCCGTTTCTTTCATTGACTGTGCTTCACCCAGAAACACCCGCACACAGTTTGCCTGCTCAAACTCCTTCGTGCCCACGCCAATGCCCACGCTCGTTTTCGACATGACCGGCATATCGCCAAAGCTGTCAGCAAAGTGTACAAGCAATGCCGCACCTGTAGGTGTACACAGTTCTCCCCGGATGCTGCCGCCGTACATCGGCACATCCGCCAGCAGATTTGCCGTGGCCGGCGCCGGCACCGGCATAATTCCGTGGGCGCAGCGCACAGTTCCGCTCCCCACATGGACAGGAGAGGCCACAATCCGCTCCGGTTTCAGCAGATATATGGCATAACACACCCCCGTGACGTCAGCCACCGCATCCAGCGCGCCCACCTCATGGAAATGTACCTGTTCTACCGGGCAGCCATGGGCTTTCGCCTCAGCGCCCGCGATCGCATCGTAGACCTGTCCCGCATTGGCGCGCACCTCCTCCGGCAGATTCAGACCGGCGATCAGCTCCGCAATGTGCAGGGGATCCGCATGATGATGACCGGAATGCGTTCCGCCATGCTCATGTCCGTGATGATCGCCGTGCATTTCCCCATGTCCATGTCCGTGACAGCCATGGAGCGGTTCCCCGTGTTCATGACCGTGATGGCCTCCGTGCAGCCCGGCATGATCGTGTCCGTGATGGTCTCCGTGCAGCCCGGCATGATCGTCTCCCGGCTCATGTTCTTCCGCTCCATATACGGTTACCTCCATATGTGTGCCGGATATGCCGCATGTAACTGCCTCGCGGGGTGTGATGCTGACGCCGGGCAGCCCCAGGCCGTTCATACGTTTCAGGAACTCTTCTTTCTGCTTTTCATCCATCAGCTCATACAGGGCGGACATGAGCATATCGCCCGCCGCTCCCATATTGCATTCTATATAAAGTGTTCTCATGTATCTTAATCCTCCTTTATCCCTTCCATCTGATTGATCATACTAGCCAGATATCCCGCTCCGAAGCCGTTATCTATATTCACGACACTGCAGCCGGACGCGCAGGAGTTGAGCATGGACAGAAGAGCTGACAGCCCTCCGAAGCTTGCGCCGTATCCCACGCTTGTAGGCACCGCGATCACCGGACAGTCCGCCAGGCCGCCGATCACCGATGCAAGCGCGCCTTCCATTCCCGCCACTGCCACAACGCATCGGGCGCTCATGAGCGGATCCAGATTTGAGAGCAGGCGGTGGAGCCCCGCCACCCCTACATCGTAGAGACGGGTGACTTTATTTCCCATGGTCTCCGCAGTCAATGCAGCCTCTTCCGCAACCGGAATGTCGCTCGTGCCTCCGGTAGCCACTACAATACTGCCCCGGTGTTCCTGTTCCTCAGGATAGGCGACGGCAAGCTTGGGAAGAGGATAATACTCTGCCGGCACTGCCCTGCGCAGAATGTCCGCGGCTTCCTGACCGATCCGCGTGACAAGTATGTTCCGGCACCCCCGTTCTCCCATGGCGGTGACAATTCCTTTAATCTGTTCCGGAGTCTTTCCGGCGCCGTAGATCACTTCGGACGCTCCCTGCCGGATGCTCCTGTGGTAATCTATCTTGGCATAATCCAGATCCTCAAAAGGTTCCTCTTTTAAGTTCAGGAGCGCGTCCTCCGGTGAAGTCGTCCCGTCTGCCACACTCCGCAGCAACTGTAGAATATCATGTTTATTATCCATACCGAATCTCCTTATCTATCCTCTGATATCGTCCGCATATAAGTCTTTCTGTGATTCTTTTCCACTGTCGGATCAGGGCGCTTAGTCCGACGGCTTTCTTTCATCCAGATCAAGCAGCACCGCCGGGAACAGGCCGCCCAACTTGTCACAGATCTGTTTTCTCTTCTCCAGGGCAAGCTGCATCTGGTCTCCCGTAACCTGAATCCGCGCCCCGTCTCCATACAGACGCACACGGAAATCCCGGAAGCCCAGTTCAGACATAGCGTTCTCCGCCTGCTCCACTCTTTCAAGATCTCTGGTCCTGATCTGAGTCCCGGTGGGAATACGCGTGGCAAGACATGCATACGCCGGCTTCTTCCATGTAAAAAGCCCTGCCTCTTCGGACCGTTTTCTCACCTCTGCTTTTGTAAGCCCGCACTCTCTCAGCGGGGAACGCACCTCCAGTTCGCGCAGCGCCCGCATACCCGGCCGGTCTCCTGCGTCGTCCGATGCATTCGTCCCATCCAGAATGACAGAATACCCTCCGGTCTGCGCTGCTTCCCGCAGACGTGTAAAAATAGCCCGCTTACAGTAATAACAGCGCTCCGGTCCGTTTTCTTCCGCTTCGGGCACAGAAAGGATATCCATATCCACTACGGTCATGGGAATATCCAGTTCTTCCGCCAGACGCCTTGCGTCTTCCAGTTCAAATTCAGGCTGAAAAGCGGTCTTCACATAATAGGCGTGAATGTCACAGCCATACTTCCTGGCCGCCCAGAGGACAAACGCCGAGTCCGTCCCTCCGGAAAAAGCGGCCGCCGCTTTCGGCACCTGTTCAAAAAAATCTTTTAGCGTCATATCTTCACTCCTCTCGCCAAATGTCCGTTTGTACAGCGCACGCTGTTCGCTGTACCGCTCAGCTCGGAACCACGTTCCTCGCTGACCGTTGCCCGTCAAATGTCCGCATGGGTCTTCAGGCAAGCCTGACCACCCATGCGGCCGCTCTCCGGGCTTATCGCACAAAAAAAGAAAGTACCCGCCCTCTTCCGAAAGCAGATACCTTCCTGATATCTCATATATAGATCAATATAATGCCGGGGTAATACTCCCCTCTGTCATACACGCGGATGTTTCATGCCTCCATTCCGCGCAGACGCTGATGCCCCTCAGACCGATCACAGCGGCTTCTGCCGTTTCCGCCGGCTTCCTGCCGTTACGGTTTTTAATGATTTTATCTGATCTCCTGAGTAAAGCGCGCCAGTGCTTCCACTGCATTCTGTACATTTTTTCCCATGGACGCGTCTGAAACGCCCACGACAATATTATCACAGAGATTCACGGGAATCAAGATTCTCTTTGCACTGCTCTGCCCTACCGCCACGGCCATGCGCGGGGTAATCTCTCCCAGCATGGAGTCCGCGATCACGATTCCGACAGGTCCCATGATCACATCCGCTTTTTTCGAGGCAACGGCAACGGAATTTTCCCCGGTTGCCGCCTGATCCGCTCCTGCCCTGAGCATTGCATTGGTGGCGGCGCTGTTCGTTCCCACGGCCAGCACTTCAATGCCGGGATCATATTCTTTTACAGCTCCCACAAGCTGGCGTCCGAGACCGCCGCCCTGTCCGTCTATAATCAGGACTCTCATCCTATAAGCCCCCTTGTCTTCTGTCACTGCACGCCGCCGTCCGGCTGCGCCTTCTTTGTAATCTGTCTTGTATTCTTTTCCACCAGTTTTCTCGATACCATGATCTGATGGCCGCATCCCATGCACTTCAGCCGGAAATCCGCGCCCGTCCGCAGGACTTCCCACTCGCTGCTCCCGCATGGATGAGGCTTTTTCATCCTGATGATATCCCCCACGTCAAATCTATCCGCCATATTTATTTCCTTTCCGCTGTGCGCGATTCATATAGAATCACAATATAGAATAGCCGCTAGTCAACCGCAGTGAGTACTCCCTGCAGCAGGAAACGCTCATCTCTCTGGTCACCGGTACAGGTCGAGAGACTTAGGATCTGTGACTGCGCGTTTACATCCACATCTACCTGATAGTTAGAAGACTCACGGCAGAGCTCTATATACTGCTCAAACTCTTCATCAGAAGCGAATTCAATATCATAATTGTCCGCCGCCGCATTTACAACCCCCGCTGAAAATACTGTATAAGTTCTCACCTTTCCATCCGGTGTATAGATGTAAAAATCAGGATGTTCTTTACAGAATTCTTCATCCTCATACAGGTGAAGACGTGAGAACATATCCGGACTCACATTGAGGTGGTGTCCGTAGATAATTGTATTTCTGTCGGAAAAATCGCTGCTGTTCCTCATATCCATGAAGATTGCGCCCAGTTTATTGTCATTCTCCGCAAATGTCTTTGTGAGATATTCATTATTATCCGCACTCTTTACCACAGGATAATTGATAATGGACGGTTCATCGAACCTGATCCACGCGATTGTATCCGGATTGATTTCCAGGAGCGCGTCAAAATCGACAGAGAACCCGGTACCGTCACTGTCCGCCGAAATTGCCAGATCCTGAATTTCCTCATACTCCTTTCCGCCGGTATGATACGGAATCAGCATCATCACAAGCTGATAGAGCGAAAACACAAAAACACAGACCGCCACAATAAGGATCGTGCCGGAAATGATATCAAACGCCGCCCGTTTCTGTTTCTTCTTTTTCTTACTGCTCACAGCTGTACGGGCATCGGTTCTTCTCCCGTTCCGCCTGCTGTGCCTGCGGCGTTTCCGCCTGTCATCGGCAGATTTCTTTTCTCTGTCTGTTCCCATTGTACTATACCCTTTCCATCTCACTAAAAGCCGAGATTCTCATCTACAAGAATAATTTTAAAGCGTTTCGGTATCCTGCTGAATCTTGTGATCATGATCTGGCAGCAGATACAGTCCGGACTCTTACAGTCAAAGCAGCTTCCGTTCTTCACGCACGGTGTATCAATACCAAATCTCTGAGTATTGACAGGCGCCGCCTCATTTCTCGCCCTGTGCATGGCGTCCTCTTCTGTCTTAACGATCTTGTTCATACCCACGATAAGAAGAACATTCTTCGGGCCGAACGCATATGCTGCCACGCGGTTTGCATTTCCGTCGATATTTACAAACACACCGTCCTCGCTCATGGCATTTACACTTCCAAGGAACCAGTCGCAGGTAAATGCTTTCAGTGCGATCTCCTGTTTTTCCTCCGGTGTCGCAGCTTTATCCCTGTCGTAGAACACATAATTACCTGCATTGATGGCGTCGATCAGTCCCACCTCGCGGACAGACGCCGAACCGCCCATATTGATCGTGCTCCCTTCCGCGATCAGTTCAAGAGCCTTCTTAACTGCCGCTTCTTTGTCAGCCGCATAATAAGCCTCCATATTTCTCGACTCAAGTGCCTTTACAACACGTTTTCCGAGAGCTTCATTTCTCATCTGCCTTACATCCATCACAATGTCCTCTCTTTCACAATACCAAACGCCAAAGTTTCGAATAGTATATGCCACGTGCGCCGAAAAAGAAGCGGCGCCTTAGCGCAATCATTATATCATATCAGTTCAGCTTTGCAAACGGCGCAGGATGAACTGTTATCACCTCAGTGCATTATTGAACATATTTTCCGCTTCTTCCATCTGCCTTATCACATTCTCATGCCGCTCTTCAAATAACAGCCCTTTATTATGCCGGAAATACAGATCATTCCCGTTCTCATTGATAAACCATATACTGTAATAATTCGCGTTAAGCTCAGTGACAAAGGCCACCATCTCCTGGCTCTCTCCGAACGCATCTTCCAGAAAACGGAACGCATTGTCAAGAGCGTCCGATGTCTCTTCCGTCATCCTGTCGAGCTCTTCTCTCTCCTGCCCGAACATCTCCCTGACTTCATCCAGCACTCCGTCGCCGATGAAGATCTCTCCTTTTACTTCAAGCGCGAACCTGCTCAATGTCCCGATCACGCGATTCAGGATCTGCTCCTGTTCGCGGGTGAGCTGCTCTGCTCTTTTCTGGTCTTCCAGATCTTTCTCCGCCATGGCGCGCACATCGTCCAGCATCATGACCGCCTGATTATCCCGATAATAGATCAGATATTCATACAATTTCGCCACATACGCGTCCTGAAGAAAGCACTCCTGAAACAGTCTTCCAAGCCTGCCGTTTAACAGACTGATGATGCTCAGATGCTCGTCAAAGGCCGCAGCCTGTATCTTCTGAAGGGTCACCGGATCCCACTTTCCATTCAAGATCTCTCCGACATTATAATCTGTCTTGTATTTATAGTAGAGTTCCAGATAATTTGCGAAGTCCTTTGCTATCGTCCGGTGCTGGATATACTGGAAGATCACTTCCCTGTCCGCCGTCTTGCCCAGCATCTCATAGACCTGGATCAGCCGCGAGAGGTCTTCCCATCCTCTGGCAGTGGCAAAACGCTTCCCGTCCACTGTATTTTCAATGCGGCAGAAATTCTCCCTGCGCGCATCCAGATAAGAGATCACCGCCTGATGGATTCCCTGACGGTAGGCATATTCTTTCCACACGGGGAAATCCGCCTCTACATCGATCTTCTTCAGACGGTCCAGCGTAACAACATCAAACTCACGCACGGATTTATTGTACTCCGGCGGATTGCCCGCCGCTACGATGATCCAGCCGTCCGGCAGTTTATGAGTGCCGAACGTCTTTCCCTGAAGGAACTGGAGCATAGCCGGCGCCAGCGTCTCAGAGACGCAGTTGATCTCGTCGAGGAACAGAATCCCCTCACTGTTTCCGGTCTGCTCCATCTTGTCATAGACAGACGCTATGATCTCACTCATCGTATATTCCGTCACAGAATATGTCCTGCCTCCGTACTCCTTTTCCCTGATAAAAGGCAGTCCCACCGCGCTCTGTCTCGTGTGGTGGGTGATCGTGTAAGATACCAGTCCGATCCTCATCTCTTTCGCTATCTGCTCCATAACCTGCGTCTTTCCGATTCCCGGCGGTCCCATAAGAAGTATCGGTCTCTGCCTGACCGCGGGAATCTGATACTCCCCGAAGGCGTCCTTTAAAAGATATGCCTCCACGGCATCTTTAATCTCCTGTTTTGCACGTTTAATATCCAAAATGTTCCTCCTGTATTTTTCCGTCACGGCTGTAAACGGAAAGATCTTGTTCGTTTAAAATCAGTCTGATCGCCCACGGCGGCACATCCGCGTCCCGGTAATCCTCTTCCAGAAAAACAAACGCGGTCCGCCACGCCGGCATTCTCTCCGGATATATCCCGTATCCGTCCGTAAAATAGATCATGCCTTTCAGATCCGTAAACTCTCTGTTCTGCCGCAGTTCTTCCACATATTCAAAGGCCGGCCGGAAGTCGGTGCCTCCCTCGCCGTACAGTTGAAAATGTTCCATGTAATCCTCAAGTTCTTCCTCAGAGGTTATCTTCACGTCCTGATGCACTTTCTCATCACACTGTATGATGTGGATATTCACCTTCTGGAAGAAACTTTCATTTTCCGTCAGGACACTGTATGTCTCTTCTAAAAACTTCCGGATCAGCTCGCCGGAACAGGACATGGAAGTATCGATCACAACAGCGAATTCCTCGATCCGGTGTTCTTCCCGGGTCTCAAGCGGTTCGATCAGCGGCATATTCCCATACAGCGACATGCCGTAACTGTAAAAGCCGTAGTCAAATGTATCCGGATCAGCTTTCAACTCTTCCCGGAATACGGAAAATTTTCTCAAAAACTCCCTGTAATCATGGCGCTCTCTGTTCTCCACACGCAGCTCGCCCAGAAAATCTCCGTTTTTCTCCGATGCCTCTTTGGAAAATGTCTCCAGATCTGTCTCCATCTTTTCATCGATATCTTTCCATTTCTGCTGCATCTGCTGATCCGGCGGCCTTTTCCGGTCATCCTTTTCCCAATACCTGTGGTCGTCCACACGGAACTCTTCTTCCAGCATGTTGAATTCTTTCTCCGTCAGTTCCCACTCGGACAGCAGGCTGCATACTCTCTCGGCGTTGAGCACATGTCCGGATAGTTCCAGCTTCCGGTATGTCTCCCGCCGGAGCAGACTTCTGGAAAACCGCACCGGGCGCAGATCATACCCGTCGATAATATGTTCCACAGCGATATCACAGCCCAGATTCCAGAGCCTCTTGCCATCCTCCGCCCCGCCGCCTGCAGAGCCTCTGTTCCCGCCCGTCTTCCAGATATGCCGGAAGATGCAGTGCAGGACCATATGAAGGTAGCCTCTGTTTACAAGGATCCTGTTCTCCCGGTACAGTCCGCCCAGCTCCCGGGGATGAAAATACATATGATACCCGTCTGTCCCGAAAGGACTTACCCCCGCATCCATCGTATAGACAAAACTGCTCAGCGCCACGTCCAGAAACCGCATGGAAAAATACAGCTCGTCCCGGCAGATCCCAAGAATCTCCCTGCCGATCTGCTGCAGCCTCCGCGCCGCCTGTTCTGACGTTCTTTCTTCTATTTCATCTGTTGTCCCGCGCAATGTTCTTTCTGTCATTTTTACTGCTGCCTTCCCCGCTGTCTCACAGTTCATATTTTTTCTTTTTCTCAGGGAACAGGCGATGCTTTTCATCCATAAGAAAAGTCAGAATCTCCCGTTTTCCGTGCGAAGCCGCATAATCCACCGCTCCGGCCAGAGTCTGCGCCGTCCAGAAGCTTCTTGCGGAAAATTCCTTCAGCGCCGCCATATCTTCCGTGTTTATCAGATACTCCGCCGCCTGCGCCGCATGTTCTCTGATATAATCCTCATATGCCTTCCGGGCCTCTTCGGTCAGCCCGGCCGGATACATCAGCCTCGAAAATACAAGATCCGTGATCACATCTGTTTTATCCTGTGCCCGCGCCGAATAAAACAGACTGTCATACTTTCGGAAATCTATCTCTTTGTTGTAAAAACACTGCCTGTAATTATTTCCGGACCCGTGATGCTGTGTAAAAAGTATACGCGCCGGCGTGTTTTCCACGGCTTCCTCATAGTGTTCGGGAAATACAAGCCTGGCTGATATTTTATCCTGTTCCCTGTCTTCGCCGGCTCCATATTTGCCGTCTCCACATTTGGCGCCCCCATAAAAAGTCACGTCGATCCGCTGCCACAGATCTCCAAGAATCTCCGGCACGCAGGAACGGTTTCCATCCAGAAGCCGGACAGACAGATCGGACAGATTACGGCAGCCGGTAAACGCGCCGCTCCCGATATTTTTCAACCGGTCCGAGAACCCGAGTTTCCTCAGGTTCCGACAGCCATAAAAAATATAACGTCCAAGCTCTTCCATCGTATCCGGCAGATTTACGCTCTCCACCAGCTCACCGGCCAGAAGCTGTTCCGTGTCACGGAACATACGGTCTTCCTCTGTCGAAAAGACAAGGACGTCCTCATCCTCATGATCCTTTCTCGCGGAAAAAGCGTATGGAGCCATACGCTTTACCGTTCTGCCGTCAATCACTTCCTGGATCACGATCTCCGGATCCGTCCCGAAGCACCGCACAATCTCGATTCCGTCATCTATGATCCTGTAATGAACTTTCATAATATTCCTCTCCTGTGTCAAGACACAGACAGCCGAGCCTTCCGCCCATCTCCCCGAATACGGCTCCGCAGTCCATATCTATAAGACGCCCGTCCGGACTGTGCCAGATAGCGGCAGGTTCTCTCGGGTATCCCCGTATAATAAAAGTCGGGACATGGCCCACAATTGAGACATATCCCGGTATCCCTCTCTGCCGGTCGATCAGCGACGTATCCCATATGAGCCGTTCCTTCCGCTTCCACACGCGCAGGATCTCCTCTGTAGAGGCATGTGCCATGAGATAACAGTTCCCATTCATCTTTAATTTTCTATACAGCGGAAGCCTTTTCATGAACCCCACATATTCCGGGATCTTTCTTCTCGTCGCCTCGCAGTCCATCAGCACATCATACGTATTATAGTAATACCTCTGCTGTACTTTATCTTCCACATTATCATACCATTCCGCAAAGCCGTCCTCGTGATTTCCTCTTAAGGCGACCACATTCTTATGGGACATAACAAAATCCAGGATTCCCGCAGGATCCGGTCCCCTGTCGATCATGTCCCCGAGAATATACAGGGTATCCTCATCACTGAATCCGATCTGCTCAAGCATCCGTTTGAAAAGATCCGCCATTCCATGAATGTCGGACATCACATAAGTCCGTCCCATATCTCCACCGCCTTTTCCGGAATCCCACTAACAGTTCAGCCCGCGCCGTTCCATGGCTGAACTGTTACTCAACATCAGGTGTGACGTTTGATCGTCTCTTTTAAGATGTATTTCTTATCATTATACCGTTCTACGATATAATCATTCGCTTTTTTCTCCATTTCATCCGGCAGCGGCTCCAGCACCGCGTCTTCGCCGTATTTCCTCTTCAATGCGCGCTCCAGAAGATAATCGCACACATGCGGGTTCTTCGGCAGGAGCGGTCCGTGCAGATAAGTGGCGATCACATTTTTATATATAACGCCCTCATATCCGGATTTCCCGTTATTTCCGAAACCGTAGGTCACCTTCCCGAAAGGAGTGTGGTCTCCGATCTCCGTGCGTCCCCCGTGATTTTCAAATCCCACTACCGGACGGTCAAACAGAGGGCTGTCCAGCACAATATCGCGGATCAGGCGCTCCGGCTCCCAGTCTGTCGTAATATTGAGCACGCCCAGTCCCTCTATCGTCTTCTTGTCTGTTTTATAGTACTTTCCGAGGAGCTGGTAGCCGCCGCACACTGCCAGCACGACGCCGCCGTCCTCCACATAATTTCTGAAGTCATCCTTGATATTCTGCAGGAATCCGCAGACCAGTTCCTGCTCTCTGTCGGAGCCGCCCCCAAGCAGAACGATATCAAGCTTCGTAAAGTCAATCTCATCTCCCGACAGGAACGGGATTACTTCCGCTTCGATCCCGCGCCATTCGAGTCTCTTGCGGAAGCACTGGATATTGCCTCTGTCGCCGTACAGGTTCAGAAGATCCGGGTATAAATGTCCGATCGTCAGTTTCATCACTTATCCGCGCCTCCTTTCTCCAGTTCTGCCAGCATGTGGTTGGTCCGGTACAGACCGGAATAGTTCACGATCACATACAGGTTCTTCGTTCCGTTCTTCGCGCAGTCCGCCACGACCGATTTCAGATCCGTCGTCGTCTCGCATGGAATGTCCTCGTATTTCAGGCGAAGTCCCATATCATAGCGCCGTGTTCCCGCCGTGATGATCCGGCTTGCATTGCTGTCTGCAAGATACTGGAAATCCACATCCCACAGCCATGAGATATCCCTGCCGTCCTGAGCCGTATCGTTAATCTGGATAATAATATCTTTCGGCTTTTCATCTTTGAGCACGAGAGAAATCTTCTGCTGGAATCCGATAGGATTCTTTGCCAGATGCAGCTGCACTCTCGCGCCGTCGATCGTAAAAATACTCTCTCTGTTATTGCCGTAATCAAAAGCCTCGATCATGTCTTTGAATCCGGCGTATCCCGCCCCCATCGTCTTCAGAGCCGTATAAGCCGAAAGGGTATTGTAGACATTGTATGGCGTGCGCGCAGTGGAATCGATATGCATTCCGTCAAGATCAAAAGAATACACTTCATCCTGCAGCTCAATATTCTGAGCCGTGTAATCCGGTTCCGGCCGCTCCCATCCGCAGTTCGGACAGTGGTAGATACCGAGCTGTCCGTAATGGAAGAATTTATATTCCAGCTTCTTTCCGCATTTGCGGCAGAAGATGCTCTCACGTATCTCAGAGCGGGAAATGTCGTCAAAGATCTGTTCGCTGATGCCGCATGTCACAAACTTGTTTCCGCTCTCTTCCGCAAGAGAATAAGACAGAATATCATCGCAGTTGATGATCAGCGTCGTATCCGGAACACTTTTTACAGCGGTCAGCAGTTTGTTATAAGTAATATCCACTTCACCGAAACGGTCCAGCTGGTCTCTGGAAATATTTGTGAGCAGCGCACAGTCAGGCTTAAGCTTCGGAAGTACGCCGACCGAAGAGATTTCATCCACTTCAATGCATGCAAAATCCGCATCCAGCCTTCCTTTTCTGTCTGTAGCCAGAACAAACGCCGAAATAATGCCGTTGAGCATATTCGCTCCGGTCCGGTTGATGATCACTTTATGGCCCTCAGACTCCAGCGCCCTGCACAGGATCGCATTGGTCGTCGTCTTCCCGTTTGTTCCCATGGTAACAATGATCTTGCCCCTGACCTGTTCCGCCATGGCGGTTAAAATATTGGGGTCGATCCGGCGGGCTACATATCCCGGAAGTGTAACCCCGCTTCCTCTTTTCATCTTTTTGATCAGAATACTCGTCAGTTTCGCAGCTCTGATCGCTAATTTACTTCTTAATCTCATTGTTCATACCAACTCTTTATCTTTTTTTCTAACAGTTCAGTCATTGGGAAGGATCAGGCTGATTTATGCTTGCATAAGAATCAGCCTGCTCCGTTCCCGATGAGCAGAGCGCCCGTTAATGAGTAAAACAGTGGCGGAAGCCACAATAAGCACGAAGTGCGGTTTTACGAATGGCGCGGCTGAACTGTTATACCGCCAGTTCAGTCATCGGGAATGTTCCGGCTGAACTGTCACAGTCCTTCTCATGGGGGATATTATACGTGAAATCCCTCATGATGGCAAGGGCCGCATTCCCCGACCACTCATATCTCTGGTAACAGTTCAGCCATCTGATATCATTCATTTTCCGTCCTCTGGTGCTTCAGCAGTTCGTCTATCGCATACGCCACGCCGAACTCTGTATTGGACTTCGTAATATACTTTGCCGCGCTCTTTACCTCGGGATCGGCATTTGCCATGGCCACCGTTGCGCCGAAATCCATCTCTATCATGGAGAGATCATTCAGGCTGTCCCCCAGCGCCATCACTTCATCCATGGTGTATCCGAGCGACTCAATATACTCTTTGAGCATCGGCCCCTTCTGTGCTTTGACATCCGTGATCTCAAGATTCGTAGGGAATGAAGAGGCTACTGCAATCTCTTTGTTCTGCTCCAGTCTCTGCTTCAGCTCGCCCAGCATTCCCTTATCCTCAGAATAAAGGAACAATTTGTAAATCGGAACTTTCGCAGCTTCCAGCTCATCCATATCAGACACCGTTTTCGTCGATCTTATAATACGCTGATATGTCTCCGTCTGCACCAGCTCCTCCCTGGGAAGATCCGAGAAGAAAAGATGCATCTGAAGCATCAGACTCTCCTCAATCTCCTCGGGCGTTCCGATCTTATAGTCATTTCCATCCGTACAGAAAGTAACCGAGATCGGATATTCCTTTATCTCTTCATAGATTGTCCGGCACAGTTCCATGCTGATCGGATGTACAGCAACGACCTGCTGCCGCGGATTTCTCACCTCGGCTCCGCTGCTCACGATATAATCGCATACCAGTCCGCATTCTTTTAACTCAGCCATTGCCCCCGGGAAGTTTCTCCCCGTTGCTATCATAAAACGGATCCCGGAATCACATGCCCTCTGCACCGCTGCCAGCGTCTCCGGCGCCGGCTTGTGATCGTCTCCCAGAAGGGTGCCGTCCATATCACTCGCTATTACTTTGATCATGATGTCTCTCCTTTGTTGTGTTTATACTCCATACTGAACCATCAGCTCTTCGCACAGTGCAGGATCATCCTGTATCTGCTCAAGAAGATCGTACTTCCTTTCCCGGACCAGGATACGGTTTAACTCAAGAAGGCGCTCCTGATCCCGGATCGTCTCCTGCTGCCGGCGCATTTGACTGTCCTGCTCCTCGATTTGCCCCTGCTGCCGGCGCATTCTGTCTTCCTGCTCCTTTATCCGTTTTTCCTGCTGTTCTAATTCTTTCCGGACGAGTCTATCATATTGTTTCTCTGTACATGATAATACCATATTCATAATCGCCGCCCTTTCTTTGATCAGTATATCCCGCAGTACTCCCTTTTCGATACAGATATCAATCGCATCGTCTACTGCCTGCCTTTGATCGCCACCTTCTTCCAGCGCCTTGCGCACCTCTGCCACAAATACGGAATACTCTTCAAGCCGTCTGCATTTCTCCATCAATTCATAATTATGCCCGTAATTGATATTCAGCATTGTTGCACAGCACTCCAGACATGATTCTTCGGGCGCCCCCTCTTCTGCAAACGCATCCGTCAGTCTGAGGAGCTTCTGGTCCGGCTCATCCCTCGATCCGTTATAAAATACGATAAATTTAGGGCTGGGCAGATGTTTTAACACCGGACTGAACACATTGATCTCACAGTCGTCGATGTAATTCTGGTACAGCCTTGCGAGATACATCAGCCCTCTTATTGGCATATTCGGATTGTAAGAGCTCTGATGTTCGTACAGATTCATCGTACCGCCAAGCAGAAAAGAAACGTCATTTTTTATCGAGATATAAATCACATCTTCCAATGTTGTGACGGTCAGTTCTTCTTCATCTGTATACTGCGTGCCATTCAGAGCATTGTAGAGATCCAGCAGATCTTTTCTGTCCGAAAATATCTTTCGGAACGGGGAATCTTTATACTTGCGGTTAACTCTGTGTTCATACTGCCTTTTCGCATTTCTCTTTTTCAGTTTTCTGATGTTCATTTTTCCTCCTTATTATAAATTCTTTCGTGTGTTCCTGCAACCACTGATATCCCTGCTGAAAACCGGCTGAATAAGCCTCCTGAAAAAAATAGAATCCCTCAATTCCATCACGCCTGCAAAAGATCCTGCCCGGAGCGGGCACTGCAGGTAAGTACTCCTATTATATAAAGGTGCAGAAAATGATACAAGATGTAATACTGCACAAAATAATACAGGGAATTATGGTATAATGATCGACGTAATGATCGCGAAGAACGTGATCCGAAGCGATTACACCGCTTCGCCCTGTTACACAGGGTTTATACCGCTAATCCAGATCAGAGGTAAGAACTATGCTTGATTTTTTAAGAGAAGAACACGTCGATGAACATATCATAAAGGGGATCGAGGACTTCCGGCGGGAGCACCCGTCTCCGGAGGGAGCCCTGAGCGCCCGCCCGCGTTATGTATATTATGGGAAGGAAGTATGGGAGCAGGCGGCCGAGGCGCTTCTCTGCGGAGAGAATCTTCTGCTGGCAGGTTCTAAGGCGACAGGCAAGAATGTCCTCGCTGAGAATCTCGCCGCTCTCTTCGGGCGCCCCTCTTACAATGTATCATTTCATATCAATATGGACGCGTCGTATATGATCGGAACCGATACATTCCGGGACGGACAGGTCGTATTCCGCCCCGGCCCGATCTGTCAGTGCGCGGTTCAGGGCGGTTTCTGCATACTGGACGAGATCAATATGGCGCGCAATGAAGCCCTGGCGGTCCTTCACTCGGTCCTTGACTTCCGTCGTGTGATCAATGTGCCCGGCTACGACACAATCCGGGTGCATGACGCGGCGCGTTTTATCGCGACAATGAATTACGGCTATGCCGGCACACGCGAATTAAATGAAGCCCTTGCCTCTCGTTTTATGGTGATCCATATGCCGGAGATCACACAGGAAAATCTGGAGAAACTGCTCCGGCGTGAATTCCCGGATATGAACCGGCAGTTCACCGGACAATTCTCCGGGCTGTTTGCCGATATCGACAGGAAATGCCGGAACGGAGAGTTGACGCCGAAAGTCCTTGATCTGCGGGGACTTCTGGACGCTATCCGCCTGATCCGCGCCGGTCTTCCGCCGCGTTCAGCGCTCGACATGGGAATCACCAATAAGACCTTTGACGACTACGAGCAGTCACTTGTCCGCGACATCATCTCCTCAAGAATATCCCCGAAAGCGGACAGAAACACTATATTTCACTGATATTCTTCCGTCCGGCATACCGGAAAGCAGAGAGGGCAACTCAGAGGGAAAACGGGAAACACAGAAGGAGCCAGAAGCAGAATGAGCAGCACAGACTACGGCGTCCCCGCACGGAGGCGGGCTTTAAACATCATATGGACAGCAGCCGGCGAATATGGATTTGAGCCCGCATTTATGGCGTTTACGCAGGACGGGCAGCCGGATCTCTACATGGATTCCATCATAGGGTACGTACGGAAATGGTATGACCGCGAAACCATGCAGAAACTCTTTGACACGACCGGCTCTTCACTGATGAGGGAGACCTTTGACGGCATCCTCTGGATCGGTCTGGAGAACTGCGCCTTCGAGCGTGAGGTCAGGGAACGTCCTGTCCTCTCCGAACTGCGTCATGCCTGCGCCGAAATGTTCTTTGAGCAGCAGTTCACCAAGTCCCGCCAGCAGTGGATGGCACAAAACAGTCTTGTCTACGCCCTCCAGTCCGCAAGATGGAATACAGTCCTCGGGAAAGAACCCGGTCTTGTAAATCCGTGGGAGAAAAATCTTTTTCAGGAACTGGCATTCAGCGGGGACTGGGACGCACGGCAGATTGCAGACCATGCATACTCCGTCCTGCACCGGTATTTTCGTTTCAGCCCCGGGCGGGCAGAGCATTCTCTTCTGCTTCTTTTGAAAAACAGGCTTTTCTCATTTTCCGCCCGTATCCTTCCCTCCCGCATGATGCGGGCAGAAGATCTTACCTTTTCCCGGGACGGCTCAGGAAATGGTATCATCACGGCACGTAAGTCCAGGAATGCAGGGCTGCTCACGGCAGTAGAAGAAGAAAACAACCGTATTTATATTCAAAACTGCTTCGGGCTGCCGCTGTATAACACGGAAGACAGCAGCCGGATTGAACAGCTTCTTTGCTCAGGCAGACATCAGGGCTGTCATATCTACTTTACAGACGGACGTCGCCAGGCAGAAGAAAGCATCGATATACAGACCGGAAAAGAGCCAAAGAATCCTGCCAGTGACGGACAGATCCGCGAAACCATCCGCGGCGCACAGGCCCAGGCAGAACGGAACCGGACGCACTATAAAGAACGACTGCATTTCTATGAGAACTGCATTGCCCGTCTGTCACAGCAGATCCGTAACGCACTGTTAGTATATCCGCAGCCGTCGAGAGTGGCAGGGCGGAACGGCCGGATCGCGCCGGAGAAGATCTGGCGTGCCGTTTATCTTAATGATGAGCGAATATTTACCGAGAAATTTGAAGAAGAGCAGCCGGATTTTTCTGTAGATCTGATGCTGGATGCCTCCGCATCAAGACTGCAGAGTCAGGAGACGATCGCAGCCCAGGCGTATGTGATCGCGCGCAGCCTGCACCTCTGCCGGATCCCGGTGCAGGTCACTTCTTTCTTAAGCCTTAGAGGTTATACTGTCATCCGCCGGTTCTGCGGTTATAATGAAATGGATAAAGACGGACGGATCTTCGACTATTTTGCCGCCGGATGGAACCGCGACGGACTGGCCTTAAGAGGCGCAGGGCATCTGATGCAGGACTCTCCCGCAAAGAACAGGCTGCTCATTATCCTGACGGACGCCAGCCCGAATGACGACCGGAAAATCCCGTCTGACCGTGCAGGAGGACATCCTTTAAGCCGGGACTACTCCGGCGAGTCAGGGATCAGGGACACGTCCTCTGAAGTGCGCGCCTTAAAGAAATCCGGCGTGCAGGTCATGGCCGTCTTAAACGGAGAAGACGGCAGTTCAGAAGCCGCGCGCAGAATCTATGGTGATGACTTTGTGCGTATTGAAAATATACGCCGTCTGTCGGACGCTGTAGGAACTCTTCTTCAGAAAAAGATTGAAAGATTCTTTTGAAAATTTGTCGAATTTATGATAATATACTTACCTGTCAGGACGTTTCCTGACGATTTACATTAGAAAACATAAAATGAATTTGCGAACAAGCAACGAGCAGTATCAGAAACGTAAGTCCAGTTGTCTGATACCGTTCGTTGCTTTTATTTTGCCGCAAAATCAGGATTATTACGAGGAGGAATCACAATGCCACAGACAAAATTTCAGGATCTTACATTTACCTGTATCATGGTACTCATCTTTGTGTACGTCATGACATTCTACAACGCGGGACTGGAAAGCGGCGTCACATTCTCTACTTTCGGCTACGCCCTGACCCATATGTGGGTTGAGGTGATCGGAGCATTCATCGCACAACGCTACATAGCCGCCCCGATCGTAAAACGGCTCGTCCGCCGGGTATTTACACCGGGTGAGGACAAGCCGGTCTTTATCATTCTCGCCACTGCCGGATTCACGGTATCCATGATGGCGCCCATGATGACACTGTATGTATCTGTTTATCATATGGGACTCTGCCCGGAACTTCTGGGGCACTGGCTGATGAAGCTGGTCCAGAACTTCCCGTTCGCACTGTGCGCCCAGGTGTTCTATGTAGGTCCGCTTGTACGTCTCATTTTCCGTACGATCTTCAAGAAACAGCTAAGGGCTACAGCTTAATTGCACCAAGACGTCCCTCTCCTTGCAGATATTTTCTGTAGATAAAGAAGAATACTGTGCAGGAGAGGCAAGCCGCTATCCCGTCGCACACCGGCTCGGCATAGAAGGCAGCCCGCGCCACAAATAAGAGCGGCAGAATACATGTCGCGCCGAAATAGATTCCTTTTCTGAGCAGAGAAAGGCTCAGGGATATCTTTGTCATTCCAAGCGCAGTCAGCCCGTCCACGATCACATACTGAAAACTCAGCGGAACAATCATCAGTGTAAACACTTTGATGCCCCATACCGCAAGCTTTGTATATTCCGGCTCATCTGTAAAAATGCGCACAAAATACTGGGGCATGAATCTGGAGATGAGGAACATGACCGCCGTAAAACAGAAGCACAGCATGAGTACCCAGAAAAATGTCTTCCGGATCCGGTCCGGCCTGTTTGCCCCGTAATTAAAACTGATCAGAGGCTGAGAGCCCCCGGTGATCCCCAGCATGGGCGAGGTGATCAGGAGCATGTAGCTCTGCACGATCGTCGCCGCCGTGATCAGCGTATCTCCGTACTCGTCACCGCCGTAATACTGTAGCACCGCGTTCAGCGCAATGATAATGATGCTGTCGGTCGCCAGAATAAGGAACGGAGAAAAGCCGATCTTCACGATCTGTTTTCCCACAGAGAGTTCCGGCTTCACAAGCCCCAGCCGGATCTGCATCTTCTTCCGGCGCAGCGTACACAGTACAAACGCACAGGAGCAGATCTGGGCAAGCACGGTTGCGGCCGCAGCCCCTGCCACACCCATATCCATGAGAAAGATAAACACAGGATCAAGGATAATGTTAATGACCGCGCCGATCAGAGTGGTCGTCATCCCGAGGAGCGGGAATCCCTGAGCCGTGATAAAATAATTCATTCCCGTGGATAAAAGCGCAAAAAATGTTCCCGCCGTGTAAATCGTCATGTAAGTATCCGCATAGGGAAATGTCACATCGCTTGCGCCGAACCAGTTCAGGAGCTGTTCTTTCGTCAGAAGAAATATCAGCGTCAGCGCCAGCGAGACAATAATCAGATAAGAAAAGCTGTTCGCCAGAATCTTCCGGGCGTTCTTTTCATCTCCAGCGCCCATCCTGACCGAAAACAGGACAGAGCCGCCGATGCCGAACAACGTCCCGAAAGATGACAGCAGCGTAACAATGGGCGCGCAGACTCCCACTCCTGCCAGCGCGTCCGCCCCTGTCACCGGAATGTTGCCCACATAAATACGGTCCACGATGCTGTACAGCACATTTACGAGCTGTGCGAACATAAACGGGACCGATATCTTCAGCACAAGCAGGGGTATAGAATCCCTGCCGAAATCATTTGTTTTTTTCATCTTATATTCCCTCTTTTCTCATTACCGCCAGAACATTATAGCAGAAAATGAGAAAGAGGGAAGTACTCTGCTGAAAAAACTCTATGAAACAGAGAAAAGCCCGGCGCCTTACCGGCACCGAGCCCTTCTTTATCTTAACTTATCATTATCCTTCGATGGCGATGGTCTTCTTCGTCTCTACAGCCTGCGCATCCTTCTTCGGAATGCTCAGTCTTAAGATACCATCCTCGAATTTTGCTTTGATATCTTCCTGAGTAACTTCATCTCCTACATAGAAGCTTCTCTGCATTGCTCCTGCATAACGCTCCCTGCGGATGTATTTACCTTTCTTATCCTGCTCGTCTTTATCAAGACCTTTTGCTGCTGATATGGTCAGGTAACCATTCTCAAGTTCCACATTGATCTCGTCTTTCTTGAATCCCGGAAGATCTACATCAAGTTCGTATCCTGTATCATGCTCCCTGATATCTGTCTTCATCACTCTATTGGCATTCTTGCCGTACAACGGATTCTTCTTTCCCCAGAAATCTCTCTCAAACGGGAAATCCATCCAATCATCATCAAATAAATTCTCTCCAAAAATACTAGGCATCAACATAAGTCATTTCTCCTTTCATTTATATGAATCTCTGAAATAATCTATGGACTGCTTACGCAGCCTTATCAGCACCCTCGATGTAATCTCGGATGTTGGTTTCAGGGGAACCGGATTTGGAATTGCGGGAACTCTTTTGGATTCCTTTTTGTTCCTCTTCCTTTGTTCTAGCTGTACTATAGCACTTGTTTGTTAGCACTGTCAAGAGGTGAGTGCTAATTTTTTAAATAATTTTTTTGGGAAACCTCAAAAAAGCTTGATTTTACGGGCTTTTTCGGGCTTTCCAAATTTTTGATTTTTTCAAAAAATGGCTTACTACACCATTTTTACACCATTTCTACAACAATTTGCGCGAAAACTACGAGCCATGCAGGGACGAAATCGGGGTGCCTTTTGGGAGCTTGCTCACATAAAGGGAGCTCCGGTTTTGGACCTATAAGGCGACAGCCGCGACCGAATGAACGAAGTTCATGAGGTGGCATGGCGAGTAGTTCTGTAATCATTCTTTAGGAAATCTGAGTTAATTTACTACACCATCAAAAGCAGAAAAATCCGATTATTTTCATAATTTTCACACCAAGGCGATCAAAAATCTCTGATTTAGAGACTGAAAATCCAGTCACATGATCTGCACCAGATCCATCTTCGCAATCTCTTTTTCGATCCTGGACCGGTCTGTGATATGATTATAAACTTCCATCGTGACACTGATATTGGCGTGTCCCATCACATACTGAACGACCTTCATATCCAGATCTATCTCTGCCATCCGGGTACAGGCTGTATGTCGGAGAATGTGGGCGGAAATGTGCGGCAGCTCTTCCGGCTTTCCCCTCTCCCGCTTTGCCCGCTCATTTTCTTCCTCATTATACGCCTTCACAATATCCCGGAGAATAAAGTTCACAGTAGTCGGCATCATAGGGCGTCCGCTCCTGCTCATGAATACGAAATTCGAAAGCCCTTCGATCTTCACATCCCTGGGAATCCCCATCTGAAAATTCATCCGTCTCTGAGTCTCAAAGGCTTTTGCCACCATCTTGCTCATGGGAATCTCCCGGATCCCGGCTTCTGTCTTCGGCATGGTCACATGAAAATCATACCCGTCTCCATAGTTCTTGTAGATCAGCTGATGATTCACGTATACGGTCCGGGTCTTCAGATCCACGTCCTTCCAGGTGAGTCCGATCAGCTCTCCACAGCGGAGCCCGGTTCCGATCATCACCTGCAAAAGAGGCAGATAGATATGGAATACCTCGCTGTTCTTTACATAGTTCAGCAGATTTTTCTGCTGGTCAAAGGACAGGGCGGTGCGTTTCTTTTCCGGTTCCCCATAGTCTCCCAGCGTTCTCTTGGCCGGATTCTTCCGGATGATATCATCATCTACAGCCACCTCAAAGCTCGGTAAGATCATATTATGGAGAAACTTGATGGTACTGTGGGAATATTTCTGTTTGCTCAGCCGGGAATAAAACAGGCGTACATGAGATGATCTTACCTGTACCACTTTCATCTGTCCGAGTTCATTCCTCACAAGACTGTTCCACATCCTTCTGTAATTGGCCTGTGTACTCTCCGCCAGCTTTCTGGTATCCATGTGGATCTCAAACAGGTCATTAAGAGTCATGTTCTTGCATTGGGTATCGGTCAGAATTCCTTCGCTCTGGTCTTTCTCAATCTCTTTTTCTTTTTTCCTGAGTTCAGCCAGATCCGGAGAATAAACGGCCAGGCGTCTGCCAGTCCGTTCATCTTTGTACCGGTACATATAGAGTCCATCCTTGCGCTGGGATTCCCCGGTCCTCAGATTTCTTCCTCTATTGTCTTTTCTTGCCACAAAACCATTCCTTTCTGGAACAATTCAGCCTTCATTCGTATGTAATGCGGTTTTGCGAATGGCACGTGCTGAACTGTTACTTCTGTAATACTCACACCTCCCTGTTGTGGGGAATGGTCTTGTCCTGTCTATGAAAAGTATAGCACAAAACCAACCCCACGCACATCCGTGTTCCTCTATTCCGCTATTGCTTCCAGGTATTTCTCCACTTTCTGTACGGAGTACAATACCCGGCGGCCGATGGTGATCCGGGCTCCCGCATCTTCCGCAATCTTCCTTGCAGTCATCTGTCCGCAGGAAAGCATAGCGGCCAGACCTTCAATATCCACTGCCAGACGACAGTTGCTCTCTCTTTCTTTTGTCTGTCTCATTTATCTCATCTCCTCCTTTATTCTTTTCTGCATCCGCCCCAGCTTTTCCTGAGCCGTACGTTTTCGAAAACTCTCACCTTTAAACTGAACCGGCACGCACATCTCCAGTAACCGGTCATAAATCCTGGCATGCGCTGTATCCTGCGGATTCTTTAACTCCTGCAGCGTCAGATTTGTCGTCACGATCAGGGGCCTCCCACTCCGATATCTGCCGTCGATCACCGCATAGATCTGTTCCAGTCCGTACTCTGTCCCCCGCTCCATTCCAAAATCATCCAGAATCAGCAGCGGAACTCTGCACAAATTTTTTATATATGTATTCTTCTCTGAAAAATTAGCAGAAAGATCATTCAGCACTTCCGCGAAATTGTTCATACGGACCGCTATCTCCTGTTCCAACAGTGCATTCGCAATACAGCCCGCCAGAAAACTTTTCCCGGTTCCCACTGCTCCCCAGAAGAGGTATCCTGTATTTTCCGCCTTCATTGTTTCCCAGTCTTTCACATAAAGCTTTGCAAGCACGGTATTTTCGGAAAGTCCCTTATCATTCTTAAATGTCCATTCCTTCATGGATCTATCCGAGAAACAATGTTCCTTCAATTCTCTGACTACAGCTTCATGACGCTGCTGTTCCCGGTACTGTTCATCTTCTTTTCTCTTTTGTCTCCGGCACTCACATTCACGCGGATGTTTTTTTATTCCCAAAACTCCGACTTTCTCCTGATCGAAATAAGCCTCCTTCGGTTCATGACATTGTCCACAATACAGAAGCCCGTCTTCTCCGATGTAATCCTCCTTGGTTCTTTCTCCCGGCTGCATCATGTTTTTTACTGTTTCTTCTACCATCTTGTTCATAGACTTTCCTCCTCACTGCTGGTATAATCCGGAATATTTTTTACCGGGGCTGACCGTTCTGCCCATCTTCTCAAGGTAACAGCATGATCAGCATATTGCTTTCCACTGGAACGCATATAACTGGACAGCTCCTCGATCAGCCTGTCTATTTCCCGGATCTCCTGTTTCAATTCTCCATATTCTGTTTCGGAGAGAAACACATTGTGATATTCGCCATAGGCAGAGCGTGCTTCTCTCTCTTTATTTGTTTGACTATATATCAAGTAACTATTATTTAAGTAATTAGGGGATACTTTTCTATCCCTCACAGGGACAGGTTTCTTTCCCTCATAAGTATCTTTTTCTTTCCCTATGGGGGATAGTTTTCTTTCCTTCATAGGGACACTTTTCTTTCCCTCTGCCGGGATTCTGACATACAGAAGATTCGGTTTTGAAAATCCCTGTTTTTTTCTTACCAGAAGTCCGGCTTCTTCCAGTTCATTCAATGCCTTTTTTACAGTCATGTGACTCTTTCTAAGATCGTCAGCCAGATAAGCAATGGAATAAACCACAAAAATGTGGCCTTCCTCATCCTTCCACCCTGTCTTCCTGGAAAGACTCGCTCGATCCAGCAACAGAGCATACAGAACCTTGGCTGTCTGAGTCAGATCCATCCCCAGCATAAACCGTGGGTAAGGAAGATACACCGGAATCTGGGTCTGATTCGTCATGTATATCATCTGATCTTTATTCTTCACATCCATCCTTTTGTTTCTGTCTGATCTTCCGCCGGCGGCTACGCTTGGATTCATAACAGGGGCAACAGACAATCACAGTCCGGAAACTCTGCTTGCAGTCTCCGACGCATTTCCTGCAGGTATCATTGTGGGCGATGCGCCCTCTTTCATTGAGAAAAAAGGCCAATTCCTGTTTTCTTTTCTTGCTCATTCTCGGCACAGACATTCCTCCTTCCTGCCATCCTGACGGTGCACGATACAGGACAGCGAAATATGGTCACGTTTCGGTATCATTTTTTGCATTTTTTGCCCTTTACGACAGGCTTTTTTGACCTCAAATATATTTGCCTGGGGTTTATCCTGTCTAGCAGTCAAAAATGCAGTTTGGTCGTGTTTCGGTATCATTTTGGAACAATTTGTCTGGACTACTTTACCTGCGACGATAATCCCGTTCAAAATCCCCTGCCATCTTCAACACTTCTTCCCTAAGTGCGAACAATTCCGCGATGCAGTGACGGATTTCATCTTCCATAGCCAGAGAACGTTCCCCGCCTGTATTGAAGTACCGTGCGATCTGATTCAGGTTCACACCGATCTTTCCATATGCCCCCACCAGACTTCGCAGTTCTTCCATATCGGCGACCACTTCTACTCGATGCACGATCTCCTTTTCCACCAAAAGTTCCCGCAGGCATTCGGATCTGGATATACCCAGAATCTCCGCCTTCCTGTCCAGAAGTTCCAGTTCAATATCGGAAAGCCGGACTCCGACAAAATGCGGGTGATTTAGTTCCCGTTCCATTCTCTTTTTTCTCATGGCTTCTTCTCCTTTCTTGTTTCTGTTACTTCAGTAACACCACAAATGGGAGAACCGACAGTCCTGCCGGAATCTTCCTTTTGTGCTGCGTCCCACTTTCCAGTGGACGCCAATATCTGCCAGATCGGCAGATCATCGAGGGTATGGGGAATCGAAATCCCAGGCAAGAGCCCTACACAGGAAAATACGATAGTGTATTACGGGGTGGATCTTGCTCTGGAAAAATCCCCATCAAGAGCTCAACCTGTAAGTTAGAGGATTGCCAGGAATGGCATAACCGCTTAACACGGGTGGATCTTGCTCTATAACATCTACCCCCTCACTTAACGTAACCGGGAGCGGCTATTATACAGGGTCAAAAAGAAATAAATTTTATTTTTATCAACCAGATCCGCTCTTATCTTTTTTATTCTTTAAAGATCCCCTCACTTAACCCAATTGTCAGAGGCAGAAATACAAGGGATTCTAAAAAATCTTTTTAATTTTCTGCTTCAAAAAATATTTCCCCTCACTTATAGAAAGGGAATTCGAGGATTATACAGTGTTTGGAGACAAAAGTTTTTAATTAAGTGCATAAAAAAACATCCTGTCTTTTTGACCGGATGCCAAATTCTAATTCATAGATTTCTGTTATAAAAAATAGCCACCAGATTTTCCGGCAGCTATTCTCTTATTAAATCATCACCATATTCTTTTTTTATCCTTTTGCACAATTGATTCCAACTATCTTCCTCCTCTTCTGGAGTTCTCTCTGGCAACACTACATCCTTTATATCATCCTCGATAGCTTTTACGTATTTATCTGATAATTCCGGATACTCATCCAGCAACCTTTCAAAGAGTTTATAAAGTCCATACTCTGTACATTTAGCCAGGCATGAAGAAAAAAGTTCCATTGTCATTGGCTTTTGTTTATCGATTGCCGCCAGTTCATCATCGGAAAACTCAAATGTTAAGATAAGGAATTCTTCAAAATTATGTTTTTCTTTTTCTGATAGTTCATCATATTTTTTCATCCCAGTTCTCCCTCCATATGCCTCTATTATAGATACATTTTTCAGTATAGTAAACCATTATTTTTACCATGATAATGATTATATTACAAACTGGGAAGTGAACAGAAATGATAAACTATTCTCCATTGTGGGAAACCATGCGCCGACGGGATGTCTCCACCTATACACTGATTCATAAATATGGGATCAATCCCCGGACAATCAACAATTTAAAACATAATAAGTCCATTACTATGTTTACTCTAGAAAGACTTTGTGAAATTTTGAATTGCGAACCGAATGATATTATTAGATTTGAAAAAGAATAAAAGCTGCTGGATATAAAATTATTTCCAACGGCTTTTATTACAATCGTATATAGACCTATAAATATTATTTTAATTATAAAATCTAAAAATAAATTTTTCTATAACATAATTATAGCTTCACGATTTAACATTCTCTGAAAAATTATACTGATTTTCCTCATGCATGTCACATACATTTATATATCATATTTTCCTTCTCGCATTTTAAATGCATCATTTATCCAATAACTCCATCAGTATCAAAGATATGGTCGAGTTCGTCTGTATTAATCGCATGAGACACCTTGTCGCGGATTGCTGTTCGGTACATATCCAATCGTTTGAACTGGCTTCTTCCGGCTGCATCCTTACTCATACGGATAAGCTGAATTCTGCCGACACCCGGATTCTGTCTTGCATATTCAGCAAAGCCCTTTGCTTTTCCGAGGTTATCCTTAAAATCTGCTCTGTGTGGCTCAAGAATATCAATCACATAGCCGAGACGTTCGTCCTGACGAACTACGATAAAATCAGGATAGGTCGGCTTAATTTCTCCGTCAATTTTATAGGGAATGCAAAGCGCCCATGACGCTCTAGAAGGATTACGAATCCAGCAGACGAAGTCCTCTCTTTTTTCTTCTTCTGCGATTAGATCAGCTTCCCAACCGTTTAGCTTTAGCTTTGCTGTTCCAGTGACATCATTAACGAACAGATGGTCTCTGTATTCCTTGCCACCAGCTTCATGTGGTACCTGAATTGTTTCAGGAAGGCGAAAATTGTGCTTGCTTACTGGATCGCCATCGGAAACGATACTGTCATACTCTTTACGAATTTTCTCCGAATCTATAGTTGCCATATATCTGCGATAATCATCATTCAATCCATGAAAGCGAGTCTCTGCATAGGAATGCAACCGGTTCATGCACTCTTCGTCTGCTACAAAGAGAATAACATCAACTTTAAATGCCGTCAGATCAGACATATCCATATACTTGTTTCCATAGGCCATACCGATGCCTTCTCGACCGAGCTTTACATCGGCAATCTGGAATTGCCGCTCGATATCAGTATCCGTCGTCGTGAACATATCATGCACCGAATAATTGTCCACGGTTTCTCCAAAGGCATCAAAAA
Source organism: uncultured Lachnoclostridium sp. (assembly GCA_946491795.1). Classification (GTDB taxonomy): domain Bacteria; phylum Bacillota; class Clostridia; order Lachnospirales; family Lachnospiraceae; genus Mediterraneibacter; species Mediterraneibacter gallistercoris. Next base: position 43,809 of record CAMLYF010000003.1, on the reverse strand, counting down.
TCTGAGTTGCCAGTTTAAACTGCTTGACCTGCTGAACAAGGTCATCATATTTTCCGTCTGCCTTGAGACCTTCCACATAGCTGTGAATCATCTCAACAATCTCATCCTGAACCTCCCGGATGGCCTTACGGTGCAATTTGGACATAGTAAGAAGATGTGCCATTTTATACAATGATTTCAGGTAATCATTTATCCTAAGCGCTCTGACGTTATAGGAAAGCAACCCTGCATCATTTATAAATTTCATAACCTCTTCGCGGTCAAATAGATCTTCCTCTTCAGGAGTTTCCCTCTGAGCAGCCTGCTGACTTCCCACAGCATTATTCTCGAACGGTGTTGCAATACCAGAAGGCTGTGACGTAATCGGTGTAGCCTGAGCAAGAGACGTAGTATCCACCGTCGGCTGTGTCTGGCTCTGTTCTTCCGTTCCTTCCTCTTGTGTTTGCAAACCTGTGGATTGAGACTGCACAGTTGGAGTGGTGTCGCCAGTTGGCTCTGTTGCTGTTCCAGCAGACTGCTGTTCCCCCGTGTTCTGTCCAGAGAACACTTCGAATAAAGTCATTTGTCCCGGTGTCTGCTGCTCTTCCTTTTTCTTCTTCGTTCTGACAGTCAGCGTTTCAAATTTCTTTCCGGACAAGGACTCGCCATAAATATCGGTCGGAATGTCTCCACCTTCTGTACTCTGCAAGGCTTCCACAATGTCTTTGACAGTATCCTCATTGAAGTACGGCAAATAGAGATGCACATCGTTCAAAATGTCGTCCACCTGTATATGCATCTGCATTGGTGTTCTTACCATTCGACCAAGAAGCTGCGCTATGTATGTGGCATCATTAGCATGCTTAAAGGACATCATTGTCTCTGCTCGCGGGCAATCCCATCCAGTGGAAAGATTCTCTTTGAAGAAGACTACGCGGATATTTCTATCCTCGGCAATATTGGAAGGTTCCTCATAGCGCACATCGAGTCCATTAACAGTCAGTGTGGCCGTCGTGCCACCAAAGGTATGCACTACCTGCCCGCTTTCCAGCTTAAAGCCAGTACGTTCCTCGATCTTTGCAATGCAGTCGTCCAGATTTGTATCTGTCAGCTTATCACCGGTTCCATTCAAAACCTGAATAATCAAAATCGGATTTACGTAAGCATAGTGCTGCTCAAAGCAATACTGTGTCCAATGCTCCCATTTTTCTTTCCAATCATCTGCAGCAGCCTGCAAAATAGCCATATCATTATTGACCGTGCCTTCTTCCGGATAGGTAATAACGATCCTATCCTTCAAAAGCCCGGAAGCTCGTACCTCATCCGTCGTCACGATTGATTTATGAATTGTAGAGGATGTGCCCTCGACCAGCGCATTAAATCGCTGTGTGGTAGCAGACATGCCGATGACAACCGGCATGGGCGGGATACCTTCTGAATCGCTACCTTTGATGAACTTCTGCATAATCGTGGTGGCCTTGCTGGCCTCACATCCCTGCATGCCTCGGTGTGCTTCATCGATGATAAAGTACAGCCGATCGCTCTTTTCCCGGACAGTATTTGCAAGCGTCTGCCAGATTGTATAAGTCCTGCCATCGCCATTTTTCGTTAGCTTCGATGTAACAGAGAGCTTCTGCGTATTTAAGAAATAGATATGTCCGTCCTCGAAGGTCTCTTTGTCAAAAGATTCCTCCGTCACCGTCACACACTGCGAAAGACGGATTTTATCGGCCTTAGAATCGATCTTCATCTTAGATTGTTCATTCAACTGCGGAGAGTCCGAAAGCCAAACAATGATTGCATCCGGCTGATCCACATACTGCTCATCACCGAAAAGAATAGCCTCAATCAACGCAGACATGATGATGGTCTTTCCAGCTCCGGTCGGTGCGGTGAAAGAAACCACCTGCGGTGCATGTGTTCTATGATAGCTACCCATTGCCTCCGCAGTCTTCATGCGGATATCTGCAAGTGCTCTTTTCTGAAAAGGGAATAATTCTACTCTCATGGTTACCTCCCCGTATTGATTCTGAAATTATCCAGATAGTCCCTATAAAGTTGATAGCAGTCTTTGCCATCGTAAGTACGTATCATCGACCGATATGCTGTTTCTGAATCCGTTACTATGAAAACTGTCTGGATTTCCGGATGCTGACTTAACTCCGCATCGAACTCGGAATAATATATCTCATCTACCAAAACAGCCATCTTATTCTGTAGCAAAATAAGCATATTCGGGAGATTATCGTTTTCAAGAACCGGGCACTTACCAACAGCTCCGCTCTTCATCCAGAGCACCGGAAGCAGCTCTCGAAATTGCCTACCAAGGGCAACCGAAGTTTTATCAAGAAAGCTCAGTTTAAAGAAGGCCGCGTTGGCAGGAAATCCGTTCGCCATAGGTCTATCAATTCCAAGATAGTCACCTTTCAATGGTGCTCCATTTGTATCATGCCCTTCAATAGTACAAACAGTACGAGGCCAAGTAATATATCGAGCAATACCAAAGTTTTCCCACTCTTCATCGCCCGGATGTAAACCCTTCTTGGTTAGCGCCTTAATCTCTGCCTCTGAAACCTCATTGTTTGTAACCATTACACATCTACGTTGTCCGTTATCTTCCGCATTCAGAAGATTTACAGCGTGTAAAGTCGTTCCTGAGCCAGAAAAGAAGTCAACTATAAGTGCGTTCTTCTTATTTCCCACATAAAAGCGCAACGTATCCTCAACGGCATACAATGACTTTGGAAAAGGAAATTTCCTCTTAGGAATAATCTTGTCTATGAGATTCGTACCATAAGTGCTTGCGTCGTGCCAGTCGCGCACCCACATCGTTTTAGGCTCTCGATCTTGTTCAGCTTCTTCATTCCACTTTAAAATCAGAGAACCATCAGCATCTTTACCCGTTGCAATAAGAATTCCATCACGTAATTGTTCTTTTTGCTTCTTCTTCAAAAACACAATAGCCCACTGATCTCTTTTTTTGTTATATGCGCCTAATTTTGCAATACCCTGCTCCAGATAAGATCGCAATGTTTCATGTCCAAGCTGCCAGCGACCTTCACTATTATCTGTTCTAATCGGCCATACAGCTTTCAGTCCCGGTATAGGTGGTCTTTTTTCTACCTCATGCCTATCTATTTCAAGCGGAAGCGGATCTCCAACGACTTCTATTTTCTTCTTCTTAGCATCAATCCAAACTGGATAAAACAGATTTGGGGATTCTCTACGTGAGGAACCATTTGAACCTCGACGCAACATACTATTCCAAATGGTATCTGTCTTTGCTTCTTTTGCATCCGGATTACTATTGTCAGTAACATCCAGCATGGAATATTTGGACTTCTGTATAGTCATACTGCCAAATTGCAACAGAAATAAATATTCATCGCATCTGGCAAACTGCCCCACTCTGGTAGATGCTTTTTTATTAATTCTGGATGTAATCATTTGCATACGAGCCTCCGGATAAATTTCTTCCAGCAGGCATCCAAGATGTAGGTACTCTTTTTCATCAATGGTAACAATCAGCACAGAATCATTTGGATTCAGAAGCTTCTTCGCAATCTTCAGTCGCTTTTCCATCATAGATAACCATTTACTGTGACGGTAAGCGTCAGAGCTGTCCACATAGTCGTTGTTATATTTCCAGTCCTTGGCACCGGTATTGTACGGCGGATCGATGTAGATACAGTCTACCTTTTCTGCATAAAGATATTCCAGAAGCTGCAGTGCATGGTAATTGTCCGCCTCAATCAGCGTATGCCAAAGCCCGCTGTCTGGAGCATTCTCCACGCTATCCAGTGGCTTAAGTGTCGGATAGATTGCTTCTCCAAATTCGGCCACGGTCACCAACTCATCCAACTTAAATGTCTTCTGCTCATGAGTTTCCCTTCGATCACACTGAACCTCATCGCCATCGATATTCATAACAATGTAGATATCGCTGACATACCCTGTCTTCAGAGCGACCTTGGAGCCGACTCGAATCGGTACATCATAAAGCGGCGTACATTCCGGCAGATGCTCTTCAAACACCAATCCGAACTTCTTCTGCTTCAATAATTTATTTGTCTCCTGCAGAATTCTCTCCTTAAGTGCCGGATCGTCAATCTGCTGGATCAGGTCATGTAATAAAGCCATAACGCCACCTCATTCTTCCGTTATTGTTTTTTCCTTAATATGATAATCAATGCCGCGCTCCTGACAGAAGAAAATCACCTCTGCCGCACACTCATTGTAAAAATGTTTATGCCCTTCGTAGGCGTTTGCTACCTTACTATAGTTCATTCTCCCGAAAATGATCCGATCTGTAAAGGATACTGTTTCCAGCAGTTCATGCAGATTCTGTTCAACCATGTTCGGTGTTGGATACGGTTCCATGCTTACCCACGTCTTACAACCGACATCATGGAGTGCTCTCAACGCTGCCAGTCGATCTGCACAGGAAACAGCTCCCGGTTCCATCTGTTCTCGATAGGCTTCATCCAGAGTGATCAGTGTAATCCCGTATTCGTTTTCCGGAGAAAGCTCTGCCAATTCTATAGGTAGCAGTCCCTTCGTCAGAGTAGTGCATTTGATACCGGCCTCGTTCAGCTTTCGGATAGCCGCAATGCTCATCTGGGACACCTCTGGATATCCTTCCATAAACGGATCTGTGGTAAAGCAAAGCTGCACAGACTGAATTTTATCTCTGAGCCTCGGTATCTCTTTATCCAGCAATTCAAGCGTGTTTGATACAAGCATCGGCTCAAGCCAACTCTCATAATCCTCAATTTTCCCGAATCGCTTCTTCATCAGGAATGCGTAACATGGATATTTGCACCCATGTGCACAGCCCTGCACGTGATTCATTGTGTAGTCACCATACTCTACCCCTGTTTGATAAAGCATGGATTTTCGTTTTATCGTCTTCAAGCTGCTTTCATCCTCCGCCTACTTGTTCTTTAATATATAATCTGCCATTCGCAATGCAAGTCCCTGCGCTTTCGGGCTCTCGCTCGCAATGGCAAAGCAGAAAAGGAACATCGGCGACCTCCGGCTGTTCCTAAAAATCCGTGCGTGTTTTGACACACATGGAAAGATTGTTCCAAGCCGAGAGAGGATATACTCCTTTATGTGATCTGGATTTGCGTCTTTAATCATCCGTTCGCCATCGCTCTGTCCAGACTCCGGGAATAGGTCGAAAAGCGTCATCTGAGGATCTTTCTTATAGAATTCCTCCCGCCATCCGTAATCTCCAAGTAATCGATCTATGCAATCCTCCCACTTATCGCACTTTCCGTTTTTCGGCAGCATCCGCTCAAGTGCAGAGAAAGGAAACAGGTACCATACGTCTATCGATTTCGTCTGCGCTACATTTTCAAGTGTCGTCCAATTTACCTGTGTTGCATACGGATCTAAAAACAGCAAGCCTCTGTTATTTCTCCAGTCCACCTTGCTAATAATCTCTTCAAGTTTATCATTTGCATCGCCACAAAAAATCGTAATAATGCGTCTCATCTGCGGGAACTCAGAATTTATCATATTCTGAAGCTCTTTCGCCTTCTGAGAGTCTGCTTCTATAAAATAGTAGTGATCGAACTTCTTAGCAGACATTAGCGCACGCTTGGCGGATCCCACAATATACTGTTCACCATCGCTGGTCACGATCTCACCAGTTCCTGCAAAAGCATCTATGTATATCTTTTTAAATTTTTGATTCTGTAGCGCAATCAGGTATGCGTCCAGATAGCTGGTGAAAATATTCAGTTTTTCCTCTGTCCAATTGCCGCCAAATTTCTGTGATGTCACCATAAATTCCAAGCCCCCTATCTATTTAAAATTCTGCCTCACAAAGAGAAAGAGATTACCGTTTCCTTTTTTCCGGTATCAGGATTAACAATCTGCTCAATCTTTGCGTTAAAGACATTTATAAGCTCGCTTTTAATCTCCTTACGAAATCCCTCTGAAGGGAAAATTGGATGATTATCCAACATATCCCATATTTCATTCAAAGGAACCTGTTTACAGCCTCTTAAACTTTGTTGAAGGTACCTTGCAATATCTATAACGTGTAGACATGCCTCGTCCTCTATAGTTTTACTGAAAAAGTCGAATGACAATTGTCTGCTTTCGGGTGAACGTTTTGTAGAAGATTGTGCACCGAACACTTTCCACGCACTCCTCTTATACAGCTTGAAACCTTCTTTATTGCTTGTGCAGTGAATCAGGTTATACACAAGTGAGTTCTGTGTATTGTAGAAGGGAAATGCTGAAACAAAATACCTACGGGATCCCGTTAAAGAGTTTATAATTTCCTCCACTCTGGCTTCGTAGAATGTCTTGTTGCTTCCGTAAGGCACCAATTTCTCAAAATCCTCCAGATACGTATTCTCGTATTTGACCTTCGTCATCTTTCTCTTGGCACTTTTAATTGCTCTCACTGGGTCTGAAACCATATGATTGATCATGACTTCACCCCAGTTACGGAAAAACGGCAGGAGAGCCTCCCAATCGATAGTTGCATCATACGGATCGTAGAGTAGGAAATAATTCAGATGTCCAGTTTCATACAGCTGCGGTCCGATAATCCGAAGCAGTTCATGCGCATCATTGCGTGAGGTAATGATCTTAAAATTCCGTTCATCCTGCGGCAAATGCTTTTCCAGCTCATCTACGCGCTGTGTGTCATTGTCGTTTAAATAAACATATACCGTCTTGTCCATATATGTTCTCGCAATCTCCAGAAGCGCTTCTGATACACGCACAGCCGTGCCCTTTACTATTTCTCCAGCATCATTCGTATAAATTCCGCTATTGCACATGCAATCAATAAAAATCAGGCCATTGCATGAATCATTCAGCATCAATTTCTGTGCCCACGATTTGATGTACTCCTCTATTAGCTCAAACTTCTTGATCGTATGAGGACTAACCTTACTAATCACGCTCTTCTTTCTTGCAGACATGACATCCCCCTCACTCAACGGAATCTTCTTTAGTTTAGAACAAAACCCATAATATCCCCAATGTCGCAATTAAACGTTTTTAGCACTTCAATACTGACAGTTTCAACTTTAGACAACTCGATAACGGATGCCCAGCTGATACCGGCCTCTGCCCGCAAGTCCTTTTTCTTCATATCCTTGTCTATTAGGATTCCCCATGATTTTTTAACCAATTTCTATAGCAATCCTTTTGCCTTCGCTATCAGACACTTGTAGTAATAATCAAACAAAAATAGTCTACCACACTTCCTATCGGAGCACAAAATTAAACTTCATGTTTACAATAATTTTCTTTCCTTTATATTGAAAAAACGTTTGATTGCGAGGTACTTAATAAATCTCATTTATACAGCTGAAGTCTGACGCAGAAAAAAGATGCGGTTCTGAGCGCAACTACAGAAACGAAATCATCCGGGTTTTCTAAGATCATCATTCGTCACACTTCTCCTCAATCTAAATTAATTATAGTTATTCAGCATTGTAATCTTTGCTTAACATCCAAGCATATACGCTTTTGAATATAATGTTTGTATAATATTCATAACTTCTTCCGATGAAAGTATTTCTCTCATTGCTTTTATAAACTCTTCCTTGTTTTTACACATATACTGAAATCCAAACGATTCACAATCTTCTTCATAGCTACTATTTACTGTAATTGCAACCGGATACTGTTCTTCTGGGTTAGAGTACATAATCAAAATGGTTTTTTCATAATTATCTAATGATGGAACAACCACATTGAATATTGTTGCCAGTTTATAATCAATTTCGTCTGATCTTACTTTAATTGAGATTGGTTTTCCATATAATAAAAAATTGGTCTTTTTCCCCAGCATTTCTATTTGCTCTTTCAAGATTGTATCTGGCATATCCTCAGTACTTTTTTGTAATTCATTTTCGTCTTTAAATCCCCATAAATCTCTTGTCATTCTAATCACCTCTATCTACAAAATTTCAAACTTTAATGGTAAATGATCCGAATATTGTGTTTTATTTATAATACCGTTTCTAATAAAACTATAATTTCGAGTCCCTTCAATAATGTCAAAAAAATCCCAATTAAATTTATCTATCAAGAATGGTCTAATTAGCAATTGATCGAATGTATACCAAAACATTGATCGGTCTTGTTGGTCTGAATTATTGTAATAAGTTCCCTGTACCAAACGATTATCGCCCATTAACTTCCACATAGGATTAAAATAAAAATACTTTTGTTCATCATCTACTTTTCGACTTATATTCTTTGCTTTACTTTTTGACATTGTAGCGTTAAATCCATAGTAACCAATAACTCCTTGAGAATATGGTTGTAAATTAAAATCTCCAATTGTAATAGTTTTATATTCCTCATTCTTAAACATAGATTCTTCTGTCTTTCTAAGTATCTGACTTATATTAGTTGCTTTCTGACTACGAGCATATTCATCCTTATACATAGCGCTATCTAAATGTAGTACATTCAATAAATATAAATCATTTTCATTATACAATTTATATGTAGAGAATCTTTTAGATTCCTCATGAACCAAAATACGAATATCCCGTTTGGCAAGTAGTTTAATATCAGATACAGGACATATTTCCACAAGTTTCCAGTCTTGATTATTTAAACGTAGTTCGTTAATTAAACAATGAACATCCAATAAATCAGTTTCAGTCAAAGCTATAATGTCGATATTATTTTCCAAAATCAGCCGCACAATAGGCTCAAACAAATTTTTACCTTTTATATTCCAAAAAATATATTTAATATTTACCACCTCTTTTTGCAACACTATCACAGATATTATCCTTTTTATTATATAATCCCAAATAAGAAACTTAAAAACGAAGAAAATCAAATTCCCCGCAAAATAATTACATTATCCTAAAAATCAACTCTATTATTTTGAATATCACTATATTTTCTTACTTAATTATACCATTACTAATTAAATTATAAAGATTTCCTTTCTAGGTTCACATCGTTATTTTAATATAAATGTATCAAATTAATTTTATCAGATTTTCACACTTCCTCCAATTTCTATTTTTATTTACTTATTTAAGTTTTTATCTTTTTCCTACTGCACCATTTACTACACCATTTTTTCAAAAAACGACGATTTTTGACTCTCCCAGACAAAAAGTCAGAGCCCGCAAAACCTTGTAAAATAAGGCTTTACGGGCTCTGACACCACAGGACAAAACCACCCCAAACGAGCCAAGAGGTAATCACTACTTTAAACTTATCGAAATATTACATTCAACCATCGAAATCCTTTTCTACCGTTTAAATCTTTAGTATACCACAACTGTTCCAGCTTCAATTGTTTATTCACCGTCAGGATTTTCTCTACCAGCTGTTCTGTAAACTCAAGAAAAAAACGTCCATCCTCCACTTTTCCTGTGGAAAGCCCATTTTTCCCGGAAATGTATATAATTCCATTGTCATTCAGATACTGATCGATCTTTTCAAAAAACTGCAGTACTTCTTCTTCCTGCAGATGAATCAATGACGCACACGCCCAGATCCCATCGTACCGCTCCGTCGGCCGATAGTTCTGAATATCCGAACATACAAGTTCTCCAGAGAAGACTTTCCGGATTTCTCTGCCTAGATTCTTCGACGGTTCCAATGCCGTCACCTGATATCCCTGTTTCTGAAAATAACATGCATCCCGTCCGCTGCCGCTTCCCACATCCAGAATCTTTGCTCCTTTTTTTAACAGGGGCAGAAAGCTTTGATACTGTTCTGACATATCAGCGGAAAATGTTTCTGCCGCATAACGTTCTGCATTGTTTTCGTAATAGTTACCCATCATCTTATATCCTTAAGCTCCAACTGGAAAATCCCATACTTTTTGCCGACTGATAAACCGGAAACATAACCTCTTCCAAACGCCCGGAAAACTCCGTTTCCGACAGACCTCTCTGATAAAGTTTATGCCTGATCTCCTGATTGTTCAGATGCTCCTTCGCACATTTGTCAAAGGCTTTATGTACTTCCGGATATTCCCACATCAATTCATAGGACAAATATTCCATTTTACATAATAATGGGAAATACTTATTCCAGTCCGGAAGGCTGTTGCTTTTACTGCTGTTGATACTCCGGGTTGTGGGCGTCAGATTCCACAATTCATCATGTGCCACATACGACCAGGGTACAAAATGATCAATGGAAATATTCTTTTCATTGAGTGAATTTTCCCCATAGATTTCGCAGACAGGTTTTATGGAAACAAGCAGTTTCCAATACTTTTTCACCTTTTCCAGGTTCCGCTCTTTCGGTGGATAAAGCTTGTCCACGATTCCCGGGACGCTGGGGTTCCTTCTCTGAAGATACTGGATCAGATTCAGTTCCACCCATCCCTGTATGATTTCATAATTACGGTCAATATAATCCGCCCATTCTTCCTGTATCTGGATTTGAGTGTTCAGGCCACTGAATTGCAGGAAATAATACATCAGTCTTCGTTCCTGGTTGATTCTTTTCGCAAGATTTTCCCCGGATCTGTTCCATTCTTTTCCTTTCATAGATTCCATAAAAGGCGCCTGTAAACGATACGGAACATTGTAAGATAACGTCCGTTTCATGGCTAAAACTTCTTTATCTTTACATGTCTTCACATACTCCAGAACAACGTCTTTCTTCTCACAAGATTTCATATTACTGATCTCACCCAGCCGGTGGACCACCCGTTCCAGTGCATCATTAGGGCCAAGATTCAACCGGTACTCCAAAACCATATACCAGGCATCTGCGATCATTTCATCAATTAATGATTTAAATGTAATTGTTTTCTGTCCTTCTTTTATTTTCCGTGCAATTGCCTGAAACCAGAACAATTTGTAACACTCACTCTTGTTGTCAAACAATCTGGAAAAATGGGCAATATCCAATATATCAGAATGTGGTAGCTGCATATCATTCTCCCAGCTCAGTATATTTTTCTTTATGTCCATATGCCTTTTCTACCGGATACTTTTCAGCGTTCTTCTTCACCTTTTCCTGGATGATCTCGTCCAGGTCCAGCCCACAGGTATCTGCCATTAAAATACAGTAATTCAGTACGTCCGCCAGTTCTTCCCTGACCTTGTCTTTTTTCTCCTCACACCAGACATCATCTGCACTCCACTGAAATACTTCCAGAAGTTCCGCTGCCTCCAGACTGATGGAAATTGCCAGATCTTTCGGGTTATGAAACTGTTTCCAATTCCGATCATCTCTGAATTTTAATACCTGTTCTATCGTTTCCTTTGTCATTTTTCGCCCTCACTCTTCCGTATTTCCAGACATTTCTTCAGATAAGCTGCCAGCCTTTGATCTGTACAATATACATAGCAGCCTTTCATACCGCGTGTCATTAATGTCCGATATGTATTTTTTATAATTTCATCCGCTTCTTTTTTCGCCAGCTCCGGATTTTCTTTATACAGTTTTTTTATTCCCTTCAAAGACTGGTCTGTTCTGGCTCTTTTTGTAAAATCTGTAACGACCATTCCGTTTTCATATCGCATATCGTCCCCAATGATGACTCCAACATAATCGAATTCCAATCCCTGGGAGGTATGGATACATCCCGCTTCATGAATGGAATCTTCGTCAATGGCAAACGTAGTAGTATTTTTCAAATTCCAACTGATTTCAAAATCTCCGATTTTTATATCATGCACAGATGGATCATTGACTCCTTCTTTTTTCCAGTTCCAACAGTAACCAGCCAGAATTCTCGCTCTGTTATGCGATGTACGATTTCTTTCAATAATCAACTCCTGCATTTTGGCCGGCGAATCAAGAATTCGGATATCATAATCGATATCCTCCAGATCAAAGTTTGCCGTATCACGAATTTCCAACGTATGATCCAACCAGGCGAGGTATCCATCGGAACCGTTACACCTGAACTGAGACACCAGTTCCATCTCTGTAACCTGAGCTTTTTCCTCCTCCGCCCATTTTCTAATCTCATCTACCCGTCCTATATCCTGGAGTGTAACTCTTTGGCTTTCATCAATAAAGAACACACTGCATTTCGCCGCATGAATAATTTCTTTAATCTGGTTTTCTCCCATGTTATGGAACATTCCTGATTTCTCATTCAAACGGTGTGCTTCATCTACAAGGATCGTATCAATCATATTATTATCGGTTTCTGTGTAAATACCTGAACCCTTGAACATATTATCGACACTGCTTTTTCTGATACTTCCTTTTAACTTTTTCCGATACACATTTCTTGGTGCTGAATTTTTGGATACATACTGGCAAAACTGATCCTCCTTTGTTAACTCAGCCAGGAGATTTACCGCTACTACACTCTTACCTGTTCCTGGACCGCCCTTTACAATCACAACCCGCTTTTTATCATCCTTGACAGACTGTCTGGATTCATTCAGGATTTCTTCGTAAACAACCTTCTGTTCATCCAGCATAATAAATTCACGGTTGCCTTTCAGCATTTTTGCAATGGAATCCTGGAGACTTTTCGATGGTTTGATACGTCCCGAATCAATTTTATAAATCAACTCTTTATTATCGCCAGTTCGGATACTCTTTTTAATGAAATCTCTCAGCTTTGTGACTTCCCCGCGTGTAAATGCCGGTGCATCTTCCAGATAAGTTTCATACTGTTCAGCATCAAGCGGATCCTGATTATGCCGTCTGTAATTGTGCAGATAAGCGCACGGAAATATGGAAACCATTCCTTCCTGTACAGAAGCATTGTAATCACTGATCAACATGGCATATGACCACGCTTGATAAGAAGGATGAACTACTTGTCTCACAGCATTTCCGGTATATGTCTGCACCAGACCGTCCCGCCCCGGAATCGCCTCCAGCTCGTCCCATTGCTTCAGTTCAATCAAAACGACATTTGCATCTTCCTTATTCCCATAACCGGATATCAGAAAATCCACTCGTTTGGACGTCTGTGGAATATTGTACTCTATAGCAATTCCCGCATCAGATGGAATATCCTGATCATTCAATACCTTATACATATATTCCATAGAATTTTCCCATGCACGGAATTCATTCTTCGCTGTATGACGATGCATTCTTTCATAAATATTGTTCTCTATTTCTACGGCAATTGTATCCTGCTCTACACTAGACAAAAAATCATCTTTTATTCCTTCGTAAATTAACATTTGGGCACCTCTGTACAAGCAAAATTAAACTTATTTAGATTTTATCACATAAGTTCATTAAGAAGAATACATAAAACTTTATGATTTCTTTCGGTTTATTTACTCATTCCTAAGTAACATTCTATTTAATGAATTACATAGAAAAACTATTATAAAAAAGTACTGATTTTTCATAACGTTTTCCGCTTTGCATTGATTATATTATACTCTGTATTTTTTAATCTTTGTTGTATATTTAATTAATCTAATTTATGGGAAAAATTATTCATATTTTTCAGAAATATATTTCTAGATTAATTCCTTTTTATCGGAATTTACACATCTTATTTTTTCTGCTATGATATAGCCATTCCAATTATGAACGAGAAAGGATGATATCAAATGATAGACTTAGATTTGAAAAAAAAAGAGACTAATTTCACGAATGTGGAAAAAGAACTTTTATCGGTTTTTTTCTCAAAAAGTTCCGGAAAATCCAACAAAGAGTTTAGATTCTCTAAAATTGACACTCACTTTACTGACTTTTTACCTTATATCAATGATGGCGCAATTAAACTTTACCTATATTACATTATGGTGGCAAATAGTCATAGTGGTGAGTCATGGTATAGTACATCCACAATCAGTCAAAAGCTCTCCGCAACAGAAAGAAGTATAGGAAATTGGAATAATGAACTGGAAAAATTAGGATTGATTTTTCGAACAAATAGTGGAAAAAAAAGCAAAACTACTTACGTACTCCCATTAACAAGTTTCTCAGAAAAAATGAATATTCACAAAATAAACCAAATTCTCACAGAACTCAATTTATACGATTCAAATGAGAATTCAAAAGTTTTTGGTAGATTTCAATCTTTAACAAAATTGTATTTACCTAATAAAGATACACAAACAATCACCGAATGCTATTGTGTTCATTTAAAGCGTACTTCAACTATAAAGAATGTTACCATTAATAGCGTAGACATATATCTTTATACTGAACCAACTGTGGTAAATAAAACTGTTGAAAAAAAATTACTGAAACATGACTCTAACAAAGAGGTTGTTATCATCCATACCGATGAAAAAATCCCCTTCGATCAAAAGGCCGTAAAAACTCTACAATGCTTTTTTACAATATTGAATGTAAAATTGATGACTCTTCTATCTATGATATTATGAATCAACTTACAGATAATGTAGATTTTTCGGAACTTGATCAAGTTTCTATTTAAACTTAAGGAGGTCGGTAATAATGACGGAATATACTCTTATTTTAATTCTTTTTCTTATGCTTAGTATTTTGATGCTACTCAAAAAGTAAACTCTTATCTAGACACTATCTTTAATCTAGTTTACACAAAACTTTAAACTGTCTCGGATAATCTCCTGGTTCTCTATAAACAGACCGAGGGTGCCGCTCAATCATCTAATTTGATGATTTTGCGACACCCTCTTCATACATAAACAAATTTTTTATTGAATTTTGTTTCCCAAATGAAAATATATATTCATGATCCTATTCTCTAGCCTATTATGTTAGTTAGCCTATTTATCTCTGGAAATTTATTTTTTTCTATATTTCTAGCTGCTTGAATTCTTCCCTTTAGACTATTGATCTTTTTTTGTTGTTCAACCGATAACTTTTTCCCACTAAGATCTTTTATCTCTTGAAAATCGTCATATACTTTCTTTTGTAATCTATTAGGCACTTTTAAATCATGTTTTGCTGTAACAATTGTTCCAGTTATGGGAGCAAAACGTCCATGAGAATAATACTTCACTTTCTTATACTTTGGTTTATGACCGTATTTTCTTAATATACAATCAATTTCTCGTATCATTTCATTCACATTGAAAGCTTCTCGGGCTGAAAACGTCATATCATCTACGTATAAAGTAAAAATGCACCCATAAGATTGCGCCACCTCATAAATTTCAGTAAACATATTTTCATACGCATAAAATGCTAAAAGTTGGCTTGTAGGACATCCCGTTGGAATTCCTTTTTCGTATGTCACAATATCTGTGCATATACCTGCTATATCTCCGGCCATGCATAATCTATTTTTAAAAAAAAGAAACACATACTCTCTTTTACAATTATCATAAAATTTCTTAATATCCATAGTCAAAAAATAATTCGAGTGAATGTGTTTCAGTCCATTATCAATATAACATTTCCCTTTTTCGCCAGAAATAAGCCATTCTGGTCTCATAACCTTTTGAAGCAATTGTAGCATTCTAGTTTGTATTTCTTTTATCCTTTTATTTGGTGCAGTAATATTTCTTTTTTCAGCACTATCCTTTTTGTCTATTTGAAAGCCATGATATTTCACAATAGCAGTAATATCTTTATATTCTTCATCCTTTATTGCCAGCCTCTTTTTTAAAATCCACGGACTTCTGCATTTATAAAGTGCACATTGCGTAATATCATATTTCTTAATTAACTTTGACATTATTCCTCCAAATCGGGTGTCATTTTTTCGATAAACTTAATCATCATGCTTCTAATAAATTTATCACTTTTATTACTTTTATTGGCATCGTCATAATGCTCAGATAATAATATTAATGATGATAATTTTATCCCATAGATTTCAGAATACTTTTCCAGAAGCTCCAAAGACGGTTGCTTTTTATTATTTTCGATTTCAGAAAGATAACTCCTAGATATATGAAGTAATTCGCTCATTTCAGCAGCTTTATATCCATATATCATTCTAGTTCTTTTTAAAATATCACCAATCACGACTCTCCTTCCTTTCCAAAATCCAATATATATAAAGTCACATGACTAATACACAAAATTAGATAGGTCTTTCTGCAGCTATCCTCTTACTTTAAAATCTGTAGTAAATACTGAACAATCTGTAACAGCATCCACAAAGCTTCAATTCCTTGAAAGATAATCTTAAAAATTTTCCTTCTTAGTCTCTTATGCTTTTTCTCAGATTTTTTCTTAGGCTTCCGAGGTGCCACTCGATCATTCTGCATGAACAGCATATTTTTCATTAAAATCACTCCTTTAGAGACTACTTGTATAGTTTATAGCCTCCATCCCGAAAGAAGCGTGGTGCACACAGAACAACCTATCTAATCCTTTGAGCTCTGCCGAGCTTCCCGAGCTCGGCAGAGCGTGCGGGCTTGCGGCGTGCTACGGGTCTCTTCGTACCATGCCGGCCCCTTAAGGTAGAGTATCATACGATACTCCTCAAGTGCTAATGCACTCCAATTTGTGGGATTTGACCTCGATATATAATATCGTTATGCTGCAACTTTATAATATCTCTTTTCATTCACTATGTCAATATTATTTTCGCTATTTGCGAATTTTTATTTCATCATTAGATACCATCCCATTTTTTACTACACCATTTACTACACCATTTCCGCAAAAAACTACACCATTTGACACTTCCAGGCAAAAAGACAGAACCCGCAGAAACCTTATAAAATAAGGCTTTACGGGCTCTGACACCACAGGACAAAACCATCCGCCACACGGCAAGAGGTGAGTGCTAATTTTTGAATTTTAGAGAAATCCATATTTTTTCTTGAATTTACGAGCATTTACAATTTTTCATTTGCTTCCGAAATGACTTACTACACCAAATTCACACCATTTCTATATCATTTTCCACGCAAGCCACGAGCCATACAGGGGAAATTTCAGACTACCCGATGGTAGTTTACTCTCATGAGGGCAAGTTTAAAATTCCACCTACTTATCGAATACGCAAAACGAAGCTTCTATCCAATTGTTCCATCTTCTTAAAAATAAAGCTTTGAAAGAATATTAAATTAATCTTTATAGAAAATATGTTGAACAATCCTCTCCCACCAATACCTATATTACTCCATTCTAATTTTAGAAATATTACAAGCTTCTGCAATTGTATCAGAAGTAAGTAAAGTATCAAGCATTGCCCATTTCCTTCCTGAAGCATAGATATTTCCGGTTTTTACAGTTTTTGATGGAACAATAGATGGCCCCAATTTGTATACAAAAAAATCAACACTTTCCTCTTTATCTGGCATATCGTTTATTTCAGAATGAAGATTTTTTGTAACAGTATAGTCTTCGATATGATGAATAGACTGAAGCTGACCATAATATCTAAACGCTATGTAATTTGGTGGTTCTTTGGGCCATCCGTTTCCTCCCATTGGATGGAAATACTTCTTATGATTCTCAACTATTTCAATCCATGTCAGATTGCAATCATCAGGTTTATACGTTCCAAGCGAAACCACATAAACCCAATTCGATTCTATTGTTTGCATGGTCATCAATCCTCCTAAGTATTTCATCAATTCTTGTAACAGATTCTTCTGAATATATTTTGATTCATTCAAGGATTTCTCTGCTAAACTATATATTCGTTTCCACGACAAATGAGAAATCGGTATCCCATTAGCTTCTTTTATTGGTAAGTATACCGCCGCATATTCTTCAGAACACGCAGACATAGAAACAATACCTTTAAATTTAGCAGGACTTTGAAGTAAATTGCGTCTTTCAGAATATAGAGTTAACTGTTCCTCTCCCGGCAATATCCACCCTCTTTTCGCTTCAATAATTATGTAGAACAAATCGTCATCTGTAACTTCTAAATCTGTAGTTCCCTTATCCTTTTCGAAATCCTGATATTTAATCCTTACCTTAAACGGATCAATATCCATTCCAGTTATTTCTTTAATTATTCCAGACAAAAATACCGGACATTTAGATAAAGCCCAAGCAATACTTTTGGTAATATCATTCTCAAGTGTTCCAATCAACTGGAATACACTTGTAATTTCCTTGCCATAAGCAATTAGCTCACTCATTATAATTCTCCTTCTCATTAGTGCCTTTACAAAACTCTTGATTTATTACCAAAAGTTTATATAGATTCTTTAAGTTATATTTTATTAAATCTCCGTCCTTTTAGCAATATCTGATATGATAGCCGAATAACCGTCGACTACCAAATGGCTGGATATCTATTTATCTTCAAAATCCAGAAGAGACTATCCGGTCATAATCAAGGAAAGTAACATAGATATCCGTAATTTTTTATAAAATCGATGCTCAGGCAAACGAATTTCTCGAATCTATTTGAGTAATCGATCAAAATACTGTGTAAGTCTAGAATTTCCCTTTCTCCGAAGCTTCAACAAGCCATTTCACTTCCCCTTCAACTCTGTATACTTCTCTTTACTCCCATATGCCTTTTCCACCGGATATTTTTCCTCATTCTTCTTTATTTTCTCCAGCACAATCTCATCCATATCCAGTCCGCACACATCCGCCATCAGAATACAGTAATTCAATACATCTGCCAGTTCTTCCCTGATCTTATCCTTTTTATCTTCGCACTGGACATCTTCTGCGCTCCACTGAAAGACTTCCAGAAGTTCCGCCGCCTCCAGGCAAATGGATATTGCCAGATCTTTCGGATTATGGAACTGCCGCCAGTTCCTGTCGTCTCTGAATTTTAATACCTGATCGATCGTTTCCTGTTTCATGGTCTATCTCCTTCTCTTCACATATCGAATTGAATATTTTCTCCTTAAAGTATAACACAAAAAAGCCCGGTATTTTCGTACCGGACTCTTCTCCCCTTCCTGGCTTTGGCCTTATCTACTATTTCTTATTTTTTTCTATTACCTGAAGCGTGCCTCGTCTCAGCCGAAAGACGACGTCGGCTCTTTTTGCGATTTCATTTGAATGGGTAACAATGACTGCGCATTTATTCATCCGGCGCACACTGTCTTCCAGTATCTGCATGATCGACATTGCAGTATCTTCATCAAGATTTCCTGTCGGTTCGTCCGCTAAAATCACAGGTGCTTCGGAGGCGAGAGCCCTTGCGATTGCTACACGCTGCTGTCCTCCGGAAAGCTGCAAGACATTCCGTTTCATTTCTTCTTTCGTCAATCCCATTTTTTCTAAAATGGGTTCTGCGGGTAATTTACTCGTCAGTCTTACATTTTCCAGCGGCGTCATGTAATCAATAAGGTTATATGACTGAAATATAAAGGAAACATGGTTGCGGCGGTGATTCTCCAATCCGTTTTTCATAATATCCTCGCCTTCAAATAATATCTTTCCCCTTGCGGGAATATCCAATCCGCCAAGCAGGGAAAGCAATGTTGTTTTTCCACAGCCGGACGTCCCTAATACCACATATATTTTCCCCAGTTCCAGTTCTGCACTTATACTGTTCAATACATTCTTTTTCTTATCATAGCTGTAACATAAATTTGAAAATGATAATACACTCATTTCAAAGTCCTCCTAGTCCATTTTCGTTAAGATATCTTTCGGCTTTAACCGAAGCACTGTATAAGAAGCAATGATTACTGCAAGGCACACTGCCGCAAGCCCGATGCCATATGTGGCAGCCATATCAGAAGTTGCGGCGCTGACCGCCAGGTCTGTTGCATTTTCGCCGGCCCTGCCGATGATATATGTACCGATTCTGTCCGCGAGGATCATTGTCAAGGCAGTTGACGTACACACAGACAGCAGTGCGATGATGATATTCTCTGTTATGAATTGTCCCGCTATTTCTGCTTTACTGCATCCGATTGCCAGCAGGACGCCAATCTCTTTTTTGCGTCCTCTCGTCCATAATACAAGCAGAAGAACGATGACTGATATGCCGATAATCGTGATCACCCATACCGTTGTATCGACCATGCTTCCAAAAGAAGAAAGGGGCGCTGATACCATCTCAAAATCTTCTGTATTTACATTGAATACAAATGTTTTTCCTTTCACTTCCGGAAGATTTTTGATTGCTTCCGCAAGTTTTGACGCCTCTTCCGGGGTATGGGTATAAACATCCATGTAATCATACCCCTGCAAATCATAGATGTCCTTCAGGCTGTTAACATCGATATACCCGAGATTTGCGGGGATGCCGTCCGGCGTTATCGCTGAATGTGCCATCCCCGCTGTCCCGCTGAATATCCCTGTGATCGTAAATGTAGATGTTCTGTCTTCGTCGACTGAATTCTGAAATGTGATCTTATCGCCGACAGAAAGGTCATTCTTATCTGCCAGTTCTTTTGAGATCAATGCAGCATATGTATCATCCGGCTTTATATGACGTCCATCCTCCAGCTTATAAGTCCCATTCAGGAATTTGACATCTAAAGATGAGTCCAGCAGGGACTGATAAGGCGTTGCCAGTCCGGGAGCGTTTACCATAGCGGGTAAAGGTTCAAAATTCTGAGGTATGCCCCAAAAGCCTTCGGAGCTCTTTGCATTATATCCGATCACATTTGAAAGTTTTGATATTTTATCAACTATTTTCTGTGTGATAAAGTCCCCGTTATAAGTAAATCCTGAAGACCCGTTTCCATAATCTTCTGCCGGTCCGTAGTTGCTCCTATCATTTGTATCAATTTCTATACGGACAGACGCCCCCACTGATTCTTTCATCTGTTTCGTTCCATGCTGAACAGCTTTCTTGCTGGATATTGCGATCAACCCTGTTGTCGACAGCAGGGTAAATGTCAGCAGTAGTAATAAACTGCGAACCCGCTGCCTGAGACAGTATTTCACGGCCCGTTTTAAAAAATTCATTTTCAGATCCTCCTCAACTCATTTTGGTCAATATTTCTTTTGGTTTCAGGGAAAGCACCATTGCACTCGCCGCGATAACTGTTAAGATTGCTGCGCCGTATTCCGCAGATGCCAGAAGCATGACTTTAAGCGAATCCGGTTGTAAATAATTGCGGCTGTCTGCTGCCAGCCGGATATTCTTTGCGGTTTCCTGCATGACAGGATCCAGCAGGCAGGAATTCAGCGCACCCGATACCGGGATAAAAAGGATAAGAGCCGCTAAGAATCCGATGGATAATACGACAACTGTTTCCAAAATAAATTGACCGATAATCCCCTTTTTACTGCTTCCTGTCGAAAGTAAAATCCCTGCTTCCTTTATCCGCCCTCTTATGCGCAGTGTCATGATCAGCATTAAAATTGCGATGCCTAGGACGGACGCGGTCACAATGAAGGAAGCTGCTATGTTCTGTACACTTTCCAGCTGTGCAGAGATTTTTGAAAACTTAAAATCATTTTTCTGAAGGATATGGTTTTCCCAGTCGATCAAAGCGGTCTTTTCTGCTTTTTGCGTTATTTCATCAAAGCGCAGAGGATCAGCGATAAAGAACGACAATTCTCCCCATAGATTCCTTGTTCCTGCTCGTCCAACGCAAGAAGCAACTGACGGTCGGAGTAAATTACATTTTCTGCTTTTTTCGCCGTCGGATTCAGATCGCTGTCAACCTTATTTACGATTTCAAAAATCCCTTTGATCTCCACAGTTATAAATGCGGTCTTCTCTTTGATCAGATCAATGTACCTTCCATTTTCACTGCCCAATTCCGCATGGGTAAGCCGAACAGTATCTCCGACAGATAACTGATTTTTTCTCGCAAGTTCTTTGCTGATGAGGATTTTGTTTTTGTCTTCCGGCTTAATATGGCTTCCCTCTGTCAGTCTGTATTCCTGATCAAAAAAAGTTTTACTTAAACTTGAATCCCGCACCGCAATGACCTGGCCCATATTGCTGTCTTCACTGTGCCCCATTCCGGGAATAAATGAAATACCTTCTCCCTTTGCATAACCGCTGTGCTCGGTATTATATGTTTTCAGTTCGGAGCCGATAATATCTAATATCTTTTGGATAGAAGTTTCATTGACGACCGGCGCTCCTTTACTGGAAACCTGACCGTTTTCCGATACAAATTGCTCATAAGGCCGAATGTCAAAAGAAGCTCCGATATTAGAGCGCAGATCTTTTGACGCTTTTGAAATTCCGGCAAATACCGAAATCCCGGTCAGTAAAAAGAATGATACAAGAACAAATACTCCGCATAAAATAAGATTTTTCCCTTTTCTGCGGGTCAGATATAAGAAAACCCGCCTGCCAACATGCATAAAAACACCGTCCTTTCTGTTACAATGACTACATCATAAAGAAGGACGGTTTAAATTGGATTTAATTTCGATTTAGTTTTGATATAGATTCTGTGGATTTATTGTGATCTTAAAACAAACGCCGTTTTTTTCGTTTTCAATTTGATATGGCAGGTTATGCTGTTCTAAAATATTCTTCACAAGATACAGTCCCAGCCCGCTGCCGCCGGTTAATTTATTATGCGACTTTTCCACACGGTAGAACGGAGTAAATATCTTATTCAGATCTTCTGCCGGGATGGAAGCCCCTTGATTTTTGATAGTCAGTTCTGTTTCTGAAAGTGTAATATATATATTTGCCCCGGCAGGCGAATGACAAATTGCATTATTGATTATATTGTGCAGGGCTTTCTCAATCAGAGATCTGTTCCCTGTAATCTGCGCCCGGCCGCTCAACTGCTGATGAAGGATAATATTCTTTTCGTCAGCCAAAGGGCGCAGATGTTCACAGACATTTTTCACGATTTCTGTTACGGACAGGACTTCTATATGCCCCATTTCCCTCAATTCCAGCTTTGAGACGGAGAGAATTTCTTTCACAAGATTCTCCATATTTTCAATCTCTTTTAATGTTTCAGGGAGGATTTTTCTTGTGTCCTTGTAACGCCCGATTTCCATGATCATGCTTTCTACCTGCCCTTTGATAATAGTGATCGGCGTCTTTAATTCATGTGAAGCGGCCGCAAACAAATACTGGTGCTGTCTGTCCAGCTCTTCGATATGTTCCATATCCTGTTTTAATTGTTTATTTGCAGTTTCAAGCTCCTTCATAGCATCGGACAGCTCTTCTGACATAGTATTTAAACTATCAGCAAGTATTCCGATCTCATCTGACCGGGCAATCTTACATTTCCATGTCATATCCAGCTTTGCCATACGCTTAGAGACACTGCTGATTTCTATGATCGGTCTTACGATCAAACGGCTGCAGATCCATGCGCCTAAAAACGAAACCGTAAATATGAGGATCAAAAGAAAGGGAAACAGTTTCAGCAATGCGTTAATAAGCTCATGATCGGAAGACACCGGTGCCGTAATATTTAATATATATGTCTCAAGTGTATCGGAAAAATTGATTTCCTGGGCAAAAGACAGCATTTCTGTACCGTTTGGACCCGCTTCTTCAGGAACGCCGTATTGATGTTTTTCTCCGCCGCCCTGTAATGTAACAGCCGCCTGATTTTCCCGGCAGAATTCTTCAAGAATATGCTCTGCATTTTCAAGTTTTGTTTCAGACAAAGTCTCCGTCAGCTCATCGATTTCTGCATTGATCTGTTCTGATGATACAGCCGTATAACTCTTGGGCAGGAAAAACATAATACTTCCGCAAATGAGGAAACTGCACAAAAGCAAGGAGCCGGCAATCCATAAAAATACTTTTGCACTTAAACTGTTTTTAATTTTCAATCTCAAATTTATAGCCCACCCCTCGTATTGTACGAATACAGTCAACGCCTAATTTCCGCCGTAAATTCATAATATGGATATTCACTGTCTTTTCATCGCCTTCAAAATCATAGCCCCACACCTGCGAAATGAGATTGTCTCTTGTAAGGACCTGATTTTTGTGGTTCAAAAAGGTCTGTAAAAGCTCAAATTCCAGTTGTGTCAGACTGACAGGAGAACCATTTCTATGCACCGTGCGGCTCTCTGTATTTAATTCAATCCCATTGGCGGACAATATCTTCTGATCCTCCGTCTTCCCTCTGATACGCCTGAGCACAGCCTCGATTCTCATTAAAACAAGTTTCAGTGAAAAAGGCTTTGTGATATAATCGTCAACCCGCAATTCGAACGCCTTTATCTGTGCTGTTTCTTCATCCATAGCTGTGAGCATGATAATAGGGATTTCAGACTCTTTGCGGATAAGTTCACATACAGCATACCCATCTATTTTAGGCATCATGATATCTAAAAGAATGAGAGAAAAAGACTTCGCCCGGAAAAGCATAAGCCCTTCCAATCCGTCACCGGCCAAAGAGACTTCGTATCCGGCGTCAACCAGTAATTCATATAATACAGACTGAATCGCTTTCTCATCTTCAATGATCAATATATGTTCTTTCATGTATGCACCGCCTGATAAAAAAGATAATAGCAATTTTAGCATACAATTATTTAGATTTGATTTAGAAACAACAAATTTTCATAAAGCATCTGATAGGGGCGAAACCTGACACTCCAGGCTCCATCCCCTATAATCAATCCAACATATACCGCTGAAATTCCAGTCCCTTTTGAGCTTCTTCATCCAACGCAGACTCGCTGGTGTCTGACATCAGGGTTCGCCATACCTTGATGTCTTTTCCTATTGTCCCACCTGGCATTACAAATGGTTCCATCACCACTGCTCCATCATAGGAAATATCTTTTAGCGCATCCCGTATCTCTCTCCATGGCATTCTTCCCCTTCCCGGTACTCTCCTGTTACACTCTCCAGTATGAAAGTGTCCCAGCATATTTCCGGCCGCTCGGATTGCGTTTCCTATACTTTCCTCTTCTATATTCATATGAAAAGTATCCAACATAAGTTTCACGCAAGTTGCCCGGGAGTCAAAATCATAAATCTCTTTTATAAAAGCAACGCCTTCGGAAGCAGTATTTAAGACATGGTTTTCAAATCGATTCACGCATTCCAATCCAAGAGTTTCAATGCCATAATTTGAAGCAGCACACGCCATTTTTGCCATTCCCTGGATACCTCTCTCCCAGTCTCCAGCTTTATCTACCGGACTGCTATAATCGATGGGCCAGCAAGAATACAGAGCTCCCCCGATTAAAGTTGCCCCAATTTTTTCCATCCGGCAAAATAAATCTTTATAAAAATCCAGAGCATGATTCCGCACTGTCTTTTCCGGTGATGCAATATTATTTTCTGGCGATGGTCCATACCCTACGGTCAATCTTATCTGATTTTCCTCTGCACATCTTTTGAGTTCTCTTAATTCTTGCTCGGTATATTCCGGCAGCGGTCCTGCCGCTATTTCCAGAACATCAAACCCCAAACGGGCTGCCTTTTTTACATAGTGCAGATAGTTACCGTTCCATTCATGCTCCCAGTATGCATAGTAGATTCCATGTTGCATTATGTCACTCCTTCGGTTCATTTAATTTTCTTCTCTGCTTTTTGGGTCGTCTGGATATTTCCACATTAAACACCAGTACCAAAAGCAGCGCTGCCCCCCAGATCAAATCCCTGTAGTAGTTGCTGATTGCCGGAAACTGATTCAAATAAGAGGAAAGAATCTGCAGGATAATTACCGAAAAAGCAATTCCCGGTATTTTACCTGCGCCGCCATTAGGATTAATTCCTCCAAGCACCGCCACCAAAATCGTCTGCATTGTATAGCTGGTTCCAAAATCTGCCTTGGCTGAATTCAATCTGGAAAGGCTGATAAGACCTGCCATCCCGGAAAGTACCCCAGATACCAGATAGCATTTGATCACTGTAGCCTTAACATGAATTCCCGCAAATCGAGCAGCCTTTTCACTGGTTCCTGTCAAATATACCTGCTCTCCGAATTTTGTGCCGCTCATAACCAGTCCCAGTATAATAGTAGCAGCAATAAAAATAAGGAAGGGAAGAGGAATATTTAAAATCGCCAGGCCGGAAAGCAGTTCAAGCTCTCCATTCACAGAAACTGTACTTCCTCCGGACAAGACTACAGATATTCCCATAAAAAGTTCATAACTTCCTAATGTGGCAAGCATGGGTGGAATATGAAAATAACTAATTAGTACTCCATTGAAAAGACCGCAAACCGCACCAACTGCAAGAGCCGCCAGACAACCTAATACTGTGTTTCCCGGTACAGCAGACTGAATGATAAGTCCGGCGCATATGCCGGAAAGATTAGCTACATAAACCGTAGATAAATCAATCCCCCCGCTAATCATACAGATCCCCATCCCCAGGGACATAAGCCCGTATTCTGTCAGTTGTTTTCCTATAGACTGAAAATTGTTTAAATTCACAAAAGCTGAGGACTTCGTCACTGCAGTAACCGCCAGCAGCACTGCCAAAATAATAATCAATCTTCTCACATTGTCATCAAAAGGCAATGTACGATTTCTTTTTGCGCCTGCTTTCTCCATAATCTATGCCTCCTTCTTCTTTCGGACTGCAAAGGGATTGCCCGCATTTTTGGCCTGAATCGCAGAAACGGCGGTTCCCACAATAATAATTGCACCAATCACAACTCTTTCCCAATAAACAGAAACGCCAAACAATATGAGACTGTTGCTTACCATAGTCAGAAGGAAAGTTCCAAGGAGACATCCCCTCAGTGTTCCCACACCTCCCGTCATTCTTGTCCCACCCAGAATCACGGCAGCAATAACAAGCATTTCACTTCCCGCATATTCATTCGGCATATAAAAATACGACATCATAGCATAGCAAAGTCCGGCCACTGCTGCAATTCCTCCATTTACTACAAAAACTCCGAACCTGACTTTTTTTACATTGATACCTGCTCTTTCGGCACTTATCTCATCTCCGCCCAGCGCATAAACACTTCTTCCTACCATCGTATAGTTCAGAATAAACCAGGCAAGAATATAGAGAGCCACCATAATCAAAAATGTTCCGGGGAGTGCCGACCCCAACCCTGAGGTTTCATTTTTGACTGTCGCTATATTAATTTTGCTGACCTCCAAAAGTTTTGCCGGAAGTTCTGTTCTTCCTGCTTCAAATGCACCAAACAAAATGCCACTGCATATAGAAGACGTACCCAAGGTAACGATCAGACTATTAAACTTGTATTTTACAATAAAAAATCCATTGATACATCCAA
The DNA here is from genome assembly GCA_946491795.1 of uncultured Lachnoclostridium sp. Taxonomy (GTDB): domain Bacteria; phylum Bacillota; class Clostridia; order Lachnospirales; family Lachnospiraceae; genus Mediterraneibacter; species Mediterraneibacter gallistercoris. Next base: position 16,939 of record CAMLYF010000003.1, on the reverse strand, counting down.
TCAGACATCCTGTTAAGATTGCAATCAGAAAAATAGGTATGACTCCCATATTCCATCGATTTCCCAAGGTCACGGAAATATAAGCGGATAACGCCGCAATCAGTGGAAAAGACACATCAGCTCCGGTACTCACAAAACTTAGAAGTGCGCAGATAGCATAAATGCCCGGCACAATCATAGATCGCACCAAATCCATCAGGTTATTGCTCGTAAAAAACTGTCCGGAACGCATCTGGATGATAAGTGCAAAAGCAATAATAATACAGAATACATAAAACTCTGTCTGATGCAACATGCTCCTTACTTTCTTATTCATCGTTTTCCTCCTTTAAGACGTTATTTCATACAGATTTTCATTGTTGAGACTGTTTCCATCCAGTTCCCCTGTCATCCGACCTGCTTTCATAATAATGGCGCGGTCGCAAAGATCGGTTACTTCTGCCACATCGTCAGAAACAACCAGCACTGCCATTCCCTGCTCCGCTAAAGTTCTGAGAAGCCGGTGAATATCATATTTTGCACCGATATCCACTCCAACTGTGGGTCCATTCAGAATCAGCACTTTCGGACTGGTAGCCAGACACTTTGCCAATACAACCTTCTGCTGATTCCCACCGGAAAGTGTACTAACCGGAAGCGTATGATCCTTTGTAGCAACTCCAATCTCCTTTACCCATTTGGCGGATAGTTCCTTTTCATCCTTGCTTTTTAGGATTCCGCCTTTTCTGGCAATCCGATCTAGACTTGCCACAGAAATGTTTTTATAAATAGGTTGCGGAAGAAACAACCCCTCTGTCAAGCGATCCTCTGGTACCAGAGCTATACCCAAATTCTGTGCTTCGGACACAGATTTTAGCTCTACCGCCATCCCATTAACCATAATTGTCCCTTCTGTTTTAGGCAGCAAGCCGCTAAGGGCAAGGCTCAGTTCAGTACGACCACTTCCCAGTTGTCCGGCAATACCAAGAATTTCACCTTTATGTAGTTCAAAACTGACCTTTTCGAAACCCGGAGCAGAGAGATTTTTTACAGAAAGCACTGACTCTCCTCTGCTCTTCTTTGTTACTGTCTTCTCCCGAACTGTATCAAACGTTCTTCCCGTCATATAATACGTAAATTTTTCTTCATTCATCTCCGAAACGGGACAGCTATACACATTTTCCCCATTTCGCAGTATAGTAATACTGTCTGAAATCTCAAATACTTCATCCAGTTTGTGGGAAACGAATAAAATTGTGATGCCCTCTTTTTTCAGTTCTTCAATAATGTCAAACAACCTGAGCACTTCTCTTCTTGTCAAAGCCGTAGTTGGTTCATCCATAATAATCAATTTTGCATTGTGTAGAAGAGCCCGGGAAATCGCAATCAACTGCTTTTCGGCAACGGGAAGAGACTCCACTCTTGCATCCAAGTCCACTTGAAAATTGATTTTTTTTACGGCTTCTTCTGCAATCCGCCTAAATTCCTTTTTATGAACAAATTTTTTCTTCTCAGACAAAATTTGATTAAAGGCCAGATTTTCCATAACTGTAAGGTTAGGGAAAATAGAAAAATCCTGATAAATCACCTGCACCCCGGCCGTGATGGCATCAGAAGTGCTCAATTTTTCATATTTTTTTCCGTCAATTTCTATCGTTCCTTCATCTGGCTGGTAAAATCCGGAAATCACCTTAATTATCGTAGATTTTCCACAACCGTTTTCTCCCGCAAGGCAGTGAACCTCGCCCTTCCGTATCGTCAGATCCACACCTTTCAACGCATGAACTCCTCCAAAAGATTTTTTTATATTCTTTACACAAAGGATGTTTTCTGCCACGTCAGTTCCTCCTTTTTAAGCATTTGTCGGATTTTACAAAAAAATCCGACAAACACTACATGAACTCTTTAGAAATCGTAATCATCGATATTTTCGCTTGTCAAAATCAGCGGTGCATTTCCTAGAAGGCATCTATTGGTTTCTTCCACAAGCTGCACATTATCATACCCATCGCATTCCAGATCAGAACCTTCTCCAACGTCCTCTCCCTGAAGGATCTGATAAGCCACGTTGCACATTGCATATCCTGCCAGAGCCGGATCCCAGAGACACACGGCATCTATCGTTCCGTTGTGTACATAGTCTTTACACGCATTTGGAGTTCCAACACCTACTATCGAAACCTGATCCGTCATACCTAGTTCCTCTACAGCCTGGGCTTCCCCCAAAATATCCACAGAAGCGGCTCCGGTAAACCCAGCTAAGTCCGGATTGGCTTTTAAGAGCTCTTTTGCCTTTTCATAGGCTGTATCTACCTTCTCTGAAGACTCCGCAGAAGGAACTGTATCATTAATTAATTCCATATCCGGGTAATTTTCCTTCTGGTATTCATATTCTGCATTAGAATACTCCATATGAGTTGTAGATGTGGTATATGCTACCATCTGTGCATATTTTCCTTTTCCTTCCATCGCTGTTGCCAGCTCCTCCATCATAGTCTGCCCAAAAGACTCCGCTGTGAATGCTTCTACGTCAAATAAAGTATTTTCCAAATCAGAGGCTTCATGACTTACTACTACAATTCCCTGTGACATAGCATTGTTCAGGACAGATTCCAATGCGCCCGGATCAATAGGCACCACGCAAAGCGCATCCACACCCTGGTTAATCATATCTTCAACCAACTGCACTTGCGAAGCTGCATCCGCGCTTGCCGGGCCTCGCTGAATAACATTCACCGTCATTTCCTCTCCAAACTGGTTTACCCCTACTTCCATTCTTTTAAACCAGTCAGAAGTACCATCTTTAACTACTACAGCTATCGTATACTCTGATGCATCTTTATCTGATTTGTACTGTGAAATATCCATAAGGTCCTCCGAAGTCTGAACGTTGTCATTCCCGCCCGATCCAGAAGATCCCGTTGTCGTGCTGCATGCTGCAAGGCTTAATACCATTGTTAGTGATAATACCATTGCCAATAATCTTCTTTTCATAATTTGTCCTCCTGTCTAAATTTCTTATTCCACATTTCTGTGGCGCTTTTCCATTTCTTCCCTAGAAATATTCATTTCATCTTGCAACATCATAACTATCACGTCGAAGAATATAAGAAGCGCCTGTTCGAATTGATTTCCCATCATCTGTACCGTAGGTACATACTCATTCTCAGAGTGATATACTGCCTTATAAGCCATAGACGGAACCTTTACCACTTGATCCGCAATATCCAAAAGGTGTCCTTCCGCTGACGGCGTTACAAGCAGCAGATTTGCTCCTACCTTTTTTGCATTATCACAAATAGTATTTTCATGGGAAACATCTGCACTTCCACACACACAAATAAATAAATCGCCCTCCTGTACTGCCGGAGTCGTGTCATCCCATATCCAGTATGCCGTTTTTCCAAGATGCATCAAGCGCATTGCAAATTCCCTTGTTGACAGTCCTTCCCTTCCTGCTCCAAGTAAAAAGATTCTGGGTGCTTTTGGAATACTTTCCAACAAAGGACGCACACTGGCCTCGTTCATTTTCCTGAATACCTGACTCAATTCATCTAATGCAGTATTGGCCAGTTTCTGAAATTCATCCCCCATTACCAGTTCTTCCTTTCTACATATTTTTTTCTGTCAAGATTATTTAGAGCCTCCATCCCATCTTCATGTGTCCCCGTATAGCTGCTAAACAACCACGCATGAATCATTGCCATGGTATAAGCAATCCCTTTCTCTTCCATCATCCATGCTCCGGTGCAAAGGATATTTCCATTATTGTCGTTCCTGCTCAATACCGCAGGCAAAACATCATAGCAAAGTACTGCCCGGATTCCTGGAATCTTATTTGCAGCCATAGCCATTCCCTGCCCTGTTCCACACATCAGAAAACCAAGGCATTCTTTCTCTCTGACTACTCGACCTGCTACAATTTCGGCAATTTCGGCAAATTTCCCTCCGTCTGGTTCGTTTACCGATTCGCATCCTACGTCTTCTACCTGATAGCCCTCTTCTCTCATCGCTTTAAGCACGCGCTTATAAAAGAGAAATGCAGCCGGATCACACCCGCATATTATCTTCATTTGTCCTCCTTTCCAAATGTAACCGGTTTCATTCCGGTCAAAAAAATAATTGTTCCCGATGGGGAGGAAAACAATACAAAAATTTTCCTCCCGTCAAATTTTAAAATGTTTTCTTCACAATCGGTGCTTCCAGCAATATATTCTGAACCTTCTTCGCCGGGAAAGCCAACCTGCTTATCAGCATTTCTGCTGCCTGTTTTCCCATTTCATAGGAATCCCGCCGGATATAATTATGAGGAATTCCCAATAAATCCAGCATTTCTATCTGATCCAGACCGATATGAGTAAATCTCTGCTGTTCACCTGCTTCGTATACAGCTTGAAGATACCCTTTTCCGAGGTTATTATTACAAGTAATCACTGCTGTCGGCGGATGTCTACGCTGCAGAAGTTCTTTTGTAATCTGATAGGCATAAGACTTTTTATATTCTCCTTGGAAAATAAACTCTTCCTGCAGAGGAAGGTTCGCCTGGCGAAATCCTTCCAGATACCCCTGATACCTTTCTGAGGCAAGCACATTTCTTTTGTTATTTCCATTGATAATGGCGATATCTTTATGTCCGGCACGCGCAAGCTCCAACACTGCATTTTTCACTGCTTCTTCATCAGCAAAGTGTATTGTATCCAAATGAAGTCCAATATCCCGGTCTATACAGACTACCGGACAATTCAGGATGTCCAATCTTCGCTGGAGCTTTTTCAACATTCCCAATTCTCTGTAGTTTACGGCTGGTATGTAGAGCACCCCCCGTACCCGTTGGGTTCGCATCATATCCAAAGCCAGAAAATCCTTATCCGCATCGTCTTCATTACTGGAATACAGAAGGGACAGATTATTCTTATTAATAACCTCCTCCAGCCCGGAAAAAAGCTCTCCAAAAAAGGTATTGCTGATTTCTGGAACAATAACGCCTATCGTTGATGATATTTGCCTTGACAAGTTCCTAGCTGTTGCAGATGGCACATAGTGTGCCTCTTTCATTATCTGCTCAATCTTCCGCCTTGTATTTTCCTCCACTTTCTCTGGTGAATTCAGCACCCGTGAAACAGTTGCTTTTGATACTCCTGCCCGGGAAGCAATATCCGATATTGTTACATTTTTCATAGTACTCTCTTTTCCTCTTGATAAAACCGGTTTCATCTATATTTATTCTATCTTGCTTTAATACGAGTGTCAACGATTAGAAAAACTTTCATGGTTTTGCATAATTTTCCATCCTTATTGACAAATAAAAAAACAAATTTTTTATGCAACCCTTCCAATTTATGAAACCGGTTTCATTATTATCCTTTACCTTTCTATATAATTTACGACGAATTCCGGCTCCCTGAATCTGTCCACCTATGCAATTATAACACTTTTCTTCTGTTGTTTAATAGATACGGCGTTCGATATCTTTCCAAACCATAGAATCAGCCAGCAGAAAAAACAGATGGCGGGAATTGCTACATATAAATTGATCAGTATGACGGGAATACTGTTATTTTCCACTATCACCGCCACGAAGCTGATTACCATGATATCAGATACAGCGGAAGTGCACAAAAATACACATAGAGATCTACTGAAAGGATGACTTCTGTGGTCATTTGCCGTCCGAGTGAGGATAACTTTCTGGATATGGACTCTTTCTTAGAGATGATTCATTCTCTTGATTTAATATATATTCAATGAATAGAGGGTCTTTACCATCCCAAAACTCAAAATTTCTTATAAAATAAAAAAGCCCGGTACTTTCGCACCGGACCCTCTTATGCTTTATGCCCTTTCGGGAAAGATCATCCCTCAATGGCGATGGTCTTTTTCGTCTCTACTGCTTTTGCGTCTTTCTTCGGAATGCTAAGTCTCAGGATACCGTCCTCAAATTTAGCCTTCACATCTTCCTCAGTTACAGCGTCGCCTACATAGAAGCTTCTCTGTACTGCTCCTGCATAACGCTCCTTACGGATGTATTTGCCTTTCTTATCCTGCTCGTCTTTATCCAGACCTTTTGCTGCAGAAATCGTCAGGTAACCATTGTCGAGATCGATTGTGATCTCATCTTTCTTAAATCCCGGAAGATCAATGTCCAGTTCATAACCTTCATCGTTCTCCCGGATATCTGTCTTCATTATATTCTTTGCATTTTTACCATACAGCGGATTCTTTCTTCCCCAGAAATCTCTCTCAAACGGGAAATCCATCCAGTCATCATCAAATAAGTTTTCTCCAAAAATACTCGGCATTAACATAAGTCATTTCTCCTTCCATAATTGAAACATCAGAAACAAATTTTTATGCACCGCTTTTGGCGGCTGCCATCAGCACTCTTGAAGTTGTCTCAAGTGTCGCAAGCTGTTCGAACTGGGGATTCGGTTCCTTTTTGTTCCTCCTCCTTTGTTCTAGTTGTACTATAGCGCCTATTACTAGCACTGTCAAGAGTCGAGTGCTATTTTTTTTATAACAGTTCAGGTATCTGTTGCCAGAAGCCGGATTTATGCTTGCATAAGGAGCCGGATTCCGGCAGACAGATGCCTGAACTGTTATCGTAAAGGCTCCGGCCTCACACATGATGATCTGATATCTGTAAATCCGCCCGAAGTACCGCCCTCCAGCATTGCATTTAACACTTCATGCACGTGATATGCCATCTCCGCCGAGGGACGCAGCGGTGTCCCGTTCAGAATCGTATCCGCCAGATCCGCCGGGCCGATTCCCCTCGAATTATCGCTGTACTCATTTACGCTCTGCAGCACGGATGCCTCCTGCCGTTCTTCCGGATTCGGAGTATTCTGCAGAAAACGAACCTGCCCGCCGAACTGGTTCGGATCGGTCAGCATCAGAATGCCTTTGGTCCCGTAAATCGTAAAATATGCCTGATCTTCCATCACAGAATCCGCGTCAATGTGAAATGTCCCTGTCACGCCATTTTCGAACTGCAGCACCGCGTTGACCTGACTTTCATTGGGCGTATCCATCGTCTGGCCGTACAGCGGCGTTCCCGGCACGCAATTTACGTGGGTGGGATACGGATAACCAACGATGCTTCCCACCCGGGCCGCCGGTCCCAGCAGGCTTACCAGAGCTGTCACATAGTAAACCGCGTAATCACATACGATGCCTCCGCCCGGCTTGCGCAGGAAATCAAAAAGGCTCAGCAGGATATCATTGTTCCGGTTAGCAGAAACCGCAAAGGAATGGATCTCACCTAACATTCCGCTGTCAATGGCAGACCTTGCTGTCTGGAGCGCCGCTCCCATAAATGTATCCGGAGCCGATCCCAGATAAAGCCCTTTCTCATTCGCCAGCCGGACCAGTTCAGCCGACTTGTTGATATCATCGGTGAGCGTCTTTTCAGTATAGACGTGTTTGCCGTGTTCCAAAGCCCTTTTGATCACATCATAATGCACATGTGCAGGCGTCAGGTTGACGATCATCCGGATTTCTGGATCGTCAAGCATCTCTTCCATAGTGACTGCCTGTATTCCATATTCTTTTGCTTTCTTTTGGGCGCTCTCCAGATGAGCCGCACAGATGGATTTGACAGACAGATTGTCAAACCGGTTGATCATATTTTTCAAATAGATGTCACTGATCGCACCGGCGCCCACCACGCCGACGCATACTTGTTTCTGTCCCATATGGATCTCCTCCTGCTTCTGCTAAATCACTTTTTCCCACATCGTCTGTTTCCATGCGGCCTGTTTATATTTCTCCCGCTTATATCACTGCTCATTCTTTTCTTTCCGCCATCTCGTCAAGATCATCGGCACCTGAAATGCAAGCATGGCGATCCATCCCACGAAGTTGGCCCACGCAAGGCATCCGAATCCACCGCCCAGGATGTGGATCATGATCCACGCTGACAGAAATCTCGCCGACATATTCAGAATCGTACTGATCAGCGTAACCTTCAGATCTCCCAGTCCTCGGAAGAATCCCTGTATGATATTTGTCGCCGACGGCATGAAATACATAAATGCAATGAGCTGCAGATAGGACATTCCCAGAGTAATGACTTCTTCCGATCCGTCGCTTACAAAAAGCTGCATGATCTGGCGTGAAAATACAAACACAACGATAGCGATCACTGTCGTATAAATGACCTGAAGGATGATGGAGCTTAAAAATCCTTTCTTCATCCTTCTGATATTTCCCGCGCCCTTGTTCTGCGCCATAAATGTGGTCGACGCATGGGCGATATTCTGCTGCGGCGTCATGGCGAAATCATCTACCCGGTTGATGGCGGTAAATGCCGCGATAAATGCCACGCCCTGCACATTGACGACAGTCTGCACGCAGATCTTTCCCAGCTGGATGCACATCTGCTGCAGGGCGCTTGTAATTCCGTAGTTGAATGTCCGAAGCAGGATCGAACCGTCGAAGACTCTCCACTTCTTTCCCAGACAGAGAAGCGGAATCTTTTTCTTAATATAGATCAGGCAGAACAGACAGCACAGCGCCTCGCTCAGCATGGTCGCAAGCGCACTGCCCGGAACGCCCCATTTCACCACAACTACGAAGAAGAGATCCAGGACAACATTGAGAAATGCGCTGATGATCAGAAAATACAGCGGCACTTTGCTGTCCCCGAGGGCTCGCAGTGTATTGGAGAAGAAATTATAGATAAAGGTAAAAATCAGTCCCACAAAGACGATCCGAAGATACATTACCGCCGAGTGGATAATATCTTCCGGCACCTGCAGAAGCCTCAGCAGCGGATACGAAAAAACGATCAGCAGCACCGCGATCGCCGCAGAAAAAGCCAGGCCGCCCAGCATGGTCGTACTGATCTGCCGCTGCAGCTGTTCATACTTCTTCGCCCCGTACTGGGTGCTCATCAGGATCCCCGCGCCCATGCACATCCCGCTGATAAAGAGGATCACCATGTTCATGATCGGACCGGCGCTTCCCACCGCCGCAAGAGCGTCGTCCCCGACGAATTTCCCCACGATCACGGAATCCGCCGCATTATATGTAAGCTGGAACAGATTGCCCAGCACAAGTGGTATTGTAAATTCTGTAAGCTGCGGGATAATAGGTCCCTTTGTCATATCTGTAGTCATGTCATTACACCTTATCGTTCTCTATCGTTTTTCCCTGATTGTTGTATTCGCCTTTTGGCGGTACTCTTCCGCAATCTTCATTCCTTCCGCGATCTCACACGCCTGCGTGTAATAATATTCCAGCGCAGTCTGCAGGACATTTGCCCGTTTCCCCGCAAGCAGATCGGGACTCAGCTCGATCCTCTTTTTATAGGAGATCAGACGTTCTTCCGTCCGGATATAATTCTCCTGCGTCTCCAGATCGACAATGAGCTGCGGCATATCGCCGATGTAAAGCTTTCTGTCTTCTATTTTCATCGGGATCTTCTTTTCAGCCTCTTTCACCAGTACCGCTCCTTCTTCCATATCTTCCTCCCCTGAAAGAACAGGTTTAAATACTCTATTTTCTCTTCAATGGTTCTCGCCGTCTCTGCAGCTCTTTTTTCTGTCATGTCCGTATATTCTTTCAGAAGTGCTTCAGCTTCTTCCGGAAAATGTGCTAATCTCTCCAGTTTGACCCCGGCATCAGATTTAACATAATGAAGCTGGTCAGCCTCTCTTTTACTGAATGAATTGACCGGAATGTCCAGCAGATTCCTGCCATGAGGGATCACGTCATAATCGTAAAAAAGAGAGTTTCCGGTATCAAAAAGAGGCGCCATGCCGCTCAGCCGGTGCTGTCGCGGATCATATATGAAACCAAAATTGTTCAGATGTCTGTCCGTATTTGTCAGAATAAAATCTGTCAGGATCATATATTCCAGAAATGCCCGCACTTCTTTCTCATCTGCTCCCAGCGAAACCGCCTGCCGGATCAGTGCTTCGTACAGCGATACATCATTGGGCACCTTATAAGCTGCCACTATCTGATAAGCCGACACGAATTCCGTCTCAACAGACGTAAACATCGGACTGAGAGAACACGGATATTCCCTGCCGCTGATATGGATTGTCCCCATCTCATATGAGACATAATTCTTCCATCCCATCCGCTCATGCAGTTTACCGGCAATCACCTCGTTTACCGCCTGCTGACTGTGATAGTTCGGGTTTACTTTCAAAAGATATCTCCCGCCCTTGCGAATAATCCATTTTTTCTTCATATCTCCGTTGACGGAAACAGATGGCGACAGTTTTGAAATTCCATCCGAGTCGGACCGATCCCGCTCTGAGTCTGTCAGGATATCGCCAAGCTCATCTTCAAAATTATTTTCATAGAAATTCAGATCTTTCCAATACAGCTCCTGACCTACAGGCTGTATCCAGTAATGATCCGTAAGGCTTAAGCCATAGGATGAGAGCATCAGTGACTGACTGGTCTCTTCACTCAGGCGGCTCAGCACCTGACGGATACCCTTCCGCGAATCAGGAATAGCGCGCAGTTTCCACCATTCGCCAAGACCTGTGCCGTCCGGAGCGCAGCCGGCCGGCAGTTCTTCAGGAAGATATACAGAAAGGACATACTCTATCATGCCTGTCCGTATGTCCATCTTCATCATCGCAACGTCCAGATCTTTGTGTTTCAGTATAAACAGATCTGTTGTATCTTTTGTATGCCCGATGCTGACAGCAGACTGTATCATAACGGCCACCTCCATACATAGTTCATTTTAAAGATTACCACAGCTGATAATTCCCTGTAAACCTCTTCTCAGATTTCTTCCAGCTTCCACCGCGCCAGCAGTTTCCCCAGCTGTTTCGCGATCAGGCCAACCAGCAGAGCCGCTGCAACCGTTCCTTCTCTCACGCCCTGCAGACGTCCGGTGAACACGATCGACAGGACGCACGCGATCACAACCAGCGTCACATCGAATCCCACTTTCATGTAACCGAACTTTACTTTCGGAAGCACTTTGCAGATCGCAAGCACGACGCCCTCTCCGGCCAGCACTACGACTCCTGCTTTGACCTCAAAACTGACTCCCACGGCTACCAGCAGGATGCCGATGAGACAGACGATCCACTGCTGCCAGTATGTATTACAGGTGATTCCCTGAACCGCCCACACACCGAAGTCCGTAAGGTAACCGAAGAAGAACGCCACCGGGAGCTGCATGAGCTGGGTCGGATGATAATTCTTTCGCAGGATCAGGATCTGTAACAGGATAAATACACAGTGCATCGTGATGGTAGCTGTTCCCACAGTCAGCGGAGTAAACAGACTGACCACGTACGGCACACTGGAGATCGGGGAGGTTCCCAGACTTGCCTTAATGGAAAATGCAACGCCGAATGCCATGATCGAAAGACCGACCAGAAGGAGCAGATAGCGCTTTAAAATATAGATAGGTAACTTATTCAATGTGATCATTCCTTTCATATCTCAAACAGTTCTATTATAGCACAAAAGGGCCGGCACACCGAATCAATTCAGTGCACCGGCCCCATATCTATCTTATGCTTCTACCTCTAAGTCCGGGATTATCCCTCGATTGCGATAGTCTTCTTAGTCTCTGCTGCTTTTGCATCTTTCTTCGGGATGCTCAGGCTCAGGATACCATTCTCAAATTTTGCTTTGATATCTTCCTGAGTCACATCGTCGCCTACATAGAAGCTTCTCTGCATTGTTCCTGCATAACGCTCTTTGCGGATATATTTTCCTTTCTTATCCTGCTCGTCATTGTTTGTTCCTTTTGTAGCGGAAATTGTAAGATAGCCGTTCTCAAGCTCTACCTTGATCTCGTCTTTCTTAAATCCCGGCAGGTCGATATCCAGTTCATATCCTGCGTCATGCTCACGGATATCTGTCTTCATCAGATTTTTAGTTGTTTTATTATTTGTCCTTCCCCAGAAATCTCTGTCAAACGGGAAATCCATCCAGTCATCATCAAATAAATTTTCTCCAAAAATACTCGGCATCAACATAAGTCATATCTCCTTTCAAAATAGAACACCGGAACATCTCTGTTTCTTTGTTCCTTCCCTTTGTTCTAGTTGTACTATAGCACTTGTTGTTAGCACTGTCAAGCGTCGAGTGCTAATTTTTAAAATTTTTCTGCACCTGCTCTGTTACTGTTAATGAACAAACCGTGAATCCCGGCTATCTTATTGACATCCCGCACGTTTTATGCTAATTTTCTATATTATAGGATTAGCACTCTCCTCTTTCGAGTGCTAATATCATTATTGAATTTCTGTGACAAGGAGGATCCCATATGTTTATACAACCTATTTATAATATACTTCTCTTACCTGACGTCACTTATTTTTTTAAGAAGGATTTCTTCGCGGACAGAGCCGATGAGCTGGAAACCGGCTCCGATATTCTGTTTCTGTTTTTAAAAAACGAGATTGCGGACGGCATACCCGCCTCCGATGCGTTCTACCCTGTAGGGCTTTCCGCAAAAGTAGAAAACATCAGCGAGGAAGACGTACTGCAGGTACGCACCACTGACCGCGTGGAGATCAGCGATCCGTCTGTTGAAGACGGAGAAATCCATGTCTCTTTTGTACTGCGTCCTTCTGTCGAAGATATGGGAGAAGACGAACAGCAGACAGAATTCACAGAACTGCGCACAGCCCTGTTACGCTTTGTTCAGGGTTATCAGTGGGGACTGTGGGCGCGGGGGTATATCCTGCAGCGCAAAAATATGAATGACATGGCATCCGCTCTGTCCGAGTATCTGAACCTTACACCAGAAGAGAAATATCAGATCCTCGCTGTGGATTCGGTCAGAGAGAGATATACTCTCATTGAACGCGCAGTCAATGAATTTATGGAGATCGCGAAGGTGTCTTCCGAAGCTCAGGAAGCTCAGAAAGGCGATCAGGAGCAGCTTTACCGGGAAGCCGCCCTGAAGAAGCAGATCGATTATCTCCAGAAAGAGCTGGACGATATGCACCCGGAAAATATTTCCGATGTAAGGAAATTCGAGAAGAAGATTGAAGAGTCCGGAATGAATGAAGAGGCGCGAAAAGAGGCCGAAAAGGTGCTCAACCGTATGCGTCAGGAAGGAAAAGAAAGCCACGAATACGGACTTCTCTATGATTACCTGGACTTTGTGACCAGCCTGTCATGGAAAGCGCCGGAATTTACTCCCATCGATCTGAAACAGGCGGAAGAGATACTGGACGAAGACCATTACGGGCTTAAGAAGGTAAAAGAGCGCATTATCCAGCAGCTGGCTGTCATGGCTCTGAACCGGAAGCAGTACGGTTCCATTCTCCTCTTTGTCGGAGCTCCCGGGACCGGCAAGACAAGCATCGGCCAGAGTATCGCCCGCGCGCTCGGAAGAAAGTACGTGCGGATCAGCCTCGGAGGTATCCGGGATGAAGCCGAGATCCGCGGACACCGCCGGACTTACGTTGGAGCGATGCCCGGCAGGATCATGGAAGCCATGAAGCGGAGCGGCGTATCCAACCCGGTCATGGTGCTGGACGAAGTCGACAAGCTGGCAAAAGACTACGGCGGCGATCCGGCCAGCGCACTGCTGGAAGTGCTTGATCCCGAGCAGAACAGCACATTTACGGATCACTATATGAATGTGCCCTACGATCTGTCCAACGTGCTCTTTGTCTGCACGGCAAATACAACCGACACGATCCCCGAGCCTCTGTTAAACCGTATGGAAGCGATCTCATTTCCCGGTTATACCGCGGTGGAGAAGTATCATATCGCAAAGAAGCACCTGATCCCGAAGGCGCTGGAGACAATGGGGATTCCCAAAAATATGCTTAAGATCACAGACGGAGCACTCCGCCAGATCATCGATGAATACACAATGGAATCCGGCGTGCGCGACCTGAAGAAATGCATAGAGACGATCTGCAGATCCGCGGCTGTTGAATTGGTAAAAAAGGAATCTGCCACAAACAATGAGGAGGCTGCTGAAAAAAGTGTTATCTCCGTTACAAAGAATAATCTGACTGATTATCTCGGCAGAAAGCAGATCCACCCGGAGCGGAAACTGTCATCCAAGACGCCGGGAGTCGTGACCGGACTGGCGTGGACGCGCGCAGGCGGCGCCATCCTTTTCATCGAGACAAAGCTTACAAGCGGGAAAGGCAAGATCCAGATCACAGGACAGCTGGGAGATGTAATGAAAGAATCCGTCCAGATCGCCCTGACACTTGTAAAATCTCTGTATCCAAAAGAGAGTAAAGTGTTCGAGGATCACGACCTGCACATCCATGTCCCTGCAGGAGCCGTTCCGAAAGACGGCCCGTCCGCCGGCATCACCCTCACAACGGCGCTGGCCTCTCTCGTCACCGGCAAAGCCGTGGATACCGATATCGCCATGACCGGCGAAGTCTCCCTGCGGGGCGGCGTCATGCCCATCGGCGGACTGCCGGAGAAACTGATGGCGGCACAGAGAGCAGGGATCAAAAAAGTCTTCATTCCGGAAGATAATGTAGAAGATCTGGAAGATGTGGCTGAAGAAGTGAAAGAAAAACTGGAGATCATTCCAGTGAAAAAAGTCACCGATGTACTGAAAAAAGTATTATAAGATGGATAAAAAACGGATATGGGGACGTAGTAAAACCGGGTTTTACTACGTCCCCATATCCGTTTTTTATCCATTTAGAACTGTTCCGCCCACTTTCTGAGCGCGTCCTGCGACGGATTTCCGTTCAGCAGTTTTCCTTCCTTTATCACAGCTCCCGGGCAGCTCCCCTCAAGATCTTTTGCCGTCTTTCCAAGGCCGCTTCCTCCGGATGTGGCAAACAGTATGATCGTCTTTCCGGAAAAGTCATAACTTTCAAGAAATGTATTGATGATCGTAGGTGCCGTGTACCACCAGATAGGAAATCCTACGAATATCCTGTCATACGAAGCAATATCCGCATCTGTGTCCGCCAGCTCCGGCCGGGATGATTTGTCTTTCATCTCCACCGAACTGCGGGAGCTTTTATCCATCCAGTTCAGGTCTGCGCTTGTGTAAGGAACCGCCGGCCTGATCTCATAGAGATCCGCATCCGCCGCCCCGGCCAGATTCTTTGCCACGCGCGCCGTCACACCGCTTGCTGAAAAATATGCAACTAATGTCTTACTCATAATATCACGCCTCCTGTATCAATAAAACACTCGCCTGTTTTCCGGCTTTTTCTTTCCTTTCCCTTAGTGTAGCACCGGATATGCCGGCCGGCAAATATTTATATTGTATAGCGTCCTATGCCTGAAATGCATATTTTCTTTTATCAGGACTGCCCTGCGCCGAGCAGTTCCCTCACCATCTCTGCGTCAAATGATACAGACGCAACACGATTCACTTCTATCTGATACAGCGCATTGGCTGCGATATGTTCTGCCGCCTGCTCCAGATCACGTATTCCGCTCGTGTCTCTGTGCAGTTCGATAACAGCGTCAAGGCCGTCCGGCGTCAGCACGCACTCATCCTCATGCATACCCATGCGCTTCAGCACTTTCGGAAGCGCATATTTTGAGAAGATGACCTTCTTCTCTTCCGGCGTATAGTCCGGAATCTCGATCACGGCAAACCTGGACATGAGCGGCGCGCTGATCTGATCTTTGTCGTTAGCGGTAGCGATCGGGTACACGCCTGACGTCGGGATCATACATTCAATATAATTGTCGGTAAAGCCAAGATTGTCCAGCAGCGTCAGCAGGACGTCCGCCGGATTGCCGTTGCCTTTCCCCGAGGCCGCCTTATCAAGCTCGTTGATGATAAATACCAGATTAGATTCTCCTGCCATGGAGAATGCGTCCATAATGATACCCGGCTTCGCATTGGCATAAATCCTGGAACTTCCGGTAAGCTGCTCCGGATCATTGATGGAACTCATATCAAGGGTTGTCCACGGCAGCTTCAGAATGCGCGCCACGGCATAGGCGATCTGCGATTTTCCTGTTCCCGCCGGTCCGATCAGCAGAAGACCGTAAGCCGGCAGTGTATGCGTGCGGTTGATCTGAATGATCGTCTCGATGATCCTCTGTTTCACCTGCTCCATGCCGTAAAGTTCTTCGTCAAGGATCCGGCGCGCCTCATCCGGGTCGATCGCTTCAAAGTAATTGCCCTTCCATTGAATATTCATCATAATGGACAAAGCTCTCTGAGCGTGACGGCGCTCTTCCGCGGATACCTCGTGGGAACGCGCAACCGCCAGATTTCTTCTCGCCCACAGACGGATATTATCCGGCAGTGTCCTTCCCGCACAGGTGATAAAGTCTGTAATACTCTGGATACTGGTCAGCTTCATGCTGTCTCCGGTCTCCTCCTCATCCTCATCCGGGATTTCTTCGGACGGAGCGTCACTGGACAGAAGACGCTCGATCATAAACTGCAGGAAACCGTCCTCGGCAGAAAGCTTCACCCCGCCGCCAAAAGCGATCTCGCGGATCTTGTACACAGCGTATCCGTCCTCTCTGGGTGCTCCCGAAAGCCGCACATTGATATGATTTTCCCCCAGCCATTTCAAAAGGCTTACAAAACGGGCGTCAATCTGCAGGATATCTGCGCTGACAGTCTCCTCTTCACTTTTAAATTCAAAGGCAGTCCGCCTGATCGGGTTAATGAACATACCACTGGAATGGTGTTTCAGTTTCCCCGCACTATTGTCAAGGACAAGAATAGGGTGTTCGGCGGAAGTCTCCGACTCACTGGAATAAAAAATTTCATAGGTACATTCAGGATCTTTTCCATCCTGCGGTGAATTGTTAAAGTCAAAAACCGGCATAACATACTCCTTGCATATTCGTTAAATCTCGTTCTAGTTTAGCATGAAATCCCGGTCAGCACAATCCGTGATATATTTTTACGAATTTATTGAATGATATTCTCCGGGCGGATCGTATTAGTTATGAAACCGGAAAGAAACTATAAAACTGACAGCCAATATAAGGAGGAGATTAGTGTGAAAGAAAGTAGAGAACAGCCGAAAAATGGCGCACTTAAATAAGCTAT
>CAMLYF010000002.1:0-173591 GCA_946491795.1 uncultured Lachnoclostridium sp. | reverse complement strand
AAATCGCTATGCGACAGCTTTCGCAGGCCATCGCGTAGCGATTTTGTTCAATTAGAATTTTTATTTCTGATGTTTCTTGAATATGGAACTGGTCATCCTAACTGTCCTGTCAATCTGTTCCTGTTCTTCTTTGGTTTTCCCCTTTTTTAAAATTTCAAGGATAAGAGTTACTTCATCCGGAGAGAAACTGAGTCCCTGTTTGTTTGCGCTGGTGATCAGCGCCAGCATGACGGGAGCAAGATCTCGTCCGGACTTGCCGGAAGTCTTTTCAGCTGCCATCCGGATCAGTTCCAGTTTTGCCGGATCTATATTCTTCATTGCCGGATTGTTCATCCATTCGTTGTCCATTATTTTCATCTCCTTTCTCTGCGCTGTCAGAGGTCTGGGAAAACATATCGCTGTACATCCGGAACATTTCCTGCTGTTCAGGCGGAAGCATACCGGTGAGCAGCTCCATGGGATTAAAGTCCGAACTGTTTTCTTCCGGGGGTTCCTGCGAGGCCTGCATCATCTCCATGACAGACATCATTTCCCTTATATTTATGATCATATCGAGCATAGAGGCTTCCTTTGGCTTCAGATAAGGCCTGAAACTATTTAATATATCTATAGGGGAAAGCGATTCGTTCTCCGGGATCATCTGAGCCTGCAGACCTCCGCCCCGTCCGCGGAAGAGACGGAGTGCTTCCCTTAATTCCATGAATTTGACCAGGCCTGCCAGCGTCTGCCGCCCTGATGCAGGGGCATAGGGAATGAGCAGTTTGATTATCTGAAGCTCCGGCGTGGTGACAAGTTCATCAAAAGGTGTCATTAATCCGGGTACGTCTTTATCCATTCCAAAGATACTCCTGCACATTGCGTTGTAAATATATATGTTGCCTTGAATAGAAATATGTATATCGGAAAAGCTTATGGATGAAAAAACTGCACTCGTGTATGTGTATTTTTGTCAATAAAGTGCAGGATTCATAAAATAATATTAGTAACAGTTCAGCTGCCTGATATCAGACGAACTGAGCTGATACAGATTAAGAAACAAAGAGAAAGGAAGGAACAGATTTGACAAGAAAGCTGATTATTGATGGAAATGCGGTTTACGAGATTGATGAGGACTGTATGTTGAAGAATCGCGTGGATGGAGATGACTCCGGAAAAGAGAAAAAAGATGCCGGATGCGAATACAGGCAGAAGAGTAATCGGAAAAGTGCAGATGTGCATTGCAGACCGGATTAAAATAGCTGAGCCGGCTCCCTGAAATTACCGGAAGTGACAAAAGGCACATTCCGGGAGGGTAAGTGGTCGCCAAGGTCCCGGGAAGGCCCGGACTTTGGCTCTCCACACCCGCAAATAAGCGCCTGCCCCGTATAAGGGCAGGCGCCGTAAGTTTCAGGATTCATACGCTGTTTTTGTCAGATCAGCATCCGCAGCCGTTTCCGCCGAATCCGCCACAGCAGCAGAGAAGCAGGATGATCCACAGGCAGCTGTCGTTTCCGCAGCCGTTTCCGCCGAATCCGTTTCCGCCACAGCCGCCGCAGCAGCAAAGCAGAAGAATGATCCACAGGCATGAAGACATTCCGTTACCGTTGTCGCATCCACATCCACAGTTTGTAGCAGTTAAATCACTCATTTTAAATCCTCCAGTTGGGTTATTATTTACAGTTCTATATTATGCAGGCGCCTGAAAAGTGTGATACAGGTACAAAGTGAATGAGCTGTGAATATTCTGATTAAAAAGGAAACTATTTTCAGATTATTATGAAATGGGTAAAACAATCAGTAGGTTATTGGTGTGACGATATATTGACTGGAAAATATGTGGGAAACGGGATATGTACTGCGATTCTGGATACCGGCATAGCGAGGCATCCGGATTTAAGAAACCGCATTTCTGCTTTCAGAAATTTTACAGGCAAAGTACAGGAAACCGTCAGCAGTGATGACAGCGGACACGGAACTCATGTGGCGGGGATTCTTGCCGGAGACGGGAAGGTCTCATCAGGGTTATATGCGGGAATGGCGCCGGAAGCGGATCTTATTGTAGGAAAAGTGCTGGACTGTGAGGGGAATGGTAACGTTGATAATGTACTGAAAGGAATCGACTGGATCCTGAAGAACCGGGAACATTTTCAGGTCCGCATTGTAAATATTTCTGTCGGAACCCAGCCGGATCTCGCACAGGAACAGAAACAGGTTTTTCTGGAAGCGGTTGAAGAATTGTGGGACAGAGGGCTTGTTGTTGTTGTGTCCGCAGGAAATTACGGCCCGGGAGAAGGGACGGTTGCAGTTCCGGGAAACAGCCGCAAAGTTATCACGGTAGGCGTGCCTGATACAGAACTGCATTCCGCCGGCCGACGGAAGAATAATATAAATTATTCCGGACGGGGACCGACAGGCGCCTGTGTAGTGAAACCGGATGTTTTCGCGCCCGGAACGGGGATCATAAGCTGTAATGCACGGTACGGACGCCCCGGCGAGCATCCTTATATAATGAAGACAGGGACTTCGATGGCAACTCCGGTTGTATCCGGGGCAGTCGCCTGTCTCCTGTCAAAATATCCGGATATGACCAATGTAGAAGTGAAACTGAAACTCAGAGAATCATGTGTGAAAAGCCCGGGAACCGGAGCGGGGTGGGGGCTTTTAAATGTGGAAAAGCTGATGAAAGCGTAAAAAGGGACAGTTCAGCCCGCGCCATTCGCAAAGCCGCACTGACGTGCTGATTGCGGCGATGCCGCTCCTTTGCTCATATACGGGCGCTCAGCACATCTGGCTGCCAGTCGGCGGATTCTTATGCAAGCATAAACCCGTCGACTAACATCAGATGGCTGAACTGTCAAGAAAAAATCCTTGACAGCCCATTCCCTTTCGTGTATGATAACCAAGGTGACTGTGATGAATAAGATTTTAGAACAGGCTTTATTGTATGATTTTTACGGTGAACTTCTCACCACGCACCAGAAAGAGGTATATGAGCAGTTTATCCTCGATGATCTTTCTTTAAGCGAGATAGCGGAGAGCGCAGGTATCAGCCGGCAGGGCGTACATGATCTGATCCGGCGGTGTCAGAAGGCGCTTGAGGGGTATGAAAATAAACTTCATCTGGTGGAAAGGTTTCTCTCAGTAAAGGAAAAGGTCGGACAGATCGACGGAATTTTAGATGAGTGGGAGAAAGAGAAGAAGAATCCGGAGGAGATTGTGAAGAGGATCCGGCGGATCTCGGATGCGATCATTGAAGAATTATAGAGGGATAATATAAATGGCATTTGACAGTTTAACTGAGAAACTACAGAATGTATTCAGAAACCTGCGAAGCAAGGGGCGGCTTACCGAAGATGACGTGAAAGCCGCGCTGAAAGAAGTCAAGATGGCTCTTCTTGAGGCAGATGTCAACTTCAAGGTTGTGAAAGGCTTCATTAAAGATGTGCAGGAGCGTGCGGTCGGACAGGACGTGATGAACGGACTGAATCCGGGTCAGATGGTGATCAAGATCGTAAATGAAGAACTGGTCAAGCTGATGGGCTCTGAGACGACAGAGATCAAGCTTCAGCCGGGAAGCGCCATGACTGTTATCATGATGGCAGGTCTTCAGGGCGCAGGTAAGACGACGACTACCGCAAAGCTGGCAGGAAAGTTCAAATTAAAAGGAAAGAAACCGCTCCTTGTGGCGTGTGACGTCTATCGTCCCGCAGCGATCAAACAGCTGCAGATCAATGGAGAGAAGCAGGGTGTGGAAGTATTTTCCATGGGAGACAAGAACCGGCCGGCGGATATCGCCAGGGCTGCCGTACAGCATGCTGCGAAGAACGGCAACAATATAGTGATCCTCGATACAGCCGGACGTCTTCACATTGATGAGGACATGATGGCGGAGCTTCAGGAAATCAAAGAGGCTGTGGAGGTTCACCAGACAATCCTTGTTGTAGACGCCATGACAGGTCAGGACGCGGTGAATGTAGCCGGAACATTTAACGATAAAATCGGAATAGACGGTGTCATCGTTACCAAGCTGGACGGTGATACGAGAGGCGGAGCCGCGCTCTCTATCAAGGCGGTAACAGGGTGCCCGATCCTATATGTCGGAATGGGTGAGAAACTCTCGGATCTGGAACAGTTCTATCCGGACAGAATGGCGTCGCGTATCCTGGGGATGGGCGATGTGCTCACACTGATCGAGAAAGCCGGTGCGGAGCTTGATCAGGAGAAGGCCATTAAGATGGCGGACAAGATGAAGAAAGCCCAGTTTGATTTCAATGATTATCTGGACAGCATGGAACAGATGCGCAAGATGGGCGGACTTTCCAGTATCATGAGTATGATGCCCGGACTTGGAGGACTTGGAGGAAAGGCGGGTAAACTGCCTGATCTTGATTCAGAGGAGAATGAAAAGAAGATGGCGAGAATGGAGGCAATGATCCATTCAATGACCCCTGAAGAACGGAGTAATCCGGATCTTCTGAATCCGTCAAGAAAGCATCGTATCGCGCGGGGGGCGGGAGTTGATATTGCTGAAGTCAACCGTATGGTGAAGCAGTTCAACGAATCCAGGAAGATGATGAAGAAACTTCCCGGAATGATGGGCGGCAAAGGTGGCAAAAGGGGCAGATTCAAACTTCCCTTTTAACACATAGATTATGCCGGAGGCAGCCGGCTGCGTATGCGGCGGTGCGGAAGGCAGAAGCAACAAACAATAAGAAAAATAAATTTAAGAGGTGAAAGAAATGGCAGTAAAAATCAGATTAAGAAGAATGGGACAGAAGAAGGCTCCTTTTTATAGAATCGTTGTAGCTGATTCAAGGTCCCCGAGAGACGGAAGATTCATCGAGGAGATCGGAACATATGATCCGAACTGCAATCCGAGCGCAATCAAAGTTGATGAGGAAGCAGCTAAAAAATGGCTCAACAACGGTGCTCAGCCGACAGAAGTTGTAGGAAAGATCTTCAAGGCGGCAGGTATCGAGAAATAATTTGACTTCGCGGAGGTGCGCGTAAGATGAAAGAATTAGTTGAAGTTATCGCAAAAGCGCTGGTAGACCATCCGGAGGAAGTCTCTGTAAATGAGAAAAAAGAAGGACGCACTACAGTGCTTGAACTCCACGTCGCTGACGGCGATATGGGGAAAGTGATCGGCAAACAGGGCCGTATCGCGAAAGCTCTCCGCTCCGTAGTAAAAGCGGCGGCAGCAAAAGAAGATAAAAGAGTCGTTGTCGATATCGTCTAAAGGATATCGAAGCAAAACAGAAAGAGGGACAGTTTTCCGATCCGGAGAGCCTGCCCCTTTCTTTTTCCGGAATTACATGGCAGAAAGTTCCCTGGTCATATATGCGTGAAGCTAAAATGACAAGACGGGGTAGAAAACAGAAAGGAAGCGGAAGAAATGGAACAATTTCTCCAAGTGGGAGTGATTTCTTCTACACACGGTATCCGGGGAGAAGTAAAAGTATTTCCGACAACGGACGATCCGGCCCGGTACAAAAAGTTGAAAAAAGTGCTTCTGGATACGGGAAAAGAACAGCTTGAACTGGAAATTCAGTCTGTTAAGTTTTTCAAGCAGTTCGTGATCGTAAAGTTTAAGGGCATTGACAATATAAATGATGTAGAAAGATACAAAGGGAAGCCTCTTCTGGTAGCCAGAGAAGATGCGGTAAAGCTCGAAAATAATGAGTATTATATCGCCGATCTGATCGGTATGGAGGTGTATACCGAAGAAGGGCGGTTCGGTGTCCTCAAAGACGTTATGGAAACGGGGGCAAATGAAGTGTATATCATTGATTCGGACGAGCACGGAGAAGTGCTCGTACCCGCTATCAGACAGTGTATCCTTCATGTGGATGTGGAGAAAAAGATGATGAAGATCCATCTGCTGGACGGATTAGTATAAGAGGAGTGGAAGACAATGAATTTTCATATACTTACTTTATTTCCGGAGATGGTGATGAATGGTCTGAATACAAGCATTATCGGACGCGCCGTTAATGCGGGGCATTTGTCCATTGAAGCGGTGAATATCCGTGATTATGCGTTCAACAAGCATCAGAGTGTGGATGATTATCCGTACGGCGGCGGAGCCGGAATGCTCATGCAGGCGGAGCCGGTATATCTGGCCCATGAGGCTGTGGCGGAGAAAATACGGTCACGCAGATCGGATGCGGGATATGCTGATGCGGGCGGACGTCTCCGTACGGTGTATCTGTCCCCTCAGGGCAATGTGTTTAATCAGAAGATGGCTGAAGATCTGGCACAGGAGGAGGATCTGATCCTTCTGTGCGGCCACTACGAAGGGATTGATGAGCGTGTGCTCGAGGAGATAGTGACAGATTATGTCTCTATCGGTGATTATGTGCTCACCGGAGGAGAGCTTCCGGCGATGGTTATGGTGGACGCCATCTCGAGACTGGTGCCGGGAGTACTCCACAACGATGTATCGGCGGAGTTTGAGTCCTTTCAGGACAATCTTCTGGAATATCCCCAGTATTCCAGACCGGAAGAATGGCATGGCATGAAAGTGCCGCCGGTTCTTCTGTCGGGGCATCATGCCAATATAGAAAAATGGCGCCGTGAACAGTCAATCATCCGGACGTATGAGCGCAGGCCGGATCTTCTGGAAAAATGCGAACTTACGGAGAAAGAGAAAAAATGGTTCCGCAAATGGCTGGAAGAAAAAAATAGTACTTGAAAATGCTGTAGAAATATGGTAAACTACAACAGTTGTGAAAAGAAGAGCGATGGTCCTCTGGCACAAAAGGTGTTAAGAACGTCAAATATTAAGGAGGTCACACAAAATGAACGAGATCATTAAGAAGATTGAAGCAGAGCAGTTAAAAGAGAATGTACCGGAGTTTAATGTCGGCGATACCGTAAGAGTACACGCTAAGATCAAAGAGGGTAACCGCGAAAGAATCCAGGTATTCGAGGGAACAGTCCTGAAAAAACAGGGCGGCGGAGCAAGAGCTACTTTTACAGTAAGAAAGACATCCAACGGAATCGGCGTTGAGAAGACATGGCCGCTTCATTCACCGCATGTTGAAAAGGTAGAGGTTGTGCGCAGAGGTAAAGTAAGAAGAGCAAAACTGAACTACTTAAGAAAACGTGTCGGAAAAGCTGCAAAGGTAAAAGAATTAGTAAAATAGTAAACATGAGAGGGACAATTACAGATTTGTATATTGTCCCTTTTTTGAATAGTATGACTGATCTGGAGGGAGTATGCAGGGTTTAGATTTCCGCAGAAAGAGGAGAAACAGTAATAACAGAAAACCGGCAAAGCCGCGCAGATCGAGAAGAAGATCATCCCGCGGCGGGCTGCGCTTTGAAACCGGCAAAGCCCCGCTGCATTTTGCGCAGGAGAAACTTCGCAGAAACAGAGTAGGTGCGAAAGATGTCGTTATATGGGCTGTGGAGCTCCTGATCGTCTGTATGCTGGCGGCTTTTCTGGTGGCGGCTTTCGGGCAGAGAGTGAGCACGGCAGGAGACTCCATGTCTCCGTCGCTTAAGAACGGAGACATCCTGTTGATCAACCGGGCGGTTTACCATATCAAGAGTCCGGCAAGGGGAGATATTGTCGCTTTCCGTCAGGAAGAAAACGGTCATTTTTCGGTAAAGCGGATTGTCGGGCTCCCGGGAGAGACAGTGCAGATTGCGGATGGACAGGTCCTTATAAACGGAGAAGAACTGACGAAGAACATTTATGTATCTGATATCGAGTATGCCGGCGAGGCAGAACAGCCGGTTGAACTGGGGGATGACGAATATTTTGTCATAGGAGACAATCACGATGCAAGCGACGACAGCCGGCTGCCGAGTATCGGCGCGGTGACCAGAGATGAAATCTACGGGGAAGCGTGGTTTATCGTCAGCCCGGGCAGGGATTTTGGATTTATCGGCTGACAGCCGGGATGACCTGCATAGGAGTGGCAGGTAATTCTGAATTGAAGGAGGATAAAGATGCATTTTCAGTGGTATCCGGGGCATATGACAAAAGCCCGGAGAATGATGCAGGAGAATATAAAACTGATCGATCTGATCATTGAGCTGGTGGATGCCAGGGTTCCGCTTTCCAGCAGAAATCCGGACATTGATGAGCTGGGCAGAGGAAAAGCGCGCCTGATCCTGCTAAATAAAGCAGATCTTGCGGAAGACCGCCTGAATGACGAATGGGTGGCTTATTTCAAAGAAAAGGGTTATTCTGCAGTTAAAGTGAATTCAAGGAAAGGCGGCGGGATCAAATCGATTCAGTCAGTGATTCAGGAAGCCTGTAAAGAAAAGACAGAGAGAGACAGAAAAAGAGGTATTTTAAACCGTCCTGTACGGGCTATGGTAGTTGGTATCCCTAATGTGGGAAAATCTACTTTTATCAATGCGCTTGCAGGCAAGGCGTGCGCAAAGACCGGAAATAAACCGGGTGTGACAAAAGGCAAGCAATGGATCCGTCTGAATAAGAGTGTAGAGCTTCTCGATACGCCGGGGATCCTCTGGCCGAAGTTTGAAGATCAGGAAGTGGGACTGAAACTTGCGTTTATCGGTTCTATCAAGGATGAAATCCTGCAGACAGAAGAACTGGCGGCAGAACTGGTGAAGTTTCTCAAAGAGTATTATCCGGGCGTACTGGAAGAAAAATATGGTATTCCGGAAGTGCAGGATACATATAAGTGTCTGGCGGATATTGCTAAGAGCAGGCATTGTCTTGTAAGAGGCAGTGAACTTGATACAGAGAAAGCGGCATCAATCCTGCTGGATGATTTCCGCGGAGGCAGACTTGGCAGGATCACACTTGAGAGACCTCAGGCATAAGGCAGAGGAAAGGCAGGCATATATATGAAAGGCATAATAAAAGAACTTCTAGGCTGGCTTGTATTTATATTTATTGTTGTGGCGGCGTCCTATCTGGTCATCACATATGTGGGACAGAGGACAGAAGTAAGCGGCTCCTCTATGGAAACGACTCTTTCCGACGGAGACCAGCTCATAGTAGATAAAATATCATACCGGTTCCGCGATCCGAGCCGTTACGATATTGTTGTATTTCCATACCGATATGAAGAAAATACATATTATATCAAGAGAATCATCGGCCTACCGGGGGAGACGGTACAGATTGTGGACGGTGTTGTCTGGATTAACGGACAGCCGCTGCATGAGCATTATGGCAATGAAGTGATAGAGGACCCCGGTCTCGCGGCAGAGCCGATTACGCTGGGAGATGACGAATATTTCGTGCTGGGTGACAATCGCAATAACAGTCAGGACAGCCGCGCCGCGAATGTGGGGCTGATCCACAGGAACGAGCTGCTCGGCCGTGCATGGGTGAGAATCTGGCCGTTCAGCGAGTTTGGAGTAATTAAACATGAGTAAAAGCATTGCGCAGGTCAAAGCGGAATTTGAAAATGCACAGGAGACAGAATGGTCGTCTCTGTGTGAAAAATATGGCACAGATGAACGATCTGGCGTTCGAAATATAATTCTTAAATATCAAAAGAAAGAACAGAGTTTACAGAAGGAGCGGGAACGCCTTGCTCAGATGAGAAAGTACGAGGAACAGTATAAAGAGTACAGGTTCATCTGCGGTATTGACGAGGCGGGAAGAGGCCCTCTGGCAGGCCCTGTGGTTGCGGGAGCGGTCATCCTTCCGGCGGACTGCGAGATCCTTTATCTCAATGATTCCAAGAAATTGTCCGCTGCAAAACGCGAACAGCTCTATGATGAGATCATGGAGAAAGCAATCGCCGTGGGTGTGGGGATGGCGAGTCCTGCCCGGATTGATGAGATCAATATCCTTCAGGCAACTTACGAGGCCATGCGGACGGCCGTGTCCGAACTGGGGGTGCAACCTGATATTCTGCTGAATGATGCCGTGACAATACCGAAGATGACAATTCCACAGGTGCCGATCATAAAGGGGGACGCGAAGAGCGTATCCATCGCAGCGGCGAGTATCATTGCAAAAGTGACGAGAGACCGGCTGATGATACAGTATGAGGAAGTGCTGCCGGGATACGGATTTGCGAAGCATAAGGGTTACGGATCGAAAGAGCATATTGAAGCAATCCGTAAGCTTGGGCCGACGCCGATCCACAGACGTACCTTTATCAAAAATTTTATTTAGTAAATCCGGGAATGTCCGGTCATTACAGGGAGAGCTGATCGACAGTTATGACGGGAGCGGGAGAGAAGAAGAACAAAAGACAGACCGGCGCATATTACGAGCGGGAAGCAGGCCGTTATCTTGAACAAATGGGATATGAGATCCTTGAGTATAATTACAGATGCAGATCCGGGGAAATCGATATTGTTGCAAAAGACGGCGAATATGTGGTATTCTGCGAAGTGAAGTACCGTGCTGACGGCCGAAAGGGTAATCCTCTGGAAGCGGTTGACGTCAGAAAGCAGAAAGTGATCTTCCGCAGCGCAATGTATTATCTTTCAGAACATTGTCTCGAAGACGCACCCTGCCGTTTTGACGTCATCGGAATTCAGGGGAAAGACGGGATGAAAAGTGCGGAAATAACATATATTAAAAATGCATTTACGGGTTAAGTGCGCGCGTGGACAGGTGAGGTGCAGACATGAGTCTAGGTCTGATTTATAAAAACAACAAACATATATTTGACGAAGTGGAAAAAGAGACACCATATCTTTCGTATCCGCTGTTTGAAGAGACGGGGCTGGTGAAGCATGGATTTTCCACCCGTCTGGGCGGAGTCAGTGAGGGATATTTCGCCTCGCTGAATCTGAGCTTTGACAGGGGCGACGATAAAGAGGCAGTAATGGAAAATTTCCGGCGTATAGGAAAATCTCTGGGAGTGCGCTGTGAAGATATGGTGCTTTCAAAGCAGACTCATACGACAAATGTGCGTGTCGTGACAGAAGCAGACCGGGGAAAAGGAATTGTTAAAGAGCGGGATTATACAGATGTGGACGGTCTTGTAACAAATGTCCGCGGAATATGTCTAGTGACTTCCTATGCGGATTGTGTCCCTCTGTATTTCCTTGATCCGGTGCATAAAGCGATCGGTCTGAGTCATTCGGGATGGAGAGGTACAGTGGGAAAGATCGGCCTGAAGACCGTACAGCTCATGCAGGAAAAATTCGCTTCCGACCCCGCGGATATTCTCGCCGCAGTGGGACCGTCTGTATGTATGGACTGCTATGAAGTAAGTTCTGATGTGATAGACAGGTTTAAAGAAGGCTTTGATGAAAAATTCTGGGCAGAACTCTTCTATAAGAAGCCGGACGGTAAATACCAGCTTGATCTCTGGAAAGCGAATGAACTGATTTTCCTCGAGGCAGGGATCGCCCCGGAGCATATTGCAGTGACAAATGTATGTACACACTGTAACAGCAGAATACTTTATTCTCATCGGACGGCGGGGAACAAGAGAGGCAATCTGTGTGCATTTCTTGCTTTGAAATAAAAAGTGATTACAATAGAACTTGGTTCGGGAGGTGTAGAAGATAATGCTCTTTGATATCATGCAGACAGGTATTAATCTCATGGCGGCATCATCCGGTATGACTAATACGACGGATGAATCAGTTACCGATATGATAGATTCAGCGGCTGAGGCGACAAACGAGGCTGCGAAGGAAGTAAATCAGTTTGTGAAGTTTGTTCAGGATAATATTCCCACTATAATCGGTTTTGGAATCAAGGTCATACTTGCGCTTGTATTTTTCTTCCTGGGCGGGAAGGTGATCAAATGGGTCAGAAAGATTGTCAATAGATCGTTTGAGCGCACGAATGTGGATGCGGGTGTGGTGCAGTTTGTTGATTCTATGATAAAATTCGGACTCTACGCGCTCCTTATTTTCATGATTGCGACGAACTTCGGAATTGAGTCGTCTTCTATTGCAGCGCTGATCGCATCTGCGGGTGTCGCAATCGGTCTTGCGGTGCAGGGAAGCCTTTCCAATTTTGCCGGAGGCGTGCTTATTCTGCTGCTTAAGCCGTTTGCGGTAGGAGACTATATTGTTGTCACCCAGGAGGGTATCGAGGGTACAGTAAAGGAAATTCAGATCTTTTATACAAAACTGGCAACTGTAGATAACCAGACCGTCGTTGTCCCGAACAGTATCCTGACGAGCAACAGTCTGACAAATGTAACAGCCAGGCCTGAGCGTCAGCTTGATCTGAAAGTAGGCATTGGCTATGATTCGGATCTCAGGAAAGCAAAGAAGCTGATAGAGGATATGCTGTATAAAGATCCGTCCGTGATACAGGATGAAGAGATTAAGGTGTTTGTGGATTCACTGGGAGACAGCGCTGTGATGATCGGGCTGAGAGCCTGGGTGAAGACAGAGGAATACTGGGCGACGAGATGGCGCCTTACGGAGCAGATCAAATTAACATTCGATGTGGAAGGAATCGAGATTCCGTATAACCAGCTTACGGTAAATGTTAAATCAGAGCAGGTTTTGCCTTCTGCAGCAAAAAGTGTTAGTTCAGTTGAAAAAAACAGTTGAAATTTATTATAAAAAGAGATATAATAGCTAAGGCTCGTCAAAGT
Organism: uncultured Lachnoclostridium sp.; assembly: GCA_946491795.1. Lineage (GTDB taxonomy): Bacteria > Bacillota > Clostridia > Lachnospirales > Lachnospiraceae > Mediterraneibacter > Mediterraneibacter gallistercoris. The sequence continues at coordinate 161,094 of CAMLYF010000002.1, read as the reverse complement.
ACGGGCTATATGCCGGAATAGCTCAGTCGGTAGAGCACTTCACTCGTAATGAAGGGGTCGTCAGTTCAAGTCTGATTTCCGGCTTTATCAAGAAAGGCGCAATCCCCTGATGGGGGTTGCGCCTTTTGTAAAATAAGGAGGGTGATACGATGAAGCCGTCGAAAGAGACAGTAGAGCTGTTTCAGAATGACCGTTTTGCTACAGAAAACGGAGCAGTGATCGAAGAAGTAGATGACCATTATGCAAAGTGCAGTCTCGTGATAGAGGACAGGCACCGTAATGCCATGGGAGCAGTTATGGGAGGGGTGTATTTTACCCTTGCTGATTTTGCTCTGGCGGTGGCGAGCAACTGGCAGAAGATGGGGAATGTTTCGCTTAATTCTGAGATTACATATCTGACAGCGGCAAAAGGAGAAAAGCTGATCGCTGAAGCATCCTGTGTGAAAAATGGAAGGACAACAGGATACTACCGGATTGATGTAAAAGATGAACTGGGGAATCTTGCCGCGGCGGTTACATCTACAACATACTGTGTGGCAAAATAAGGACCGATACAGACCTGTCGCAGAAAAAAGTATGTGACGGAATATATGGAACAGTATTTTACGAAGAAAGGAGATTTAAAGCATATGGAAAAGTCAAAAGTATATTTTACAGATATGCGCGCGCTTCCGGGAACGAATCTTCCGGACAAATTAAAAAAACTGATCCGCAAAGCGGGAATCGGCGAGATCGATTTTGAAAAAAAGATGACTGCCATCAAGATTCATTTCGGAGAGCCGGGGAATCTTTCGTTCCTGCGTCCGAACTATGCAAAAGCGGTTGCGGATGTGGTGAAAGAACTGGGCGGACGCCCGTTCCTCACGGACTGCAACACACTGTATGTGGGAAGAAGAAAGGATGCGCTCGAGCATCTGAGCGCCGCTTACGAGAACGGTTTCAATCTTCTCTCTACAGGATGCCATATTATCATCGGGGACGGACTGAAAGGAACCGATGACGTCAGCGTTCCGGTGGAGGGCGGTACATTAGTCAAAGAAGCGAAGATCGGAAAAGCCATCATGGACGCGGACGTGTTCATCAGCCTTTCTCATTTTAAAGGGCATGAGATGGCAGGATTCGGGGGATGCTTTAAAAATATAGGTATGGGCTGTGGAAGCCGTGCCGGTAAGATGGAACAGCATAACAGCGGAAAGCCGTCGGTGGATCAGTCGGTCTGCGTGGGATGCCGTGTCTGTTCCAAAAACTGTGCTCATGGCGCAATCTCATTTCCGGAGAAGAAGGCAGTCATCGATCATGAGAAATGCGTGGGATGCGGCCGCTGTCTTGGGGCATGTAACTTCGATGCTATCTATAATGAGAACTCATCTGCAGTCAAAGAACTGAATATTAAGATGGCGGAGTATACGAAAGCTGTTGTGTCGGGACGTCCGGCGTTCCATATCAGCCTGGTTATAGATGTGTCTCCGTACTGCGACTGCCATCCGGAAAATGATGTTCCGATCCTGCCGGATGTGGGAATGTTTGCAAGTTTTGACCCTGTGGCACTGGATCAGGCGTGTGCCGATGCCTGCAATGCGCAGCAGCCGATGAGGGGAAGCCTTCTGGATGAACACATCCATGAGGAAGGATTCTGCGATCACCACGATCATTTCACAAATACTACGCCGGAGAGCGAGTGGGAGACGTGTCTTGCTCATGCGGAAGAGATCGGACTGGGAAGCAGGGAGTATGAACTGATCGAGGTGAAATAAGCGCTTCGGAACATGATATGATGCGCTTCCGGCACGGAAAGCTGTTCTGCCGGATAAGGCGCGTGTGTATAGTGAAAAAGGAAAAGAGAGAGGAAAGTAACAATGAAAAGAGAAAAATTCGGTTCCCGTATCGGGTTCATCCTCATATCTGCAGGATGTGCGATCGGGCTGGGAAATGTATGGCGTTTTCCTTATATTACAGGACAATACGGCGGAGCAGCGTTCGTGCTTATCTATCTGGTGTGTCTCGTGCTGCTTGGACTGCCGATCATGATCATGGAGTTTTCTATCGGACGCGGTGCGGGCTGCAGTATCGCACGTGCGTTTGAAAGACTGGAGCCGCTGGGAACAAAATGGCACTGGTACAAATGGTTCGGTATTGCAGGAAATTATCTCCTGATGATGTTCTATACGACAATCGGCGGCTGGCTGCTGATTTACCTGTTTAAGATGGGAGCGGGCAGCTTCGAGGGTATGGATGCGACACAGATTCAGGGGGCGTTCGGCGACCTGATGGGTCAGCCGGTTCTTATGACTGTGTGTATGGCAATTGTAGTGATCATGTGTTTCGGAATTGTGAGCCTTGGTCTTCAGAAAGGCGTGGAAGGAATTACCAAGATCATGATGGTGCTCCTGTTCATCCTTCTGATCATCCTTGCAATCCGGTCTATCTTACTGCCGGGCGCAGGGGCAGGACTTGAGTTTTATCTCCTGCCGGATTTCGGCAAGATGAAAGAGGCTGGAATACTGGAAGTCGTATCAGCGGCCATGAACCAGTCATTCTTTACACTGAGCCTTGGAATAGGTGCGATGGCAATCTTCGGAAGCTATATTGACAAAAAGAGAAGACTTGCCGGTGAGGCAGTGGCGATCACAGTGCTCGATACATGTGTTGCCCTGATATCAGGACTGATCATCTTCCCGGCCAGCTTTGCATTCGGGGTAAATCCGGACAGCGGCCCGAACCTGATCTTCATCACCCTGCCAAATATCTTTAACTCTATGGCAGGCGGAAGACTCTGGGGAGCAATCTTCTTCCTCTGCATGTTTTTCGCGTCAGCGTCCACGATCATCGCCGTGTTCGAGAACATCATTGCGTTCGCAATGGATCTGACCGGATGCTCCAGAGGAAAAGCGGTAGCAGTCAACCTTGTGGCAATCCTGCTTCTCTCCATGCCGTGCGTGCTCGGCTATAACGTGCTGAGCGGATTCGCACCGTTCGGAGAAGGATCAGCAATCCTTGATCTGGAAGACTTTATCGTAAGCAACAACCTTCTGCCTCTTGGAAGCCTTATATATGTACTCTTCTGTACCACACGCTACGGATGGGGCTGGAAAAATTTCCTTGCCGAGGCAAATACAGGAGAAGGGCCGAAATTCCCGAAATGGGTAAGACCCTACGTAACCTTTATCGTACCCCTGATCGTAATCTTCCTGTTCATCCAGGGATACTGGAGCAAATTTGCAGGCTAGGCTCAAGCCTTGCGTCATAAAAAAGAGTATTCATATCATGCTTGCATGAATGTGGATACTCTTTTTTTATGACATAGGGCGCAGCCCGTGAGCGAGATGAAGCGCGAAGCGCGGAATCGAGCTGCAAGGCAAGAGCCGACCGGAGCCAAGGAGCAGCCAGTTCATTTTGAAGAGGTGAGGTCAAATGACGACAAATATTACGGAAATAATGCAGCAGTTTGCAAGCAGTGTGAGAAAACTGCTGGGAAATATAGATCATTTTAATTACTGGGTGGATAATCTACCCTACTATCGCAATGTAAGAGATGAGGGGGTAAGGCTTAGTGCATGATATCAATAAAGATATAGAATTATCAAAGTACAGGTACTCTTTAGCAAAACAGACTTAGCAGAATATAGTGAAATACAAGTGGTCTGCCCTTATAGTTAAGAACTTTTTTCAATACCCTCAGACAAATTTATCTTTAGGAAATGTCTGAGGGTATGTTTTGTTTCAGATCTTAAAATCGTTTCCGATATATTTTCTCTACCACCCCGATCACCGCATACAGTGCCATTGCCATAATACATAGCAGTACGATCGACATGAGCAGCCAGTTCATCTTGAATACCTGGCTTGAATAGATAATGAGATACCCCAGCCCGTTCCTTGCGGCAAGAAATTCCCCGATCACAACCCCCACAAGGCAGAGCCCGATATTGACTTTCATGTTGCTGATGATCGCCGGGACCGAGCTTGGCAGTACGACTTTAAACAGTGCGTGCCTGCGGCTCCCGTGAAGGGTGTAGATAAGTTTGATCTTCTCTTTGTCGACTGTGGTAAAACTGGTGTACAGGTTCATGATGCTTCCGAACACGGCAACAGACATACCGGCTACGATGATTGTTGTAGGGGTGGCCCCCAGCCATACGATCAGAAGCGGCGCCAGCGCGGATTTCGGCAGGCTGTTCAATACCACCAGATAGGGCTCCAGTATTTCGGAAAGCCCCCGGCTGCACCAGAGGAGGACGGCAATCAGGATACCGGAGACTGTCACAAGCAGGAAACTTACGATCGTCTCATACAGTGTGATGCCGATATGCAGGAAGATTGAACGGTCCAGCACCATTTCCCAGAAACAGAGAGCGATGCGTGAAGGACTACTGAAAATAAAGGAGTCAATAATGCCGTAATCGGCACATACTTCCCACAGAAAAAGGAACAGGATCAGAATAAGGATCCGGGCGGCACATACGATCATACGGTGGCGGCGCAGTCTGTATAAAAACAGTTCCTGCCCGTCAGAACGCTTTTTCGGTGATTTGACCATCATGGTTCAGCTCCTTCCATATTTCATTGAAATAAGTCTTGAATTCAGGCGCGTTTCTCCGGATCAGCGGCGTGTCATGCTCCAGATCAAATGATATCGGGACAATGCGTGCCACCGTTGCCGGGCGCTTTGTGAGGATGATCACCCGGTCAGACAGACTGACTGCCTCTGAAAGGTCATGAGTGACGAGAAGTGCGGTCTTACCGGATTCCCGGATGATCTGCCCGATGTCATCGCTGACAGTCAGCCGTGTCTGGTAGTCAAGGGCCGAGAACGGCTCGTCGAGCAGCAGCAGTTCCGGTTCCAGAAGGAGCGTGCGTATCAGCGCGGCTCTCTGACGCATCCCGCCGGACAGTTCAGACGGTTTGGAGCGGGCGAACTGTTTCAGACCATACTGCTCAAGCATCTCTTCTGCACGCTTCTTAATTTCCGGTGTGAGCTTCCTGCTGATCTCTGCGCCGAGAAGGACATTTCGGTATACAGTACGCCATTCAAAGAGATGATCGTGCTGGAGCATATATCCGATCTTTGATGAATTTTCTGTTAAAGATTCCCCGTTCATCAGCAGTTCTCCACTCTCCGGCTTCATCAGACCGTCGATCAGGGAGAGCAGAGTCGATTTGCCGCATCCAGAAGGTCCGACAACGGCCGTAAACTCCCCTTTCGTAAGTGAAAATGAAATATTGGACAGGGCCTTTGTCTCCCCGTCCAATGTATGATAGGAATAATCGATATTTTTTAATTCCAGTATTGGAGTCATAAGGTCACTTCCATCCATGTTGTATATCTATAGTTAGTGTATGAAAAAAGCAATCCGGTGTGCGGGAAAAGTGCGAAATCCCGTTGTCTCGTCTGGAGAAGAGGGGTATAATATGGGTAACAGATGACGTAAAATAACCGGAAAGGAGGAATCAATATGACCGGACATAAGATTATTACGATCGGCCGTGAGTTCGGAAGCGGCGGACATGAGATCGGACAGAAACTTGCAGACAGGCTGGGGATTCCGCTTTATGACCATAGACTTGTGAGTATGGCGGCGGAAGCGTTGGGCGTGCGGACAGAAGATGCTGAACGGGTAGACGAGTCAAGTCTTAACACGTTCGTAGCCGGCTATACGATGACACCGGGAATGTATACGGATTTTATCAATGCAGCATCATACATTCCGTCTTTTGACACAGACGTTTACAGAAAGCAGACAGAGATCATCCGAAGTCTTGCGCAGAAAGGGCCGTGCGTGATCGTGGGAAGGTGCGCGGACTATGTGCTGAAAGACCGTGCGGACTGCATCAATGTATTCATCTGTGCGGACAAGGAAGACCGTAAGAAACGGATAATGAAAATGTACGGATTGACCGAGAGAAAGGCGGCGGAGCGTATCCGCAAGACGGACAAAGAGCGCAGATACTATTATGAAGTACATACCGGACAGGACTGGGGCAGCATCCGTTCCCATCAGATGCTTCTTAATGTGAGCAGGCTGGGGATTGACAGGATTGTTGAAATTCTGGCGATGATCTATAATGCTTAAGTCTTTTGAGGCGGGATATCTTTTGTATCTGCAGTGAAATGAATGTACCGGAATTGTAATATGGATTGATTTATGGAGACAGTTCCTGATCTTATCCTTTACAGTTCCGGTATATTATGCCTTTGTATTTTGTGCTGATGCTCCTTTTTGTAAATAAGGAATATAGCCGTGTGTTTTCAGATATAGAGTATAAATATTGAATGATCTTACAGGAGAATTACAGATGAATGTACAGAAAATCAACTATCAGAAAGAACTTGAAAAGCTGCTTGCACAGCTTGAGGCAGAACAGAGGGTCCCGAGTCTTTTGATCCACAGCTGCTGTGCGCCATGCAGCAGCTATGTGCTGGAGTATCTGTCGGAGTACTTTAAGATAACTGTATTTTACTACAATCCGAACATCTATCCGGAGAGTGAATACACGAAGCGCATTGCGGAGCAGCAGAAGCTGATCCGTGACATGGAGTTCCGGTACCCGGTTTCATTTCTTGCCGGGAAATATGACAAAGAGAAATTTTACGAAATGGCAGCAGGCATGGAGGATCTGAAAGAAGGCGGAGCGCGGTGTATGAAGTGTTATGAGCTGAGGCTTTCAGAGGCGGCAGGACAGGCTGCGGCAGGCGGGTTCGATTATTTCACAACAACGCTCAGCATCAGTCCGATGAAGAATGCCCAGAAGCTCAATGAGATAGGTCTCCGTGTCGGGGAGGAATACAGTGTGAAATATCTGGTTTCTGATTTTAAGAAGAAAAACGGATATAAGCGATCCATCGAACTGTCGAAAGAATACGGACTATACAGGCAGGACTACTGCGGATGCGAGTTTTCCATGAGGCGCGATTGATATGCTTTCTACTGATAAGGAACAGTTCCGTTTATATCCGGTATACGGCACTGTTTCGAGAAAAATTTGGTTTTTAAGTAGACATTCATACTTTAGTGTGGTAAACTAAGTCGAAAATGCAGGACAGACTGATTGCTCTGGACTGTATTTTCTTTCAATCAAAAAACAGAAGCGAGGAAAGAGAAATGGCACAGTTATGGGGCGGCCGTTTTACAAAAGAGACGGACAAACTGGTATATAATTTCAATGCATCGATCTCTTTCGATAAGAGATTTTATAAACAGGATATCCGCGGAAGTATCGCTCATGTAACGATGCTCGCAAAGCAGGGAATCCTGACTGAGGAAGAGAAAGAGAAGATTATAAAAGGTCTTGAGAGTATCCGGACAGATGTGGAGAACGGAACTCTTGAGATTACAGAAGAATATGAAGATATTCACAGCTTTGTTGAGGCAAATCTGATCGACCGGATCGGGGATGCTGGGAAAAAGCTCCACACCGGACGGAGCAGAAACGATCAGGTGGCGCTGGATATGAAGCTCTATACGAGAGACGAGATCCTTGAGCTGGACGGCCTTTTAAAGGAAATGCTGGAAGTGCTCTTAAATCTGATGAAAGAGAATCTCGAGACATATATGCCGGGATTTACACATCTGCAGAAAGCACAGCCGATCACACTGGCACATCACATGGGAGCATATTTTGAGATGTTCAAACGCGACCGTTCCCGTATGAAAGATATTTATAAAAGGATGAATCTCTGCCCGCTTGGCTCCGGCGCACTGGCAGGAACCACATATCCGTTGGACCGCGAATACACGGCAGAGCTTCTGGGCTTTGACGGACCGACGCTCAACAGTATGGATTCGGTTTCGGACAGAGATTACCTTATTGAACTTCTGTCGGCAATGTCCACGATCATGATGCATCTGAGCAGATTTTCCGAGGAAGTGATTATCTGGAACACCAATGAATATAAATTTGTGGAGATTGATGATGCCTACAGTACAGGCAGCAGTATCATGCCGCAGAAGAAGAACCCGGATATCGCCGAGCTGGTGCGCGGAAAGACCGGAAGAGTGTATGGCGCGCTGATGTCTATGCTGACAACGATGAAAGGTCTTCCACTGGCATATAATAAGGATATGCAGGAGGACAAGGAGTTTGTCTTTGACGCGATCGATACAACGAAAGGATGTCTGGCGCTCTTTACGGGGATGTTAAAGACGATGAAGTTTAATTCTGCCCGCATGGAAGAGAGTGCAAAGCACGGATTCACCAACGCAACGGATGCGGCAGACTATCTGGTGAATCACGGCGTTCCTTTCCGTGATGCACATGGTATCGTAGGGCGGCTGGTACTTTATTGTATCGATAAGGGAATCGCGCTGGATGATATGAGTCTGGATGAGTTCAAGGCGATTTCTCCGGTGTTTGAAGAGGACATTTATGACGCTATCAGCATGAAGACATGCGTGGAGATGAGAAATACTATTGGAGCGCCGGGAAAAGCTGCAATGGAGAAAGTGATCAAGGCGGAAGAGGAATATCTGGCTTCGGAGTAGATCAGGCGTAATACAGGATTGACGCATTAAGATAATACAGATTAAGAAAGGATGTAGAGAAAATGGATCAGAAATTAAGAGTAGGAATCTTAGGTGCAACAGGTATGGTAGGACAGAGATTTATTTCTCTGCTCGAGAACCATCCGTGGTTTGAGGTAGTAACAGTAGCAGCCAGCCCGCGTTCAGCAGGCAAGACATACGAAGAGGCAGTAGGCGACCGCTGGAAAATGGACACTCCGATGCCGGAGGCAGTGAAAAAGCTGGTAGTGCTCAATGTAAACGATGTGGAGCACGTGGCGTCTACAGTTGACTTCGTGTTCAGCGCAGTGGATATGAGCAAGGAAGAAATCAAGGCGATCGAGGAAGAATATGCCAAGACAGAGACTCCGGTTGTATCAAACAACAGCGCACACCGCTGGACACCGGATGTTCCGATGGTAGTGCCGGAGATTAATGCGGATCATTTTGATGTGATTCCGGATCAGAAGAAACGTCTTGGCACAACACGCGGATTTATCGCAGTAAAACCGAACTGCTCCATCCAGAGCTATGCTCCGTGCCTTGCTGCATGGAAAGAATTCGGACCGAAAGAGCTTGTTGTCACAACATATCAGGCTATCTCCGGTGCAGGAAAGACATTTAAAGACTGGCCGGAAATGGTTGGAAACATCATCCCGTTTATCGGCGGAGAGGAAGAGAAGAGCGAGCAGGAGCCGCTTCGTGTACTCGGTAAAGTGGAGAACGGTCAGATTGTGAAAGCAGAGCTCCCGAAGATCACATGCCAGTGTGTACGTGTCCCGGTACTGAACGGACATACGGCAGCAGTGTTCATCAACTTTGAGAAAAAACCCACAAAAGAACAGCTCATTGAGAAGCTTGTAAACTTCAAAGGCTTCCCGCAGGAGGCAGGGCTTCCGAGCGCTCCGAAGCAGTTCATCCAGTATCTGGAAGATGACAACCGTCCTCAGGTAACTCTGGATGTGGATTATGAGAATGGAATGGGAGTATCCATCGGACGTCTGAGAGAGGATACAATATACGATTATAAATTCATCGGACTTTCCCATAACACAGTAAGAGGAGCAGCAGGTGGAGCGGTTCTGTGTGCAGAGGCCCTTACAGCGAAAGGATATATTGCAAAGAAATAATACGATATAAAGAGGAAGAACATTAATTTCTTCCTCTTTTTTTTCTCGCTTTCCTGTGGTAAAATGTCAAAATAGACGTTTAAAGAAAGAGGAGGCTGTCATTATGGGAATGACAATGACGCAGAAGATTCTGGCGGCTCATGCGGGGCTTGACTCTGTAGAAGCAGGCCAGCTGATCGAAGCAAAGCTTGACGTGGTTATGGCAAATGATATCACAGGCCCGATGGCTCTGCCGATCATCAAGCAGATGTCAGATCACGTGTTTGACAAAGATAAAGTAGTATTTGTTCCGGATCATTTTACACCGAACAAAGATATCAAATCAGCGGAGAACTCCAAGGCGATCCGCGAATACGCAAAAGAACAGGGACTGACATGGTATTTTGAGCAGGGAAAATCCGGCGTGGAGCATGCAATCCTTCCGGAGGCGGGAGTTGTGACAGCTGGTGAATGTATCATCGGCGCTGATTCCCACACCTGTACATACGGCGCTCTTGGAGCGTTTTCCACAGGAATGGGAACAACAGATGTGGCGACGGGCATGGCCACCGGAGAGATCTGGTTTAAAGTGCCAAGCGCTATCAAGTTTGTTCTGACAGGAAAGCCGGGCAAATATGTCAGCGGCAAAGATATTATCATCCATATAATAGGAATGATCGGTGTGGACGGTGCTCTTTACAAATCCATGGAGTTCACCGGAGACGGCATTGCAAATCTGTCCATGGACGACCGCTTTACAATGGCGAATATGGCAATCGAGGCGGGGGCAAAGAACGGAATCTTCCCGGTGGATGATCAGGCTCTTGCGTATATTAAAGAACATTCCAAGAAACCGTACACGATCTACGAGGCGGATGAGGACGCCCAGTATGATGAAGTAATTACAATAGACCTGTCTGAGGTCCGTCCGACAGTGGCGTTCCCGCATCTTCCGGGAAATGCGAAGACTATCGATGAGATCGAGGCAATGGAGCCGATCAAGATCGATCAGGTTGTGATCGGATCCTGTACAAACGGGCGCATGGAGGATATGAGAAAAGCAGCGGCAATTCTGAAAGGGCATACAGTGCATCCGGATGTACGTGTTATGGTTATCCCGGCCACACAGAAGGTCTATAAACAGTGTATTGAAGAGGGACTTCTGGAAATCTTTGTGGATGCGGGCTGTGCGGTGAATACACCGAGCTGCGGACCGTGTATGGGCGGTCATATGGGAGTTATGGCGGCAGGAGAAAAATGTGTTTCCACGACGAACCGCAACTTTGTCGGACGTATGGGACATGTAGATTCCCTGATCTATCTGGCATCTCCTGAAGTGGCGGCAGCCAGCGCGATTGCAGGCTGTATCGCAAATCCTGAGAAAGTGGGTGACATGGAATGAGAGCAAAAGGACATGTTTTTAAATATGGTGACAATGTGGACACAGATGTGATCATCCCGGCAAGATATCTGAATTCCTTTGACGCGCAGGAACTGGCGAGTCACGCGATGGCAGATATCGATCCGGATTTCGTGAAGAAAGTACAGCCGGGCGACCTGATCGTTGCCAATAAGAACTTCGGCTGCGGCTCTTCAAGAGAGCATGCGCCTCTGTGCTTAAAGACAGCAGGCGTGAGCTGCATCATCGCAGAGACTTTTGCACGTATCTTTTATCGTAATGCCATCAATATCGGACTCCCGATCATTGAATGCCCGGAGGCGGCGAAAGGCATTGACGCAGGGGACGAAGTGGAAGTGGATTTCGACAGCGGTAAGATCTATAATCTGACCAAAGGTACGGAATTTCAGGGGCAGGCGTTCCCGGAGTTCATGCAGAAACTGATCGCGGCAGGCGGACTTGTCAATTATACGAACAATAAAAAGAATAAATAAAACCAGCGAAAAGGGATGCTGTATAAGAAAGATTTTCTGTCTGTGCAGCACCCCTTTTGTGGCATAATAACTGGGAAAGGAAAAAGTTATGGAAAACAGGACAGGAAAGGCATCGGCTCTGATTCCGATCGGCGTATTCCTCATTATTTTTCTCGGAGCGGGGATCGTATTTCAGGATTTCTATGCTATGCCTGCAATTGTTGCATTTCTTATTGCGCTGTTCGTGGCGTTCCTGCAGAACAGAAAAGCAAGCTTTGATGAGAAAATAAGAATTATCGCAAAAGGTGTGGGTGAAGAAAATATCATCACCATGAGTCTGATCTTTCTCTGCGCGGGCGCTTTCTCCGGAGCCGTGAGTGCGGCCGGCGGTGTGGACAGTACGGTAAATCTCGGTCTGTCACTGATACCGGCTCATTTTATCGTATCAGGACTTTTTATCATCAGCTGCTTTATCTCGGTTTCCATGGGTACATCCATGGGAACAATCGCGGCACTGGCTCCAATCGCCGTAGGGATCAGCAAAGAAGCGGGATTCCCGCTGGCAGTCTGTATTGCAGCTGTAGTCTGCGGCGCAATGTTCGGGGATAATCTTTCTATGATATCAGATACGACGATCGCGGCGGTCAAGACACAGGGATGTGAGATGAAGGACAAGTTTAAGGCGAACTTCCTGATCGTACTTCCGGCGGCGGTCATCACGGCAGTCTTCTTCTGGTTTATCACAAGAGATATGAGCTATGATATTGCAAGTGCCGGATATAATCTGCTTCAGGTTATTCCGTATCTGGTCGTTTTAGTCGGCGCGCTGATCGGGATCAATGTGTTCCTTGTGCTGATCGCAGGAACCGTGCTTTCCCTTATTGTCGGCGTGGGTACAGGCACAATCGCCCTGTCGGAAATGTTTACCGTGGTGGGTGACGGTGTTGTTTCGATGTACGACATTACGGTCATCTCTATTATCGTGGCGTGTATCGTATCACTTGTCCGGGCGAATGGAGGTATCCATTTTATCCTGAATCTGATCAAGAGCAGGATAAGGGGAAAGAAAGGCGCACAGGCCGGCATAGCAGCTCTGGCGCTTCTCGTGGATCTGTGTACAGCCAACAATACGGTGGCGATCGTAATGTCAGGACCGATTGCAAAGGAGATCAGCGATGAATTCGGCGTAGATCCGAAGAGATCGGCTTCTCTTCTGGATATGTTTACATCAGTGGGGCAGGGGCTGATTCCGTATGGGGCACAGCTGCTCTCTGCGGCGACACTGACAGGTCTGACACCGTTTGATATGATTCCGTATCTGGTTTACCCGGTGCTGATGGCGGTGTGCGGTATAGCAGCGATCGCGATATCAAAACGGTAATGCGCGCTATGGACAGGGCGGCGGAACCTGTGCTATAATTCAGTGCAGTAACACGGAGAAAAGAAAAAGAGGGTATAAGAATGAATCTATTATATAAGAGCACGAGAAACTCTGAAAAAGCAGTAACTGCCTCCGAGGCAATTTTAAAAGGACTTGCTGATGACGGCGGACTGTTCGTACCGGAGTATATTCCGAAACTTGACGTGACAATGGATGAGCTTAAAAGTATGACGTATCAGGAGACTGCCTACGCTGTTATGAAACAGTTCCTCACGGACTTTACAGAAGAGGAATTGAAACACTGTATCAACAGTGCATATGATTCCAAATTTGATACGGAGGTGATCGCGCCTCTCGTTAAAGTAGAAGACACGTATCATCTGGAACTCTTCCACGGCGCTACGATCGCATTCAAGGATATGGCACTCTCAATCCTGCCGCATCTGCTGACAACAGCGGCGAAGAAGAATCATGTGACCAAGGATATCGTGATTCTGACAGCTACGTCGGGGGATACCGGGAAAGCTGCTCTTGCAGGTTTTGCAGATGTTCCGGGGACAAAGATCATCGTATTTTATCCGAAGGGCGGTGTGAGCCGCGTACAGGAACTGCAGATGGTGACACAGAAAGGTGAAAACACATCTGTAGTGGCAATCCACGGGAATTTTGATAACGCACAGAGTGGCGTCAAAGCCCTCTTTGAAGATAAGGAACTGGAAAAGGAACTTTCAGATGCAGGATATCAGTTCTCTTCGGCGAATTCCATCAATATCGGACGTCTTGTTCCTCAGGTGGTTTATTATGTATATGCATATGCAAAACTTCTGGAGAATGAAGAGATCACATCCGGCGAGGAGATCAATGTGACAGTTCCCACCGGAAACTTCGGTAATATCTTAGCGGCATATTACGCGAAGCAGATGGGAGTTCCGATCGCAAAACTGATCTGTGCATCCAATGAAAATAAAGTTCTTTATGACTTCTTCCAGACAGGCGTATATGATAAGAACCGTGAGTTTATCCTCACGTCTTCTCCGTCTATGGATATTCTGATTTCCAGCAATCTGGAACGTCTGATCTATACGGTCGCAGGTCAGGATGCAAAGAAGAATTCCGAGCTGATGGCACAGCTCAAGGAGAAAGGATCATATGAGATCACTCCGGAGATGAAAGAACGCCTGTCAGATTTTGAGGGCGGATTTGCTACGGAGGAAGAGACAAAAGAGACGATCCGGACTACATATGAGAAGACAGGCTATGTCATGGATACCCATACAGCAGTGGCGGCGTATGTATGTGCTCAATACAGGAAAAACAGCGGGGATCATAAAAAATGCCTTGTGGCATCCACAGCGAGCCCGTACAAATTCATTCACAGTGTAATGTCTGCTATTGACGAGAAATATGCGGATGTAGATGAGTTTGAATTGATTGACGAGCTGAGCCGGATCTCGGGCACAACAGTACCGAAAGCGATTGAAGAGATACGAAATGCCGAGATTCGTCACAAGAGAGAATGTGATGCCGGCGCTATGAAAGAAACGGTGAAAGAGATCCTTGGAGTTTAAGGGGTAAGGAAATATGGACAGCGTTTGGGGACTTGTCGGAATTGTTGTTTTTGTATGTGGTATTTATGCGATTTATTCGTTTGCCAGGATGAGGTCGACCGGGGCGATCAATGCCTCTCTTCTTCTTGGAAAAGATTACATGTACAAAAAATGCAAGAATAAAGAGGCATATATTCAGAAAGCAGGACCGGCACTTCTTGTGTTTGGAATAGCAGCTCTGGCGTACGGCGCCCTTGATATCGTTCACTGCTATGTATATCGGATGCCGGCTGCCGATACAATCGGGATGCTTCTCTTTTTTGTGGTATTGGTATGGTTTGCAGTATATACGACAAAACTGAAGAAGGAGTACTTTTAGGAAACTGCCGGATAAGAAGTTTGTTAAAATTATATTTATCAAGATAAAAATGCAGGATTCAACCTTGAATCCTGCATTTTTTGAGCGAAAAAATCGACACTATAGTAAAATGAACCGTAATAAATGAATCGGATTTTACAAAAACTTTCATAAAAAAGTCGAAATTTAATAAGATTGTTATTGATTTTTCAATCGTAATTCTGTATAATGAGGACGTACTGGGGGTTATGACAAGAATTCCCATAAAGATTTTAGAAAGAGAGAGGTAGAAGAGGTATGGCAAATATTGATTTAACTCAGTATGGCATTACAGGAACTACGGAAATCGTTCACAATCCTTCCTATGAGATGTTGTTTGAGGAAGAGACAAACCCGAATCTGGAAGGTTTTGACAAAGGTCAGGAGAGTGAACTCGGTGCAGTAAACGTTATGACAGGTATTTACACAGGCCGTTCACCGAAAGACAAATATATCGTTATGGATGAGAACTCTAAAGACACTGTATGGTGGACATCTGATGAGTATCCGAACGACAACCATCCGGCATCTCAGGAAGCTTGGAATGCAGTAAAAGACATCGCAAAGAATGAGCTCTCCAACAAGAGACTTTTCGTTGTAGATGCATTCTGCGGAGCTAACAAAGACACACGTATGGCAATCCGTTTCATCGTTGAGGTTGCTTGGCAGGCTCACTTTGTAACAAATATGTTCATCCGTCCGACAGCAGAAGAGCTGGAGAACTTCGAGCCTGACTTCGTAGTATACAATGCTTCCAAGGCAAAAGTAGAAAACTACAAAGAGCTGGGACTCAGATCTGAGACAGCAGTTATGTTCAATATTACAAGCCGCGAGCAGGTTATCGTTAACACATGGTACGGCGGAGAGATGAAGAAAGGTATGTTCTCCATGATGAACTACTATCTGCCGCTTAAGGGAATCGCTTCCATGCACTGCTCTGCAAACACAGATATGAACGGCGAAAATACAGCTATCTTCTTCGGTCTTTCCGGAACAGGTAAGACAACTCTTTCCACAGATCCGAAGAGACTTCTCATCGGTGATGACGAGCACGGCTGGGATGACAACGGCGTATTCAACTTTGAGGGCGGATGCTACGCAAAAGTTATCGACCTTGACAAAGATTCTGAGCCGGATATCTACAATGCAATCAAGAGAAACGCTCTTCTTGAGAACGTTACACTTGACGCAGAGGGACATATCGACTTTACAGATAAGAGCGTGACAGAGAATACACGTGTATCCTACCCGATCGATCACATCGAGAAGATTGTTCGCCCGGTATCTGCAGCTCCGGCAGCAAAAAATGTAATCTTCCTGTCAGCTGACGCTTTCGGAGTACTTCCGCCGGTATCTGTACTTACACCGGAGCAGACGGAGTACTACTTCCTGTCCGGTTTCACAGCTAAACTTGCCGGTACAGAGCGCGGTATCACAGAGCCGACACCGACATTCTCCGCATGTTTCGGACAGGCATTCCTTGAGCTGCACCCGACAAAATATGCAGAAGAGCTCGTTAAGAGAATGAAAGAGAGCGGAGCGAAAGCTTACCTCGTAAATACAGGATGGAACGGAACAGGAAAACGTATCTCCATCAAAGATACACGTGGTATCATCGACGCAATCTTAAGCGGAGCCATCCTTGATGCACCGACTAAGAAGATTCCGTACTTCAACTTCGAAGTTCCGACAGAGCTTCCGGGAGTTGATCCGGCTATCCTTGATCCTCGTGACACATATGCTGATGCTTCCGAGTGGGAGACAAAAGCAAAAGATCTGTCTGCAAGATTCATCAAGAACTTCAAGAAATACGAGAGCAACGAGCTCGGAAAAGCACTTGTTGCAGCAGGTCCGCAGGAGTAAGATACAGACGTATCGAAAACAACAATTATGTAAAATAGCTGCAGGCTGTTCGTAAAAAAGCGGACAGCCTGCTTTTTTATACAGTAAAATCTCTGCTTCTTCTTTTACAGGCTGTGTTTTGAGATGGCAACCGTAAAGTTGCGCAATAGTTGGTAGATGCAACCGGTATGTTCTGATATCATGTGTATATCAGAAAAGGGAGGTGAGAATCATGCAGATAACATTTATAATGACCATAATTAATCTTATTATTTTGATCGCATTTATTTCAGCGGTGGTTTATCTATTTATGCTGATTGTCAGGGCATTAAAAAAGTATATTAATTCTCAGGATGTGAGAAAGGAAAAATCAGAGACGCGGAAGTCATTGGGAGAAGTGTTAAAAAAGTACCGTACAGACAATAAAATGACACAGGAGTTTGTGGCGGAATCACTGGGAGTCAGCAGACAGGCCGTCTCCAAATGGGAACAGGGAACCTCCGAGCCGTCGACTTCAAACATGATTGCGCTGGCAAAGCTTTACGGGGTGACTCCGGAAGAACTCCTAAAGAATATATGAAATTTCGATTTCTCGTACCGTCTCTGGAGTAGAAAATCATCTGAAAAGTGGTCAGATACGAAATGATCGACTCACGTATCCGTTTGCTTTTCAGGTGTTTCTCCTGAGACAGAACGATAAATCCTCTTACAAACCGGTAGAAGCCGGGGCATAGTTTCGAATACCCACACCATACAGAAATCAATGTGGCTCGAATTCGAACCAGCAGATCAACAGATTTTATAGCGGTCGGAAAAGCCACACCTTCTGCCGGCTTGTATGAGATTTTCGCACTGGGAAGAAAGCAGCCGGGAGGCAGGTATTGTGTACGCACCGTTGGAGCAGCGTCGGTACTTAGAGCGCGTCTTTTGCGCTCTTATGTACCGTTACGCTGTGACCGAGTGAAAACGTGTGCGTTAACAATACCTGCCTCCCGGCGAATACTTTGCCAGTCCGAGAAATCGAAATTTTCATTCCTTCTCTTTGAAGTGTTCGCGGAGTTTCTGAATCGCGCTTTTCTCTATCCTTGAGACGTAAGAGCGGGAAATTCCGATCTGTCTGGCAATTTCCCGCTGGGTGTATTCTTCTCCGTTATACAGTCCATACCGCATTTTTAAAACGAGCTTTTCTCTGGCGGAAAGCTCGTTTTCGACTTTTTCATAGAGTTTCTGTATGTTTTCTTTGAGATGAATTTTTTCGGGTACATCAACATCATCTGTTTCAATGATATCGTAAAGTTTAATTTCATTTCCTTCTCTGTCGGTTCCGATCGGTTCATACAGGGATATTTCTTTGGAAGCTTTCTTTTTTGACCGGAGATGCATGAGTATTTCGTTATCTATACATCGTGATGCATATGCGGCCAGCCTGTTGCCTTTATCGGGATTAAAAGTTACGACTGCTTTGATCAATCCGATTGTTCCGATCGAAATCAGGTCTTCGGGCTCTTCTTCAAGATTCTGATATTTCTTAATGACATGAGCTACAAGTCTTAAGTTGCGTTCGATCAGGATGTGCTTTGCCTCGAGGTCGCCCTCAGTATATTTCTGGATGTAATATTTTTCTTCCGAGGGGGTGAGGGGATTAGGGAAAGACTGCACAATGACACCTCTTAGCACATTTGATATAGTTTATGAAAAAAACAGCGTGATTGTGCTTTTCCACATGAAAGAAGGACACGGAGTGAAGCTGTGTATTGACATTGGACAACCGGATGCAGTATGATTGACATACATTCCCGAAAGAATTCATTTTCGGTAATCTTGCCCTTGAGGGAGGGCGTCTGGCCGGATCGGCCGGGTATTTCTATTATTTTATCAGTGGTGTTTTTATGCAGCCGATACAGGGAGGAGACTCAGAAGAAAGGAGCGCGAATGAGTTTCAGCACAGTTTTGTCCGCTGCCATTGAAGGACTCAAAGTTGAATTTGTCCGGGTGGAGGCGGATGTATCTAATGGACTTCCGGTATTTCATATGGTGGGATATCTGTCGTCAGAGGTCAGGGAAGCAGGAGAGCGTGTGCGTACCGCGATCAAAAATTCCGGCTTTGATTATCCGGCAAAGCGTACGGTGATTAATCTATCTCCTGCCACACTCAGAAAAAGAGGGGCGTCATTTGATCTGCCGATTGCTGTATCAATACTGTCTTCACTGGGACAGATTCTGCCGGGAAAAATGGAAGAATATCTGATCATCGGAGAATTAAGCCTGGACGGACAGGTAAGAAAGGTTCCGGGTATACTGCCGGTGGTCATGGAAGCTCTGGAAAATGGGATTACCTGCTGTATTGTTCCGAAAGAAAATGAAGCAGAGGGAAGGCTGGTCAGCGGAATGAAGGTAATTGGAGTAGAAAACCTGCAGGAGGCTGTTGATTGTTTAACAGGAAAGAATATCTGCGGTCTGCATGGCGGCGCCGGGATAAAAGAGACATATCAGGACTTGCCGTCTGTATTGGAAACAAAGGATGAAAGCCTGCCGGATTTCTCTCAGATTAAAGGTCAGGAAAATGTAAAAAGAGCCGCAGAGATCGCTGTTTCCGGCGGACACAACATTCTGATGATCGGGCCTCCGGGCGGAGGCAAGTCGATGACTGCAAAATGCATTGCCGGTATTCTGCCTCCGCTGGATCTGAAAGAGAGTATGGAGATTACAAAAGTATACAGTGTGCTCGGACTTTTGAAAGAAGAGTCGCCCCTGATACAGGAGAGGCCTTTCAGAGAGGTACATCATACAGCGACAAGAGCAGCGCTGATCGGGGGCGGCGCTGTGCCGCGGCCGGGCGAGATAAGCCTTGCTCATGGGGGAGTCCTTTTTCTGGATGAGCTTCCCGAATTCAAAAAAAGTGTTCTGGAAGTGCTTCGGCAGCCGTTGGAGGAACGGTACATACGGATATCGAGGACATATGGGAATTATACATTCCCGGCAGATTTTATGCTGGTAGCGGCGATGAATCCATGTCCGTGCGGATGCTATCCTGATCTGGAAAAATGTACATGTACTCCGGCGCAGATACAGATGTATTTGAGCAGGATCAGCCGTCCGTTTCTGGACAGAATTGATTTGTGTGTGGAGGCGCCGCGTATCAGATATGAAGAGCTGACAGGGGAAGGGAGCAGTGAAAGTTCGGAAGAAATCAGGAGAAGAGTATGTCGGGCAAGAGAGATTCAGAAGGAACGTTACAGAGGAACATCTATAACGACGAATGCTATGCTTGGAAGTGACGATCTGAAGAGATACTGCGGCCTGGGACAGGTCGAAAACAAGCTGATGGAACGTGCATTTACAGTGATGGAACTGACGGCACGCGCATATCACAGAGTTATAAAGACAGCGCGCACGATTGCCGATCTGGACGGAGAGAAGCATATCAGGGAGGTACATTTGGCGGAAGCGCTCGGTTACAGGATGGTAGACAGGAAGTACTGGAGGAGGTAAAAATGAAATACGAGTTCTGGATGGCGGGAATACAGGGAGTGGCTGCACAGAAAAAAATCAGATTGAGAGAATGTATGAAATCCGCAGAAGCGATTTATTATATAGAAGAAATACAATTGCGGCAATTCGGGTTCTTGAATGACAATGAGTGTAATAAGATTATGCAGGCAGGCAAAAACAGGCAATTTCAGTCGGACTATGAGAAAATGGTTGAAAAGGGGATACGGTTTGTACCGTACTTTTCAGAAGAGTATCCGGAAAGTCTGAAAGAAATTTCCGATTATCCGTATGCGCTTTATGTAAAAGGCAGTCTCCCGCAGAAAACGACGAGGAAAGCTGCGATAATCGGCGCGAGACGATGTACGCCGTACGGAGAGAAATATGCTATTGATTTTGCCCGGGCACTGGCGGAGTGCGGCGTGGAGATTATCAGTGGAATGGCAAGAGGAATTGACGGGATGGGGCACAGAGGCGCGCTGCTTGCGGGCGGCAGAACATACGCTGTACTTGGATCCGGAGCAGACGTGTGCTATCCGCGGGAACATATCGGACTTTATGTCGATATTTTGGAGCAAGGCGGTGGAATTCTGTCCGAACAGCCGCCGGGAACAGCACCGCTTCCCTATAACTTCCCTGCGCGTAACCGGATTATAAGCGGTCTGTCCGATGCTGTTCTTGTCATGGAGGCGGGGAGAAAAAGCGGATCGCTGATTACAGTCGACCTGGCGCTGGAGCAGGGAAAGGATATCTATGCACTGCCCGGACCGGTAAACAGTGCATTGAGCGATGGCTGTAATCATCTGATCCGGCAGGGAGCGGGAATTCTGCTCTCGCCGGAGGCGCTTCTCGAGGAATGGGGAATTGCAAAAAAGGAGCCCGCAGAGGCGGGTAAAAAGAAAATCAAAAATGAAAAAAAACTTGAAAGTGCCGAAAAATTGGTGTATAGTTGTCTCGGTTTGTATCCCAAGAATCTGGAACAGCTGGTCTGTGAGACAAAGCTGAATATTAAAGAGGTTCTGGAGAATCTTGTTACTCTGGAACTACGTGGATATGTACGTGAAATATCAAAGAATTATTATGTTATATCAGAATAAAAGGCAAAAGCGGGCCTATGGAGGGAGTCAGTTTTATGGCGCATTATCTTGTTATCGTGGAGTCACCTGCGAAAGTAAAGACGATCAAAAAATTTCTGGGGAGCAATTATACGGTTGCGGCATCTCAGGGACATGTACGTGATCTGCCCAAGAGCTCGCTCGGTATTGACATTGAACATGACTATGAACCCAAATATATTACAATACGCGGCAAGGGGGATATTCTTGCAAATCTCAGAAAGGAAGCAAAGAAATCCGATAAAGTATATCTGGCAACCGACCCTGACCGGGAAGGAGAAGCGATTTCATGGCATCTTGCCGCTGCGCTGAAGCTGGACGAGAAGAAAATGCGCCGCATTACTTTTAACGAGATTACAAAGAAGGCCGTGAAAACCTCATTGAAGGCTCCGCGGGATATTGATATGAATCTGGTCAATGCACAGCAGGCAAGGCGTGTCCTTGACCGTATGGTGGGGTATATGATCAGTCCGATACTGTGGGCTAAGGTAAAACGCGGGTTGAGCGCCGGACGTGTTCAGTCTGTCGCGCTTCGCCTTGTAGCTGACAGGGAAGAGGAAATCAACGCTTTTATTCCGGAAGAATACTGGACGCTTGATGCGGTGCTTAAGGTCAAAGGAGAAAAGCGGCCGCTTGTCGCAAAATTTTACGGAACAGACAAGAAGAAAATTACGATTCATTCAGAAAAAGAACTGAATGAAATCCTTCATAAGATTGAAAATGCAGAGTTCAGGATCACAGATATCAAAACATCAGAGCGTATCCGCAAGGCTCCGCTTCCGTTTACTACGAGTACCCTTCAGCAGGAGGCTGCAAAGGCGCTGAATTTCGGAACTCAGAAGACGATGCGTATCGCTCAGCAGCTCTATGAAGGAATTGATATAAAAGGAAACGGAACAGTCGGTGTTATCACATACCTGCGTACTGATTCGACGAGAATCGCTGACGAGGCGGATGCAGCTGCGAGAGAGTATATTTCATCTAATTACGGGGATGAATATGCCGCGGCAAAACAGAATTCTGTGAGCGGCGGAAAGAAGATACAGGATGCGCATGAGGCAATACGGCCCACAGATATCACAAGGACCCCGGCCTCATTGAAGGACTCTCTGACAAGAGACCAGTTCAGACTGTATCAGCTGATCTGGAAACGTTTTGCTGCGAGCCGTATGAATCCGGCCCGTTATGAGGCAACGTCTGTCAGAATCGGCGCGGACGAATACTGTTTTACGGTATCCGCGTCCAAACTGCTTTTTGACGGGTTCCGTTCCGTATATACGGAAGCAGATGAGGAAAAGGAAGAAAGCAACGTCCTGGTCGGCAACCTGAGCATGGATTCCGTACTGAAAAAAGAAGAACTTGACCCCAAACAGCACTTTACACAGCCGCCGGCACATTATACGGAAGCCAGCCTTGTCAAGACACTCGAGGAACTGGGGATCGGGCGCCCCAGTACTTATGCGCCTACAATTTCCATTATACTGGGCCGCCGGTATGTGACAAAAGAGGCGAAAAACCTTTATCTCACTGAGATTGGCGAAGTGGTCAACAACATGATGAAACAGTCTTTCCCGAGCATTGTAGATGTCAATTTTACGGCTAATATGGAAGGTCTTCTGGATATGGTTGAAGAAGGTAAAGTGGAGTGGAAAGAAATCATCCGTAATTTCTATCCGGATCTCGAAGAAGCTGTAAAAAAGGCGGAGAAAGAACTGGAGACAGTAAAGATTGAAGATGAGGTGACAGATGTTATCTGCGAGGAATGCGGCAGAAATATGGTCATCAAATACGGACCGCACGGAAAGTTCCTTGCATGTCCGGGCTTTCCGGAGTGCCGTAATACAAAACCGTATCTGGAGAAGATAGGGGTTCCATGTCCTGTCTGCGGTAAGGATATAGTAATCCGCAAGACAAAGAAGGGCAGAAGGTACTATGGCTGCGAGAATAATCCGGAATGTGATTTCATGTCCTGGCAGAAACCATCCAAAGAAAAATGTCCGGAATGCGGCGGATATATGGTGGAAAAAGGAAATAAGCTGGTATGTGCGGATGAAAAGTGCGGGTATGTTACAGCACTGAATAAGAAGAAAGAATAAAAGATTGATGAAATTGCATTGCTATTCTGAAAATTGTGTGATAACATATGTTTATCTAGCGAATTATTGGAATTTGTATATACAATTGTGATATACGGAAGATATGCGGAGGAAATAATGAGCGTACAATTATTAGACAAAACAAGAAAAATCAATAAGCTGCTCCATAATAATAATTCGAGCAAGGTAGTATTTAATGATATCTGTGCAGTCCTTACAGAAATTCTTGACTCGAATGTCCTTGTGGTCAGCCGGAAAGGTAAGATCCTCGGGGTAAGCAAATGCCCTGATGTAAAAGAAATCCATGAATTGATTACAGAGTCGGTCGGTTCCCATATTGATGCAATGTTAAATGAGCGTCTTTTGAGTATCCTTTCCACAAAGGAAAATGTCAATCTCGAAACTCTTGGTTTTTCACCCGATGCGGTGCAGGGCTATCAGGCGATTGTTACACCTATCGATATCGCGGGAGAACGTCTTGGAACTTTATTTATTTATAAACAGGATTCAGCCTATTCGATTGACGACATTATTCTCAGTGAATATGGCACCGCAGTGGTAGGGCTTGAGATGCTGCGTTCTGTAAATGAAGAAAATGCAGAGGAATCGAGAAAAGAACATATTGTTCAGTCGGCTATCAGCACACTGTCTTTCTCGGAACTGGAAGCGATTATACATATTTTCGATGAGCTGGGCGGAACAGAGGGGATTCTTGTAGCCAGCAAGATTGCGGACAGAGTAGGAATCACACGTTCGGTGATCGTTAATGCACTGCGCAAATTCGAGAGTGCAGGTGTGATCGAATCCCGTTCTTCCGGTATGAAGGGTACATATATAAAAGTGCTTAATGATTATGTGTTTACCGAGCTTGACAAGATTAAGAAAGAGCGGATGTAGGCTGGAGGTTTTGCATATGTATGAAGGAAATCCTGTTGATCTCAGAATGGAAAAGATTCTTTCTGCCGACGGTATCTTTGATGATTCGACCCGGCAGTGCAGAGTGTGCAAATATGATCCGGAGGAAGATTACATCTATCTTGAACTGAAAGAGGATAAGCTGGAGACTATCTCTCTGGATGCTAAATACAGATGTTACATATCAACGAGGACAGAACTGCTGTACTGCACCGGCGTAGTGAAAGAGCGGTACTGCCAGGAAGATAAAAATCTATTGAAGTTCAGAATAGAAAACGGTTTTTATAATGTATACGAAGGAAGAAAAATGACGAAACGTGCCTGAATAGGTACGTTTCTTTTTTATAAAAACCTTATAAACTATGTTGACAAATTGAAAGCAGAGTGCTATTTTATATTCATGAGGTTTAGCACTCGTAAGAATTGAGTGCTAACAAACAAAAACAAGGAGGAATTACAATGAAGTTAGTACCATTAGGTGACAAAATTGTTTTAAGACAGTTAGAAGCAGAAGAGACTACAAAGTCCGGTATCGTTCTTCCGGGACAGGCAAAAGAGAAACCGCAGGAAGCAGAAGTAATCGCTGTAGGACCTGGCGGAAATATAGATGGCAAAGAAGTAGTGATGCAGGTTAAAGCCGGCGACAAGGTAATCTACTCAAAATACGCAGGAACAGATGTTGAGCTGGATGGCGAAGAGTATATCATTGTAAAACAGAATGATATACTGGCAATCGTTGAAGAGTAAATCGTCTGGCGGGACACGAAGACAGTATCTATATATAGTTGAATATATAATAACAGATCATAAGGAGATGTATTGACATGGCAAAGGAAATTAAGTATGGAGCTGAAGCCAGAGCAGCACTTGAAAAAGGTGTAAATCAGCTGGCTGATACAGTTAAAGTTACACTTGGACCGAAAGGAAGAAATGTTGTACTTGACAAATCATTCGGCGCACCGCTGATTACAAATGACGGTGTTACGATCGCTAAAGAGATCGAACTGGAAGACGGATTTGAGAATATGGGAGCACAGCTGATCAGAGAAGTCGCTTCCAAGACAAATGATGTTGCCGGAGACGGAACTACAACAGCTACAGTTCTGGCACAGGCTATGGTACATGAAGGTATGAAAAACCTTGAAGCCGGAGCAAACCCGATCGTACTGAGAAAAGGTATGAAAAAAGCAACAGATAAAGCTGTAGAGGCTATTCAGGCTATGAGCAGCAAGGTAAAAGGAAAAGAGCAGATCGCAAGAGTTGCCGCTGTTTCCTCAGGAGACGAAGGAGTAGGACAGATGGTAGCCGATGCAATGGAAAAAGTTTCCAACGACGGTGTTATCACAATCGAAGAGTCCAAGACAATGCAGACAGAACTGGACCTTGTAGAAGGTATGCAGTTTGACCGCGGATATATTTCAGCTTATATGGCAACAGATATGGAGAAAATGGAAGCTGTTCTCGAGGATCCGTATATCCTGATCACAGACAAGAAAATCTCCAATATTCAGGATATTCTTCCGCTTCTTGAGCAGATTGTTCAGTCAGGCGCGAGACTTCTCATTATCGCCGAGGACATCGAGGGCGAGGCTCTGACAACGCTGATCGTAAACAAACTGCGCGGTACATTCAATGTTGTTGCAGTTAAAGCACCGGGATATGGTGACAGAAGAAAAGAAATGCTTCAGGATATCGCAATCCTTACAGGCGGTCAGGTAATCTCCGAAGAACTCGGCCTGGATCTGAAAGAGACTACAATGGAGCAGCTCGGACGTGCAAAATCCGTTAAAGTGCAGAAAGAAAATACAGTTATCGTTGACGGATGCGGCGACAAGAATGCAATCAATGACAGAGTTGCACAGATCAAGAAAGCAATCGAAGAGACGACATCTGATTTCGATAGAGAGAAACTGCAGGAGAGACTTGCGAAACTGGCTGGCGGCGTAGCAGTTATCCGTGTGGGGGCAGCTACAGAGACAGAGATGAAAGAAGCGAAACTTCGTATGGAAGATGCTCTGAACGCTACAAGAGCAGCAGTAGAAGAAGGAATCATTGCAGGCGGCGGCTCTGCATATATCCATGCGGCAAAAGAAGTTGCCAAGATGACAGATGAACTTGAGGGCGATGAGAAGACAGGTGCAAGAATCATCCTGAAAGCTCTTGAGGCTCCGCTGTATCAGATCGCTGCAAATGCAGGTCTTGAAGGCGCAGTTATCGTAAATAAAGTAAGAGAGTCAGAGCCGGGTATCGGATTTGACGCTTATAAAGAAGAGTATGTAGACATGGTAGAGAACGGAATTCTTGATCCTGCGAAGGTTACAAGAAGCGCTCTTCAGAACGCTACAAGCGTTGCATCTACACTGCTCACAACAGAGTCGGTAGTATCTACGATCAAAGAGCCACAGCCGGCTGCACCGGCAGGCGGCGCCGGCGGAATGGGAATGATGTAATTTCGCATTCCCGGACTGAATGCCGAATATAATGTCCGAAAATGGACGGAGATGAGGCACAGCAACACTTCTTTGAGATGACCGGCATGTGCTTCAGGCTCCGCTCCATAATTCGGGAAAAACTAAAGGATCAGAAAGATGATTAAAACCAAAGCCTGAAAATGAAGAACTCGGCTTCGCCTCAAACACTTCATTTTCAGACTTAACATCATCTTTCTGATCCTTAACTTTTTCTTCGAATTATTCCGAAGTCGCCTTCCTCACATACCGGTCATCTCTTTTGAATATTTCTATGCCCATCTCCGTCCGTTTTCTACTACATCGAATTCGGCAGTCACCCCGACAAAACTAAAAATTAAAGAAACCGGCAGCAATGGAGCGTCAGAAGATAAAGTCCACCCTTTCGACCAGTTTCCTGTAAATTCGCGGTTATCGGAGAGTTACTTCCGATTGGATGAGTACAGAAAATCAAGCGGATACAGCCGATATGATGAATCTTTCGGATCAGTCGGGATTGTTACTTTGTCTTATGACCTGTAACCGGAGTCGGAAACATTACGATCCCGACTGATTCGAATACGTGAGTCGTTCCACTGTATCCGAGTGATTTTCGGACGTTTTACCGAGAAAATGCCTCTGCGACAAATACGAATATAAGCCTGGCTTATAAATAAATCTTAAAATAAATCAACTTTAAATTGCGGCAGGCCTGCCGGAAAATGGTTGACATCTTTCATGAATTTGGTTAGTATATCAGTTAAATATTTACATTTACTTATATATGTGGATTTATAAAGAAAGAGAGGTCAACAAAATATGGGAAAGATTATTGGCGAAGGAATTACATTTGATGACGTTCTGCTTGTGCCGTCATATTCAGAAGTGATTCCAAATGAGGTAGACCTGTCAACATACCTTACAAAGAAGATCAGATTGAATATCCCGATGATGAGTGCGGGAATGGATACTGTTACGGAACATCGTATGGCAATCGCGATGGCACGTCAGGGCGGAATCGGTATCATTCATAAGAACATGTCTATTGAGGCTCAGGCTGAAGAAGTAGATAAGGTAAAGAGATCTGAGAATGGGGTTATAACAGATCCGTTTTTCCTTTCACCGGAAAACACGCTGGAAGATGCCAACAATCTGATGGCGAAATTCCGCATTTCAGGAGTTCCGATCACAGAGGGACGCAAACTGGTCGGCATTATTACGAACCGTGATCTGAAATTTGAAGAAGACTTCTCTAAGAAAATTAAAGAATCCATGACTTCCGAGGGGCTGATCACAGCGAAAGAGGGAATTACTCTGGAAGAGGCCAAGAAGATTCTGGCGAAAGCAAGAAAAGAGAAGCTCCCGATCGTAGATGATGAAGGCAATCTGAAAGGACTTATCACGATCAAGGATATTGAGAAACAGATCAAATATCCGCTGTCCGCTAAGGATTCTCAGGGACGTCTGCTCTGCGGCGCAGCCATCGGTATCACTGCAAACTGTCTGGAGCGTGTGGAAGAACTTGTGAAAGCAAAAGTGGATGTTGTCGTGATGGATTCTGCACACGGACATTCCGCTAATGTACTGCGTACAGTCAGAATGGTGAAAGAGAAATATCCGGATCTGCAGGTTATCGCGGGAAATGTAGCAACAGGAGCGGGAACAAAAGCTCTTATCGAAGCCGGAGTAGACGCTGTAAAAGTCGGTATCGGACCCGGATCGATCTGTACGACCCGTGTTGTCGCAGGTATCGGTGTTCCGCAGATCACAGCGGTCATGGACTGCTATGAGGCGGCAAAAGAATACGGTATCCCGATTATTGCTGACGGCGGTATCAAGTATTCGGGAGACATGACGAAAGCAATTGCAGCCGGCGCAAATGTATGTATGATGGGCAGCATTTTTGCCGGATGTGATGAAAGCCCGGGAACATTTGAACTTTATCAGGGAAGAAAATATAAAGTATACCGTGGTATGGGATCTATCGCTGCTATGGAAAACGGAAGCAAAGACCGCTATTTCCAGGAAAATGCGAAGAAGCTTGTTCCGGAAGGCGTTGAAGGACGTGTGGCTTACAAGGGAACCGTAGAAGATACAGTGTTCCAGCTCATGGGAGGTCTGCGTTCCGGTATGGGATACTGCGGTACTCATACAGTGGAAGAGCTGAAGGCAAACGGAAGATTTATCAAGATTTCCGCTGCTTCATTAAAGGAAAGCCATCCGCATGACATCCACATCACGAAAGAGGCGCCGAACTACAGTGTAGATGAATAACAGCTGTCTTTTATAAAATGAGACCGCTGATGTACCGATACTCCGTCTGGTTTATCCGGGAGTACCGGTATGTCAGCGGTTTTTATTTGAAACTGTGCATAGTAACTTCCTTTTTTAGAATTTCATAAGATTTTGTTCATGATAGGTACAGAATTGTGTGATAACATCGTAATTTGGAAGGCGGAACATATGATGAATAAATACAAAAGAAAGAAACGTGGAAACGGATACACAAAGTGGGGCATCATGATACTGGCTGTTCTGACACTGGTGCTGGCGGTACGGGGATTTGTTTCACATGGAGGCAAACATGTAAATGTAGATGCATCAGAGCCGGACATCGATGTACAGCTTCTCGATGTTAATCCTTATTCCCGTCCGGGGATCGAAAGCAATGGCATAACGGGGATCGTCATACATTATACAGCGAATCCGGGGAGCACGGCTCAGGAGAACAGGGATTATTTCAACGGCCTTCAGTATTCACAGGAAACTTCGGCAAGCAGTAATTTTATTGTGGGACTTGACGGGGAGATTATCCAGTGTGTTCCGACATGGGAAGTGGCTTATGCGTCGAACGACAGAAATTATGATACGGTATCTATCGAAGTATGTCACCCGGACGAAAGCGGAAAGTTTACCGACGCGACATACCGGTCTCTTGTACAGCTTACGGCATGGCTCTGCGTGAAATTTGATCTTACGGCAGATGACGTGATCCGCCACTATGATGTGACAGGAAAAAACTGCCCTAAATATTTTGTAGAACATGAAGATGCGTGGGAGACTTTTAAAGAAAATGTGAGCCTTGCTATCACTTCTGAAAATTGATATAATATGGTGGTTGCATATATGCCGATTTTTACAGATGTGGAGGAAGAACATGAACGATTTGGAAATGTATCGAGAGCAGCTTGCGCTCTGCGATGATAAGATCATAGATGCTCTTGTGGAGCGCAACAGTATTGTTGAAAAGATAATGGCTTATAAAGAAACGTACGGGATGCCGATCCTGCAGCCCGCACAGGAGGCGAAGCAGCAGAAACAGCTTGATAAAAAGCTTAAGGGGAATAAATATCAGGAAGAGATTCAGGATGTATTTCACCGGATTCTTAGAAACAGCAAGCGGATACAGGCGAGAAAACTGTTTTCATACAATATTGTTTTGATCGGATTTATGGGAGCCGGAAAATCGACAATTTCAGATTATCTGAGCACAATGTTTGATATGAAGCTGGTTGAGATGGATCAGGAAATTTCGGAACGGCAGCAGATGAGTATACCGGATATCTTTGCTACATACGGGGAAGAATATTTTCGTAATCTGGAGACGGATCTTTTGAGAGAACTCCAGACAGGAAAAAACTGCATTATATCCTGCGGCGGCGGAGTGGCTCTGCGGGAGAAAAATGTGGTTGAGATGAAAAAGAACGGAAGAGTGGTTCTGCTTACGGCGAGTCCTGAGACAATCTATGAGCGTGTAAAGGACAGCAATGACAGGCCTCTGTTAAAAGGCAATAATAACGTGGAGTTTATTGCGGACCTGATGGAAAAACGCAGGGAAAAATACGAGGCTGCGGCAGACGTTGTGATACAGACGGATAATAAGACAATCCTCCAGATCTGCGAGGAATTGATCGGGAAACTGACGGAGTTGGATGCAAAATAATGTTTGAGAGTTTTTTTCCGGATGAGTATGTGGCCTCCACATATGTCATTCCATTTGAAAAATTATATGAACAGGGGTTCCGGGGAGTGATTTTCGATATTGACAATACACTTGTGCCCCATGGCGCTCCGGCGGATGAACGGGCTAAAAAGCTGTTTCGCAGACTTGAAGATATCGGTTTCCGTTCCTGTCTGATTTCCAATAACCAGGAACCGCGGGTAAGGATGTTCAATAAGGATATCGGAACTGAGTATATATATAATGCGCATAAGCCGTCAACTAAAAACTATATCCGCGCTATGGAGATCATGGGTACTGACCGGACGAATACGTTTTTTGTCGGGGATCAGCTGTTTACAGATGTGTGGGGGGCTAAAAGGGCCGGAATACGCAGTATTCTTGTAAAACCGATTCACCCGAAAGAGGAGATCCAGATCGTGCTCAAGAGATATCTTGAGAAGATCGTTCTTCATTTCTATAAAAAAGCATTGAAAAAAAAGGAAAATTAGTATAAAATTAATTAATGGAGTGCCGGTACGGCGCGCAAATCGAAGGAGGAAGATAAATGGTCGCAGCAGGAGATTTTAAGAATGGCATTACCGTTGAGATTGACGGAAATATTTATCAGATTTTGGAATTTCAGCACGTGAAACCGGGAAAGGGAGCAGCGTTTGTAAGAACAAAGCTGAAAAATATTATCAGCGGCGGTGTAGTTGAGAAAACATTCCGTCCGACTGAGAAGTTTGAAAATGCCCACATTGACAGAAAAGATATGCAGTATCTTTACAAAGACGGAGACCTGTATAACTTTATGGACGTTGAGACATATGATCAGATCGCGCTTGATTCTGAAGTAGTAGGAGATGCTCTCAAGTTTGTTAAAGAGAATGAGACAGTTAAGATCTGTTCTCATAAAGGAAATGTATTTTCTGTAGAACCGCCGCTTTTTGTAGAGCTTGCTATTACAGAGACAGAGCCGGGATTCAAGGGAGATACAGCTCAGGGAGCTACTAAGCCTGCTACAGTTGAGACGGGAGCAGTCGTTAACGTTCCGCTGTTCTGTGAGACAGGAGATGTGCTCAAGATTGATACCCGTACTGGAGAGTATCTGTCAAGAGTATAACAATGTTCATTGTATAATGATTTTGTGGAATGGGATGCACTTTTTAAAGTGCATCTTTTCTTTTTGTCTTTTGTGAAATAGGGAGAAATTCACAGATGCTTTTTGTGAAATATGTCCCATTGATTTTGGATGCAGTCTCGTCTATAATCAAGAGCACATAATATTGTTCAATTTTTTCATTAAGTTCATGGGGCGGACGCCTTCATGAGGTACATATCGTACCGGCTTTCACATTTAATTTACAATGCACCGCGTTACAGGAAGGAGAAAAATGGATTACAGAGCATTCGCAGACGCGGTAGAGAAACAGATGAACCAGAAGATGACAGGAGGTGTCAGAGCGGGTCTTTACACTACGATAAAAAACAATGGCAGAGAGAGAACGGGAGTATTGATCGAAGCGCCGGGGATTAATATTTCACCGACGATTTATCTGGAAGAGTACTATCAGAGTTACAGTCAGGGGACTGCCCTCGATAAGATTGTAGACCAGATTCTGGAATTTTACGAGGAAATCAAGCAGGAACAGTCATGGGATTATGAAAAGATCCTGAGTTATGAAGGGGTAAAAGACAGGATTGTTTTCAAACTGATAAATACTGTGAAGAACAGAAAGTTTTTAAATTCGGTTCCTCATATTCCGTTTCTGGATCTGTCGGCTGTGTTCTATGTACTGCTTGAAGCGACAGAAGAAGGAACGGCTGCAATGACTGTAAATAGAAGCCATATGGAACAATGGGGTATACAGACGGCTGAGTTGTGGGAGGATGCGGTACGCAATTCCAGGAGGCTTCTGCCGGCGGAATTTTTTACCATGAATTATGCCCTGAAAGAGATGCTCAGGGGAAGTGCAGACTGTGCGGAAGAGGATGCGGCGGAAAATCTTCTTGTTAGAAATACATGTTCCAGAGACGGAATGTATGTGCTCTCTAATAAATACAGGAATTACGGGGCGGCGTGCATCGCGTATCCTCATGTTATGGAAATGATCGGCGGCATATTGAAAACGAATTACTATGTATTGCCTAGCAGTGTCCATGAAGTCGTGATTGTTCCATGCTGTGGAAGCATCAGTATGGCAGAACTGGATGATATGGTAAAAGATATTAATGAAACTCAGGTGGCTGAGGAAGAAGTGCTGAGTGATCATGCGTACCTGTATGATATCAAGGCGGGCTACCTGAGGCGTGGAACGGAGTTGAAAACAGGAGGGCTGATGAGATGAGACAGTTATTTAAGAGAATGACGGCTCTTCTGTGTTCCGGACTGTTGCTTACAGGACTCTGTGTAACAGAGAATACCGCGGCGGAAAACAGAAAAACATATAATGTAACATTCCGGATCCATGGAGAGGGAACTGTAAAACTGGAAAATGACGCCCAAGGGGAAAGCGTGCTTGAGTCCGGAGAAAAAACACTGACTCTGGATCCGGGAACATTTGTGAAAGTAACAGCAGAAACAAATGAAACTGAGGTGGAGCAGGATGAAAAAACAGAAGATGGTTCTGTAATTACTATTGCAGTGTCCACTGCCGGCGGTATTGAGCTGGAGCCTGTAACAATGGGAAGAGGAAGTGTTTTTACCAGAGAGATTACAGTGACCGAGATTGATAAAGTGGTGGACATTACATTCGGAAGCAGTGCGCCGGGTATTGCCAGAGCCGCAAGGGTTCTGGCTGCAGCGAGCGAGGAGTTTCCTGAGACAGGGAATAAATATACCGGTACCTGCACAGTAAAATCGGTTGTCGGCGGTAACGGGCATACAGTTTACGGAGTGACTCTTGCGGATTTTACCGGAATTCTGTCAGGAGAGGGAGAAGCGGAAGTGAACTGTGCTCAGCATTCGGCAGCAGCTCCTGTGGCCGGAATGAAATATAACTATACATTTACAGTTACATCGGTGGATAAAACGACAGGGAAAGTGACAGGGAGCCTGTATGTAGTTTCTCAGACACAGCCTGCAACAGGCGCTGTTGACAGCGAAGGGTATCTCATCGGTTATCAGGCTCTTGCAGGAACCTTTGCGATATATCGGGAGTACAATGGAAGCCTTCGGTTAAAAAAGGTGTCCGCAGATCCGTCAATGACAAAGGATAATGAATGCTATAGCCTGAAAGATGCGAAATATGGCGTTTATTCTGACGCTCGATGTACGAAACAGGAGGCGGTTCTGACAACAAAGGAGGATGGAGCCACAGATACTGTGGAGCTCCCGGCCGGCAGATACTATGTAAAGGAATTGTCTGCGCCGGGCGGATATGCCCTGAACGATAAGAAGTATACTGTGGATGTGACGCCCGGAAATACGGCGGTTGTGGAGGCGGAGGATTATCCGCAGAGCGCTGCGGTCACTCTGCTTCTTGAAAAGACAGATGCACAGACCGGTGAAGGCATACCTCAGGGAAGCGCGTCATTATCAGATGCAGAATTTACCGTGAAATATTATGCCGGATATTATGAGAATGATCCCGCGGCAGACGAGGTGAAAGCTGTGCGGACCTGGGTGCTGAGGACGGACGCGGAAGGAAAGGCTGCCCTGAAAGACAGTCAGAAAGTATCCGGTGATGAGTTTTATAAGAATTCGAAAGGGGAGAATGTCCTACCGCTTGGCACGGTTACGATACAGGAGACAAAAGCTCCGGAAGGATATCTCATTAATGAAAAAACGGAGTTAAGGCAGATAACTCCATCGGGAAAAGATGAGGAAGTTGATACTTATAATGCTCCCAAAATGCCTGAGAAAGTTATAAGGGGCGATTTGCAGCTTGTGAAGTTTTCGCGCGAACCGGAGGAGGACAAAGATCGTAAGACGCCGCTTGAGGGTATCTGTTTTGAAATTACTTCCAGGACGAGCGGCCGGACAGTGGAAATTATAACGGATGAAAACGGTTATGCTTCTACGGAACAGCTGGGAGATAAACGCGGCGGGCTTGCTTATGATACATATATTGTGCACGAAAAAAATACACCGGCCGGGTTCGAGCCGGTGGAGGACTTTGAGATCACTATATCCGATGAAGGCGAGGCATTATATTACATTCTTGAAGATAAGACGATTGTTTCGCCTGTGTGTCTCGTAAAAACTGACAGCACGACAGGAAAAACAATCCCTGTGACGGGTGCTGAGTTTGAACTGCTTGATGCGGACAAGGAAGTAATCACAATGACAACGTATTATCCGGAGAAAAAGATTTATAAAACGTTTGAGACAAATGAAAACGGAACATTTCTTCTGCCGGAGAGGCTGCCGGCCGGCGAATACTACTTCCGGGAACTGCGTGCGCCGGAGGGATATCTGTTGTACGGAGAAGATATAAAGTTCACGATAACGGAAAGTTACGAATGGGATTCTCCGCTTGTGATTGAATTTCCGGATGTGCCGGCTATGGGGAGAATTGAACTGACAAAAACGGAGACTGGTACGGATGCGGCGCTTGCGGGAGCTGAATTTGAGATTACGGCAGCGGAGGATATTGTCACGCCGGACGGGACAGTCCGTGCCCGGAAAGGCGAGCTTATGGATACGATTATTACAGACGAAAATGGAAAGGCATATTCGGATGAGCTTTTTCTAGGGCGATATACGCTGAAAGAAACGAAACAGCCGGCGGGATATGTCCTTTCAGAAGAGGAGTGGAATGTGGAACTCAGCTATAAAGATCAGGAGACGGCTGTTACTACCGAACATGTTGCAGTGGAAAATGTGCCGTCAAGATTTGTTCTTGCGAAGAAAGAAAAGGGGACAGAAAAATGTTTGTCAGGTGTAAAATTTGCGTACTGGAAAAAGTCGGAGACGACGTCTGAAGGAGAACAGATGGCAGATGAACAGGAAAAAGAGATACTGACTACCGGCGAGGACGGCACGCTGACAGTGGAAAATCTTGTTCCGGGTACTTATTGCATCCAGGAGATTGAGTCTGTTCCGGGATATTTGTTGGATGAGACTGTTTATGAATTTACGGTAGCTGAGGACGGAAGGATTGACGGAGAGGAGAACGGGTTTCTGACCGTGGAAAATAGTGCCTCCGCAATTGTACGGACAAAGGCAGTGAATGCGGATACCGGAGATCAGGAGCTCCTGCCGCAGGAGAGCAGAGTGATAGATACGGTGAGTATGGAAAATCTGCAGACCGGAACGGAATATATGCTCAGAGGCGTGCTGATGGATCAGCAGACCGGGGAGCCGCTGCGCGAAAATGATTCTGCCGACGGCGCTGTCCTGTCGGTGACGAAAAAGTTCAGGGCGTCAGATGCGAAAATGGATGTGGAGATGGAATATATATTTGATGCAGCGGCATTTGCAGGCCGGACTATCGTTGTGTTTGAATATCTGTATCAGGAGGATGTAGAGATCAGCCGCCACGCGGATCTGGAAGATCTGATGCAGCAGCTGTATGTAAAGAATGCAGAGGTTCAGTCGGATGAAAAGGAAAGCGGTGAAGCTGCAGTTGATACACCGCAGACGGGAGATGAATCCGATCCGTTCCCGATAGCTGCCGCTGCGGCCGGCGCCGGTTTGATTCTAGTGATCCTGGGCATATATATACGAAGAAAGTATTATAATAGTAATGACTGAACTGTTGCGATAAAGTACTTTACATTTTGGTTAAATTATGCTAGGATAGAAAAGGTTGTGAAGGGGAGCGTTGAAGTTCCCCTTTCATAACTGGAATGCGTCTGTAGCTCAGTGGATAGAGCAATGCCCTCCGGAGGCATGTGCGGCGGTTCGACTCCGCTCAGACGCTGTTTTGTTTAAAAAAGATGCTTCATGAATCTGATAAACAGCTCATGAAGCATCTTTTTTATATAAGATTGATCTTCTTTTTCATAATATAATGTGTCGCGATATACTGGATGACTGTTATGACCAGCATTAAAACTGTACTGATCATTAAGAGTTTCAGCAGATAATCAGTCAGGGCGCTTCCCTGAAGAGTATAAGTTCTGTATCCGGGAAAACATCCGAACAGAACCATGAGTATTACGCTGAGGATCTGTACGACTGTTGATGTAATAAAGTATGCTGCGATGGCGCCCAGTACCCGGTGGCTTGGGAAAAGCTGGCCGACTGCAACAGAAAAGTAGGTCATGATCACCGAGCTGATCGCGCTGACCAGGCAGGCGATGAACAGGATGAGCGCAAATGTACCGACGGAGAAGCCGAGTTCATTCGTCACAGTGTCGGCAACTGTGCTGTAGGCTGTTGTTACGTTGCTTCCTGTTACAAGAAGCAGGATGCCGGCAGCAATGATGATGAGATCAGCCGCCATCAGGATATAACCTGAGATAATCTTAGCCCACAGATGCTGCGGCCCCGAGATGGGAAGTGTCCATGAAAGGTATCCTTCTTTGCTGAACAGATTCCGATAAAACCGGAATGCAACCTGCATCCATGTAAAGATCATAAGTGCAGAAATCAAAAGCGTCATCAGAGAGAAAAAGAGAACAAGGGAGAGAACGAGAGGTTCGGTCACATCCCTGAAACTCAGTCTGTTCATATAGAAAAAACGTGCCATAAAACATATGAAGAGATAGACTGCGTGCAGCAGGATAAATATCCTGGCAGCTGATTTTAAGTCGTATTTAATCAGTTTTCCTAACATTTGAATACCTCCCTGAATAAAGCATCCACTGACTTACCATATGTGGTACGTATTTCATCCACGGTTTTATTGAGAGCCAATTGGCCGTTCTGCAGGAATATTACCCGGTCCAGTACATTTTCGATATCAGAGATCAGATGTGTTGAAAGCAGTACGGTAGCGTTTTCGTTATAATTTGTGAGAATAGTCTGCAAAATATAAGCTCTTGCCGCCGGGTCAACTCCTCCGATCGGTTCGTCGAGTATGTATAAGTCGGCGTCACGGCTCATGACGAGTACAAGCTGAACTTTTTCTTTGGTTCCCTTCGACAGAGCGCTGATTCGGGTGTTCCGGTCGATTTCAAGAGTGTCGAGCATCTTTAACGCGCGCTCTGTACTGAAGTTCTTGTAAAAGTCCGAGTAATAGGAGAGGATCTCTCTTACTTTCATATGTTCACTGAAAAAACTGCGGTCGGGAAGATAGGATACGATTTTCTTTGTCGCTGTTCCCGGTTCGAGACCATTGACCATAATATGTCCGTCCGTGGGGACAAGAAGCCCGTTTGCGAGCTTGATCAGTGTGGTCTTTCCGCTTCCGTTGGGGCCGAGGAGCCCTACGATCTGCCCCCGCTCAATGGAAAGGTTCAGATTGGAAAGAGCGAAAAAGCTGCCGTATTTTTTCGTCAGTCTCTGACATTCTAGAATCGGTCTCATTGTAAACCTCCCTTTTTGATTGTGTCTGTTATCATTTCGAGAGTGTCCTCATCAGAAAAGCCGAGCTTATGCATCTGTCTGAAGAAATCCCGGATGTGCTCCTGCGCCAGCTCTGTCTTCATCTCTTTGATCATGGCGGTGTCGTCTGTTATAAAACGCCCGCTTGTGCGCTGGGAGTGTACGAGCCCGCAGCGTTCCAGTTCGGACAGAGCTTTCTGCATTGTATTTGGATTGACGGCAGCCTCTACGGCAAGATCACGTACCGAGGGCAGCTTGTCTCCGGGCTGATAGACACCTGAAATGATGTCGTGTTGAATTCGTTCCATCAATTGAAGATAGATGGGACGGTCATTATCCAGATTCCATGGCATTTGATCACCTCGTATTCTTTTTAGAGGGAACTGCCTTTGGCAGTTCCCTGCAGGACGAGGGATATCCCTCGTCCTGCAATTGTATTATTGATATAATACAATAATATATTCGCTGCGGGAAAATGTCAAGACTTTTTCAGAAATGTCAAAGAGTGTTTTCATTTTTACGGACGATATTTTCTTTCATATCCGGGTCAAATATACCCTTTCTCAGCATTTCAATCTCATATTTATATGGAGCGTAGGATTTCTTCGGCGCAGTGGGGGAAGGAATATACGGCGTCTCCAGTATTTTCGGGATTTCTTCAAAATCAGGGTGATGAACAATATAATTGAGCGCATCGAATCCGATTTCGCCAAAGCCGATGTTTTCATGACGGTCTTTTGCTGCTCCCGGCACGTTTTTGCT
This sequence comes from uncultured Lachnoclostridium sp., assembly GCA_946491795.1. Taxonomy (GTDB): domain Bacteria; phylum Bacillota; class Clostridia; order Lachnospirales; family Lachnospiraceae; genus Mediterraneibacter; species Mediterraneibacter gallistercoris. Next base: position 122,246 of record CAMLYF010000002.1, on the reverse strand, counting down.
GTCATTAATATGAAATACAGCAATCTGCTCTTTGCCGATCACATGGTCAAAATCGGTTATGACATCATCAAAATGATGGATAATGTCATAACCGCTGTCGCTTGTGTGGCAGGTGTCAAAGCATACCCTGAGCTTATCGTTATGTGTTACGCCGTCATAGATCCGTGCCAGCTCTTCGAAAGAACGACCGATCTCAGAACCTTTTCCGGCCATGGTCTCAAGTGCGATAAAACAGTCTGTGTCTGAAGTAAGTACCTCATTAAGTCCTTTGATGATCTGGGCTGTGCCTGCCTCAACCCCGGCGCCCACATGCGCGCCGGGATGGAGGATAAGTGTGTGGCTCCTGCAGCTTATCGTGCGTTCGATTTCTTTGGCAAGGAATTCCACTGCGAGGGAGAAGGTTTCCGGTTTTACAGAATTGCCTAAGTTGATAATGTATGGCGCATGAACGATAATCTCCCGGATTCCGTGTTCTTTCATATATTCCCATGCCGGATCGATATTCAGCTCGCTGATCTCTTTTCTTCTTGTATTTTGCGGCGCTCCGGTATAGAACATAAATGTATCGGCTCCATAGGAAACAGCTTCCTTTGCAGAACCGAGGAGCATTTCTTTACCGCTCATGCCTACGTGTGAACCTAGTATCATAATGATTCTCCTTTTCATAGATAAAATATGATTCATTATAAAATAGATCAGGAGTTTTCTCAAGATGGCAGATTCGTGCCCGGCGGAGTGACTCTTCTGGATTTTCCCAACGAAAACTTGCCGTCAACCTTTATACATGGTAGAATATCTTTCATACGGACGAAGAGGAGTGTGGAAGATAGTGAAGACTTTACTGGAACTTATCACAATAGAGATGGAAGAGGCTTTTACAAAGGCGGGCTATGACAAAGAGCTTGCGAAAGTGACTCTTTCCAACCGCCCGGACCTGTGCGAATATCAGTGCAACGGAGCGATGGCGGGAGCGAAGAAATATAAGAAAGCGCCGTTTGTGATTGCGGAAGATGTGGCTCCGTATCTGAAAGGCAGCAAATATTTTGAGTCGGTGGATGTGGTCAAACCGGGATTTATTAACCTGAAGCTGTCCAAAGAGAGCGTAGCCTCTTATCTGAATGATATGGCTGCAGAAGAAAAGCTGGGGGTTGAGGATGAAAAAACCCCGAAGACGATCATGATCGATTACGGCGGCCCGAATGTCGCAAAGCCGCTGCATGTCGGGCATCTGCGTTCTGCGATTATCGGCGAGAGTGTAAAGAGGATACTGCGTTACAAAGGAAATCAGGTGATCGGGGATATTCATCTCGGAGACTGGGGATATCAGATGGGACTGATCATTACGGAGCTTAAGAAGCGTCAGCCGGATCTGCCGTATTTTGATGAATCTTATGAAGGGGAGTATCCGGCGGAAGCTCCGTTTACTATCGGAGAGTTGGAAGAAATCTATCCGACTGCAAGCGCATATGCGAAAGAACACGAAGATTACAGAGAAGAAGCATTGCATGCTACGTATCTTCTTCAGAACGGATACAGGGGATACCGCGCTATCTGGAATCATATTATGAATGTGTCGGTTGCAGATCTGAAAAAGAACTATGAAAAGCTGAACGTAGATTTTGATCTGTGGAAAGGCGAAGCTGACGCGCAGAAATACATTCCGGATATGGTACAGATGTTAAAGGATAAAGGATACGCGCGCTACGATGAAGGAGCGCTTGTCGTTGATGTACAGGAAGAGACAGACAAGAAAGAAGTTCCGCCGTGCATGATCCTGAAATCTGACGGAGCGGCTCTCTATGATACGACGGATCTCGCAACCCTTGTGGAACGTGAAGAGGACTATAAGCCGGACGAGGTGATCTATGTAGTGGACAAGCGCCAGGAACTGCATTTTACACAGGTGTTCCGCTGTGCGAAAAAGACGGGGATCGTGCGTCCGGAGACAGAGCTTAAATTTCTCGGCTTCGGTACGATGAACGGTAAGGATGGAAAACCGTTCAAGACCCGCGAGGGCGGTGTCATGCGTCTGGAGAATCTGATCCGTGAGATCGATGAGGAAATGTACCGCAAGATCATGGATAACCGTACGGTAGAAGAGGAAGAAGCAGAGCGCACCTCACAGATCGTAGGGCTTGCCGCGATCAAATATGGCGATCTTTCCAATCAGGCGTCCAAAGATTATGTATTTGATGTAGACAGGTTTACTTCGTTTGAGGGAAATACCGGACCGTATATTCTCTATACGATCGTGCGTATCAAATCTATCCTGAATAAATATCAGGAAAGTGGTGGAAGTCTTGAAGGACTGAAAGTACGTCCGGCAGAAAATGAGTATGAAAAGGCGCTTATGCTGCAGGTGCTCAAATTTAATGATGTATTTGACGCGGTCTATGGGGAGACAGCGCCTCATAAACTCTGCGCATATATTTATGAACTTGCCAATGAGTTCAATAAGTTCTACCATGAGACAAAGATCCTGTCTGAAGAAAATGAAGAGATAAAAGCCGGGTATATCGCACTTTTGGTTCTGGCAAGACGTGTGCTGGAAACATGTATTGATCTGCTCGGATTTGAAGCGCCGGAAAGGATGTAATCACACAATGACAGAAAAACTTTTTTACCAGGACAGCCACCTGACGGAATTTGAGGCGAAGGTCCTGTCCTGCGAGCCTGTGAACCCCGATATTCTGCCGGGACATAGCGGAGAGTATGCCGCAGAGCTTGACCGTACAGCGTTCTTCCCTGAGGGCGGCGGTCAGTATGCGGATACCGGAGTACTGGGCGGCGTCAGGGTTACGGACGTACAGGAAAAAGACGGGCGGATCCTGCATCTGCTGGAAGGTCCGCTGGAGCCGGGAACGTGTGTGAGCGGCCGGATTGACTGGGAAGAACGTTTTATGAAGATGCAGCAGCACAGCGGCGAGCACATTGTATCGGGACTTGTTCATTCTGCGTTCGGATATAATAATGTAGGGTTTCATCTGGGAAGTGAAGACTGCACGATGGACTTCGACGGAGAGCTTAGCAAAGAGCAGCTTGTGCATATTGAGCAGGAGGCAAACCGGGCGGTTTGGAAAAATCTGAAGATACAGGCGCTCTATCCCTCGGCGGAAGAACTTGCCCGCATGGAATACCGGAGCAAGATTGAGATAGAGGGTCAGGTGAGGATCATCGTTGTACCGGGATATGATGTTTGCGCATGCTGTGCTCCGCATGTTTCTTATACCGGCGAGATTGGTCTGATCAAGCTGACTCACGTGCAGCGGTACAAGGGCGGTGCGCGCGTGACGATGCTCTGTGGTGTAAGGGCGCTCCAAGATTATGAGGTGAAACAGGAACAGGCAGGTGAGATCTCTGCCCTGCTGTGCGCAAAGGAAAATGAAATTGCAGAGTCGGTACGCCATTTGAGAGATGAGGCGGACAATCTGAAATATGAGCTGGGAGAGAAAGAAAAAAAGCTGATTGCTGTTAAAGCGGAAATGATACCGAAAGACGGGAAGCCTGTGTGCATATTTACAGAGGATATTGAAGGAGACTCTATGCGCCTTCTTATGAATCTCGTGCTGGAAGCCGGACACAATGTGTGCGCGGTATTCCATGGAAATGACAGTGAGGGCTACCGCTATGTGATAGGAAGCAGAACACAGAATATGCGTGAGCTGGTGAAAGAATTCAACGCGGCATTTGACGGACGCGGAGGAGGAAAGCCGGAGATGGTACAGGGAACAGCCAGAGGCTGCGAAAGTGAGATGAAGACGTGGATCCTCAGGAAAGCGGAGGAGGCGTAAAAATGAATCAGATTTACAGGAAAAGATCTTTCTGGAGTCTTGCGGGTCCGTTGCTCGGATATCTCGGAATTCAGTTCGCGGTCCAGTTTGCGGCCCAGTTTGTGATAGAGATGCCTTATATTATGCAGGCATATGCCAAGGTTCTGCGCGGCAGCGGCGACACGGTTCCCTCTATGCAGGAACTGATGGAATCCTCTATGCAGGCTCTCGGGCCGGCTTTTGAGGCTGTAGCGAGGCATCAGGTGGAGATTACAGCTCTTTCTGCTCTGGGGACGATTATTCTGACAGGGATATTGTTTGCGCGTGATCGGAAATCAGAGCAAAAAGCCGGGATCATACTTCCTGAGAAGGCGCAGCTGTCAAAATACTGGACGGTGATTATATTCGGTATTGCCGGATGTATTGCGGCTACCTGCCTGATGGCAATGGTTCAGCTGGCTTTTTATGATGAACAGTATCAGCAGACGGCGCAGATCACATATTCAGCCGGTTTTCCTGTGCAGGTTATCGGTCTTGGAGTTGTTATTCCGGTGGCGGAAGAGCTGATGTTCCGGGGAATCCTGTATAAGAGATTCCGTGAACGGCAGGGCTTCTGGTATTCTGCTGTGTGGTCGGCACTATTGTTTTCACTAATGCATTCGAGTACGACACAGATGATCTATGCATTTCTGCTGGGCCTTCTGCTTTCATACCTGTATGAGAAATTCGCCTCCTTTAAAGCTCCGGTGTTGCTTCATATCCTGCTTAACACCGGCTCCGTTGTCTTTACGGAACTGGGAGTATTCCGATGGCTGGCGTCTGATCCCATGCGTATGGCGGCTGCAGTTATCGCGGGAGCATTTCTCTGCTCGGCAATGTTTGTAATGATACAGAAGATGCCGGTCAGTATAAAGGCGCAGAATTGTGCGGATGACAGCGACAGAACGGATATGTTTTCATAAAAAAACAATTTAAAATTGTGTGCGGTAGAATGTAATTCTGCCGCATTTTTTTTAGATTATCATAAATAAAAAACCAATAAAATAAAAGAAAATTTAAAATATCAATAATTTTTACTGATGTTTTTCAAAAACTAAAATATTCAGAAAATTAATAGAAAATAATATTGTTTTCATATTATCAGACAATTATAAATAATTTCTTGTTTACAAAAGAAAAAAAATCGTGTATAGTCTTTTTCATAAAATGCAAAGGAGAGGACAGCGATCATGAGAAGAGCAAATGAAACCCTTCAAAATGAAGGACAGCAGATGGAAACAGCGCAGCATGAAACCGCGAAGAGTGATATCCCGCAGGGACTTTACCGTGAGAGTTTTGAACACGATAACTGCGGTATCGGTGCGATCGTAAATATCAAAGGCGTGAAAAGCCACAGTACAGTTGCCGGAGCGCTTAAGATCGTAGAGCACTTGGAGCACAGAGCAGGAAAGGACGCAGAAGGAAAGACCGGAGACGGTGTCGGTATTCTTCTGCAGGTATCCCATAAGTTCTTTCAGAAAGTCTGTAAGCCGCTGGGGATTGACCTGAAAGGCGAGAGAGATTACGGTGTCGGGATGTTCTTCCTGCCGCAGGATGAGCTGAAACGCAATCAGGCTAAAAATATCTTTGAAGTTATTGTAAAGAAAGAAGGCCTGAATTTCCTCGGCTGGAGAGAAGTTCCGGTACATCCGGAAGTGCTCGGCAAGACCGCTGTTGATTGTATGCCCTGTATCATGCAGGCATTTATCGAGCGCCCGCAGCAGATCAATAAAGGAATCGACTTCGACCGTCGTCTCTATGTGGTCAGACGAGTGTTTGAGCAGAGCAGCGATGATACATATGTAGTATCACTTTCCAGCCGTACGATCGTATACAAGGGAATGTTCCTTGTAGGTCAGCTCCGTCAGTTTTTCGGAGATCTTCAGGACGAGGATTATGAGTCGGCTATTGCTATGGTACATTCCCGTTTCAGTACGAATACAACACCGAGCTGGCAGAGAGCTCATCCGAACCGTTTTATCGTGCACAACGGTGAGATTAATACGATCCGCGGTAATGCGGACAAGATGCGTGCCCGCGAGGAGACGATGGAAGCAGGAAAGCTTAAAGGTGAGCTGCACAAAGTGCTTCCGGCGATCAATACGTCCGGTTCAGATTCGGCTATGCTCGACAACGCCCTTGAATTTATGGTGATGAGCGGCATGGATCTTCCGCTTGCAGTAATGATCTGTATCCCGGAGCCGTGGGTAAACAACCGGAGCATGTCCCAGAACAAGAAGGATTTCTACCAGTATTATGCGACTATGATGGAGCCGTGGGACGGTCCGGCTTCTATCCTGTTCTCTGACGGTGATGTGATGGGAGCAGTGCTTGACCGCAACGGTCTTCGCCCGTCGAGATACTATATTACTGACGATGATAACCTGATTCTCTCTTCAGAAGTAGGAGTGCTGGACATTGATCCGTCCAAGATCCTTGTGAAGGAACGCCTGCATCCGGGTAAGATGCTTCTTGTTGACACGGTTGCGGGAAGAGTTATTGACGATGAGGAACTGAAAGAGAAATACGCGAACGAGGAACCTTACGGAGAGTGGCTGGACAGCAATCTGATCCAGCTGAAGGATCTTCCGATCCCGAACAAAGATATTCCGAAGTATACGAAAGAGGAATGCACCCGTCTCCAGAAAGCGTTTGGTTATGCCTATGAGGATGTAAAGACTTCTATCCTTACAATGGCGAAGAACGGAGGAGAGGGAATCGCGGCCATGGGTATCGATACTCCGCTCTCGGTTCTTTCCAAGAAGAGACAGCCTCTGTTCGGCTATTTTAAACAGCTGTTCGCGCAGGTTACAAACCCGCCGATCGATGCAATCCGCGAGGAGATTGTCACCTCGACTACGATTTATGTCGGAAAAGACGGAAACCTGCTTGAAAAGAAAGAGGAGAACTGTAAGATGCTCAGGGTTAACAATCCGATCCTGACAAATACAGACCTCCTGAAGATCAAAAATATGAAAGTGGAAGGATTCAAGGTAGCTGAGATCCCGATTACCTACTATAAGAATACAAGTCTTGAGAAGGCTATAGAGTATCTTTTTATAGAGGTAGACAGAGTGATACGCGGCGGCGCCAATATTCTGATCCTGACAGACCGTGATGTAGACGAGTATCACGTGGCAATCCCGTCACTGCTGGCAGTGTCCGGTCTGCAGCAGCATCTGGTCCGTACGAAGAAGAGAACTTCCGTGGCAATGATTCTTGAGAGCGGCGAACCGAGAGAGGTACATCATTTTGCAACTCTGCTGGGCTACGGCGCATGTGCAATCAATCCGTATCTGGCTCACGAGTCTATCCGTCAGCTGATCGAATCAAGACTGCTCCACAAGGATTACTATGCGGCTGTAGACGACTATAACAGCGCAGTAATCCACGGAATTGTCAAGATTGCGTCCAAGATGGGTATTTCCACGATCCAGTCCTACCAGGGAGCAAAGATCTTTGAGGCGATCGGACTTAAGAAAGAGTTTATCGACAGGTACTTTACAGATACTGTAAGCCGTGTCGGCGGTATCGGCATCGAAGAGATTGCAGAAGATTATACGGCGTTCCATACACAGGCATTTGATCCGCTGGGACTTGACGGCGATATGACTCTTGACAGCGTGGGACGTCACAAATATAAGAGCGGCGGAGAAGAACATCTGTACAATCCGCAGACGATCCATATGCTCCAGCAGTCTACAAGACGCGGCGACTATGATATGTTCAAGCAGTATACAAAGATGGTGGACGCAGAAGGCGAAAAGGTCAACTTAAGAGGACAGCTCGACTTCAATTATCCGAAGAAAGGTGTTCCGATCGAGGAAGTGGAGAGTGTGGACTCCATTGTGACAAGATTTAAGACGGGAGCTATGTCTTACGGTTCTATCTCTAAGGAAGCCCATGAGACTCTTGCCATCGCCATGAACCGTCTCCACGGAAAATCCAATTCCGGTGAAGGTGGTGAGGAGATCGAAAGACTGGATACGGACCGCTGCTCTGCGATCAAGCAGGTGGCGTCAGGACGTTTCGGTGTTACATCCAGATATCTGGTGAGTGCACAGGAGATCCAGATCAAGATGGCACAGGGCGCGAAGCCGGGAGAGGGCGGACATCTGCCGGGAGGAAAGGTCTATCCGTGGATCGCGAAGACCCGTCATTCAACGCCGGGAGTGAGCCTGATCTCACCGCCGCCGCACCACGATATCTATTCCATCGAGGACTTGGCGCAGCTGATCTATGACCTGAAAAATGCGAATAAAAAAGCAAGAATTTCAGTAAAACTTGTATCCGAAGCAGGAGTCGGAACCGTAGCCGCCGGTGTGGCGAAGGCAGGCGCAGGCGTTATCCTGATCTCCGGTTATGACGGAGGAACAGGAGCGGCACCGAGAAGCTCTATTCAGAATGCAGGACTTCCGTGGGAACTGGGACTCGCAGAGACGCACCAGACTCTGATCCAGAACGGACTGCGCGAGCGTGTCCGCATCGAGACAGACGGAAAGCTTATGAGCGGAAGAGATGTTGCCATCGCGGCACTGCTCGGAGCGGAGGAATTCGGATTTGCAACAGCGCCGCTTGTAACCATGGGATGTGTCATGATGCGTGTCTGCAATCTGGATACCTGTCCGGTAGGTGTGGCAACACAGAATCCAGAACTGAGAAAGCGTTTTACTGGTAAACCGGAATATGTAATGAACTTCATGCGTTTCATTGCAGAAGAGTTGAGAGAATATATGGCGAAACTGGGTGTGCGCACAGTGGATGAACTGGTAGGGCGTACAGATCTTCTGAAAGTGAAAGATGAGCCTACATCCAGCCGTGCCGCAACACTTGACCTCTCCGGTGTGCTTTATAATCCGTATGCAAAGCAGAAGAAAGGCATGATCTTTAATCCGAAGAAAGTGTTTGACTTCGAGCTTGAGAAAACACTGGATGAAAAAGTTCTCGTTAAACAGCTTCTCCCTGCACTGGAGAAAGGACAGAAGAGAAGCCTTGAGATCGATGTCACCAATACCGACCGTACATTCGGTACGATCTTCGGATCTGAGATCACGAGAAGATATCCGGAAGGTCTGGAAGATGACAGTTTCGTAATTAAGTGTAAAGGCGCAGGCGGACAGAGTTTCGGCGCGTTTATCCCGAAAGGACTGACTCTGGAGCTGGTGGGAGACAGTAACGATTATTTCGGAAAAGGTCTCTCCGGCGGTAAGCTTGTCGTATGCCCGCCTAATGGAACAAAGTTTAAATCTGACGAGAATATTATAATAGGAAACGTTGCATTCTACGGCGCGACAAGCGGAAAGGCATTTGTAAACGGCGTGGCAGGAGAACGTTTCTGCGTGAGAAACTCCGGTGTGCGCGCGGTCGTAGAGGGCGTGGGCGACCATGGCTGTGAATATATGACCGGCGGATGCGTTGTCGTGCTCGGAAAAGTCGGCAAGAACTTTGCGGCCGGCATGAGCGGCGGTATCGCGTATGTCCTTGATATGGACAGCACACTTTATACAAGAGTCAATAAAGCGATGGTTAAGATCCAGCGTGTAACTGACAAATATGACGTGCAGGAGTTAAAGAGCATGATTCAGGAACACGTCTCATATACAAACTCAGAAGTGGGCAAACGGATTCTGGATCACTTCGAAGATTATCTTCCGAAATTCAAAAAGATCATCCCGGAAGATTACGAGAAGATGATGGCAGCAATCTTCCAGATGGAAGAAAAGGGATTAAGCAGAGAAAAAGCACAGATCGAAGCATTCAATAAGATCAAAAACGGAAGATAGGAGGCGCGAAAAGTGGGAAAACCGACAGGATTTATGGATTATGCAAGAAAAGACAAGACAGCGGAACAGCCGCTTGAGAGAATTAAGCATTTTAATGAGTTCTATACGCCTCTTACGAAAGAGGAACAGGAACTGCAGGGGGCGCGGTGCATGGCGTGCGGCGTGCCGTTCTGCCAGTCAGGCTTAAATCTGATGGGGATGGCCAGCGGATGCCCGCTGCATAACCTTGTGCCGGAGTGGAATGATCTGATCTATAACGGCAACTGGGAGGAGGCATATTACCGTCTGGCAAAGACAAATAACTTCCCGGAGTTTACTTCCAGAGTATGTCCGGCTCTCTGTGAGAATGCATGTACGTGCGGCCTGAACCAGGATCCGGTGGCGTCAAAGAGCAATGAATACGCCATCATTGAAAATGCGTATGACAAGGGCTATGCAAAAGCACGTCCGCCGAAAGTGCGTACGGGCAAAAAAGTAGCTGTCATCGGTTCCGGCCCGTCCGGACTGGCGGCAGCGGATCTTCTCAACAGAAGAGGACATCAGGTCACTGTGTTCGAGCGCGAGGACAAACCGGGCGGACTGCTCCGTTACGGTATTCCGAATATGAAACTGGAGAAGCAGTATATTGACAGAAAGCTTAAGATCATGGAGGAAGAAGGCGTTGAGTTCCGTGTGAACTGCAATGTAGGAAAGGATGTAAAACCGGCGCAGCTCTTAAAAGAGTACGACCGCATCGTCCTTGCCTGTGGAGCGTCCCATCCCCGCGATATCAAAGCCCCGGGGCGTGAAGCGGAGGGAATCTATTTTGCGGTGGATTTCCTGAAGTCCACGACGAAAGCTCTCTGGTCTCATAATATGCAGCTTAAGGACGGGACATATATTTCCGCAAAAGGAAAAAATGTAATCGTCATCGGCGGCGGAGATACTGGAAATGACTGTGTCGGTACTTCCATCCGCCACGGCGCCAAGTCTGTGCTCCAGCTGGAGATGATGCCGAAAGCCCCGGATCAGAGAACAGAGACAAATCCGTGGCCGGAGTGGCCGAGGATCTGCAAGACAGATTACGGCCAGCAGGAAGCGATCGCTGTGTTCGGACATGATCCTCGTGTCTACCAGACAACGGTGAAAGAGTTTGTAAAAGACAAGAAAGGCAGACTCTGCAAAGCCGTACTCGTCAAGCTGGAGAGCAAGAAAGACGAAAAGACCGGAAGAATGTATATGGCAGAGATTCCGGGCAGCGAGTACACGGTAGATGCAGATCTTGTACTGATCGCGGCAGGATTCCTCGGAAGCGAAGAGTATGTCACGAAAGCGTTCGGTGTGGAAGTCAATGAGCGTACAAATGTAAAGACAGAGCCGGGTAAATATGCGACAAATATCAAGCATGTATTTACAGCCGGTGATATGCACAGAGGACAGTCGCTTGTCGTATGGGCAATCCGCGAGGGACGTGAGGCTGCAAGAGATGTCGATGAGAGTCTGATGGGATATACAAATCTGAATATACAGTAGAAACAGTACAGAATGTGCTGGTGGGAAAAGGTGTTGTCATGTGTGAATGAACGATGCCTTTTTCTATTATCTGATGCGTCAAATTTAGAGTAAAAAGAGTGTATTGTGTGAAAATTTAGCTGATATTGTTGAAAAAGATGCATTTCTGCGGTATTATTCATTTGTAAAATTGCTAAATGTGAGTAGACAGTACAGGTGAAAATATGAAAAACAGAAGATTACATAATATATTAATCACAACAGGAGTGATCTGTGCTCTGACAGTGCCCCCTGTATGTGCGGCGTCTGACAGTACGTTGGACAGTCTCCAGAGTGAGCAGAATAATCTGGAGAATCAGAAAAGCAGCGCCCAGGGTGAGTTGAACAGTCTGCAGGCAGAACTGGAAACACTGTTGTCAAAGATCTCGGATTTGGAGGGCTAGCTCATATCCAAAGGACAGGAGATTTCGCAGGCGGAGAAGGATCTGAAAGCGGCGGAAGAGAAACGTCAGGAACAGTACGACGCTATGAAACTGAGGATTAAATATATCTATGAGTCGGGCGGTGACGCGGCGGATCTGGAGAGAGTAATTACCTCTGGGGATATAACGAGTATGCTTACGCAGGCGGAATATTCGCAGCAGGTACATGAATATGACCGGAAGCAGCTCCAGGCATATGCCGAGACCGTACAGGAGATTGAAGATCTTCAGAATACTCTTGAGAAAGATATGTCAAAACTGGAAAATCTCGAATCTGACTATGCGGAACAGCAGGAGACACTGAATACGACAATTTCCTCAAAGCAGGATGAAATTTCCGATCTGGATGGAATGCTTCAGGATGCGGCAAGAAAAGTTCTGGAAGAACAGCAGCGGCAGCAGGAGGCAGAGCAGCAGGCACAGTCTGAGCAGGCCGGCACTGGCAGCAGTTCTGCTGAAGTTCAGAATAGTAGCAGCGAAACGGGATCAGATAGTGAAAATACGCAAGGCGGGGAAAGTACACAAGGCGGTGGAAGTACGCAAGGCGGCGGTTCCGGAAGCGGAAATACTTCAACGGAGACGCCTTCTGCTCCGGATACCGGCGGATCGGATACGGGAAGTTCATCCACGCCTCCCAGCTATGATTCGTCTTCGGGAAGCAGTGTTGTCGGCCGTGCGCAGAGTATGATCGGGCGTCCATATGAATGGGGAGCGGCAGGACCGGATTCTTTTGATTGTTCGGGACTTGTAAGCTACTGCCTGACCGGAAGATTTGTTCACCTGTGGTCGACATCAGATATTATTACATGGCCGCGCGTGAGCAATCCGCAGCCCGGTGATATTTGTGTATCAGCAACACATTGTGGTATATATGTAGGGGGCGGGATGATGATCCATGCACCTCAGACGGGGGATGTAGTGAAGCAGAGCGCTGTCCACAGCGGTATGATTTATGTGCGTTATAGCGGCTGAAAAGTTAGATAAAAACAGGATGAGAACAGGGACTTTAAAACAGATGTTTAAAAGTCTCTGTTTTTTTAAATATTACGAAAATGTTAAAAAACTATTGAAATTTATTCTGATATTTATTATAATCTATTACAGACTGAAAGATTGACAAAAGATAAGCCCCTTGAATATGCTTTTTTAAAGAAATGCTGTTGAAAAATGCAGCTTTCTGTTGTATTATGCATATACGTGGGGACATAGATAATATAACAGGGAAAGGTGAAAAGATGAGATTAAAGAAAAGAGTACATAGTGCGTTTATTGCAACTGTTCTTACCTGTTCGCTTGCAGTGACACCGGTTTTTGCAGCGCCGGATACACTGGAACAGCTACAGAAAGAACAAGAGGACCTTCAGGATCAGAAAGACGCAGCACAGAAAGAGCTGAATGAACTTCAATCAGAATTGAATACCATTGTTGAAAAACTTTCCGGGCTGGAAGATCAGTTGATCGAAAAGGGTGAGGAAATTATCCAGGCGCAGGATGATCTGAAAGTTGCTGAGGAAAAGAAGGAAGAGCAGTATGAGGCCATGAAGCTCCGCATCAAATATATGTATGAAGCGGGCAGTGGTACAGCAACAATGGAAAAGGTTATGACATCCGGTGACATTTCCAGTATGCTGACACAGGCAGAATATTCCCAGCAGGTTCACGAATATGATCGGGAACAGCTTCAGGAATACGCAGATACGGTACAGCAGATTGAAGATCTTCAGAAAAAACTGGAGTCAGAGATGTCTGATCTTCAGGATCTTGAAGACGAATACCAGCAGCAGGAAGACACTCTGAATTCTACGATCGCATCCAAGAAGGATCAGGTATCAGATTTAGACAGCATGATTCAGGAAGCGGCGAGAAAGGTTCAGGATGAGAAAGACCGTCAGGAAGCTGAAGCTGAGGCAGAACGCCAGAGACAGCTGGCGGCACAGCAGCAGGCAGAAGCTGCACAGGCTCAGCAGAGCAGCGGCAATACATCCAGTGGCAATACATCCGGTGGCAGCACGGGGACAACAGGAAGCAGTAATACTTCCTCCGGCGGTTCTTCAAGCAGTGAGCCGTCCTACAGCCCGGTGACCGGTAATGCAATTGTAGATCGCGCATACAGTAAGATAGGATGTTGGTACCAGTGGGGAGCAGTTGGACCGAATACATTTGACTGTTCAGGTCTTGTAAGTTATGCATTAACGGGAAGTTATGTGCGGCTTGGAAATACAACTACCTTTATGGGATGGACAAGGGTAAGCAATCCGCAGCCTGGAGATATCTGTGTAAACAGTCATCACTGTGGTATATATATAGGTAACGGACAGATGATACACGCACCCCACACTGGGGCTCAGGTTACAGTCGGATCAGTACATAGTGATATGATTTATGTTCGTTATTAAAAACTGAATAACTGAGAATATAGGGGATGTTGCATTGAATTGATGCGGCAGCCCCTTTTTCATTTGGGAAAAATTATTTTTTGATAAATTACATTAGTAACTTGTTGAAAAGTCTGTATATTTACTAAAGAAAGTGGAAAAATGAAAGAATTAGATCCGTATGAAAGCAGAATTAATGATCATGAGAGGGAAAATCAGGGAGAGACAAGAAAAAGATATTCAGTAAATTGGAAAGAGAAGCGAAAAAGAGAGGTGCATAGACAGATTTTTCTTTTGGTGGCTGTACTGCTTATTCTCATTATAGGTGCAGTACTGCTTCGATTACTTCTGACGAATTCTGGGCGCGCATCATCTGAATCAGACGATAATACCGCTCAGGCGAAAGAAGATGATGAAGTTATAAATATGCAGTTTGAAAATATACTAGATGATGATAATGCAGAGTTGACTATCACCTGGGATGAGCCGATAATGAAAAGCGCGTTTGAAACCATAAATGCTGATCTTTTGAATTGCATCGAGAGTCTGAGTATGGATTCGGAGGAATATACAACGGGTTTTCTTTTATATGATCTGAATACAGGAGGCGGCATAAGCTATCGGGCGGATGAGATATATTACAGCGCCAGTGCTATTAAAGGTCCTTATGTAGCCTGGGTTGTTCAGACATATCCGGATGCAGCTGTAAATATGTATTCTAATATAGCAAACGCTATCAGCTGGTCGAGTAATAGAGATTATTACATATTGATAAATACATATGGAAAGTCAGGGTTTGACAGTTGGACGACAGAAATCGGATGTCCGGACGTTACGTTATCAGACGGCTCTTTCAGCGCTGTCAGTGCAAGAGATTTAACCAGACTCTGGATTAATATATATGATTATTTTACATCCGGTCAGGAAAATTCAGATACGATCCGTGATCTTTTTGTAAATACGGAGCAGTCTTATATCTATGAAACGCTGGGTAGTGAATACACAGTGTATTCTAAAGCCGGCTGGCTGGCGGATGGAGATGAGGCATATTATAACGTGCAAAACGATGCGGGAATCGTTATGAAAGACGATCATCCGTATATATTAGTTGTCTTAAGTGATGCATACGGACAAAATGAGCTTCTTGGGAATCTTGTGGAATGTCTGGATCAGGCACATTCAAGTCTGATCGGGCTGGATGATCAAAACTCATCTGATGTGGAAGGCGAATCCGGCACAGAAAATCAGATAGAAGAAGAGAATCAGTCCTGAGAAGTGAGTGCTTATCTTGCAGGCTATAGCTACCTGTGCTAGAATGAATAAGATCTTACAGAGAGGACAGATAAAATGAACCAGGGACTAATTCACATTTACTGCGGAGACGGAAAAGGAAAGACCTCAGCAGCCATAGGACTGGCAGTGCGCGCCGCGGGATGCGGGAAAAAGGTGCTTTTTGCACGATTCCTGAAAAATGAAGAATCCGGAGAGCTGAAGATACTGGATGCGGTTCCTGAAATCACAGTTATCCATCTGGAGAGATCCTACGGTTTTTTTAACACGCTTTCGGACGGTGAGAAACAGGAAGTACGTCAGCTATATGGAACACTGTGGAACGGCATAGCGAAGATCATAACAGAAAGTGATTATGATATCCTCATTATGGACGAATTCATGGCGGCATACAGATACGGACTGATTCCACAGGAAGAGGCAATTAAATTTCTGAGAAAAAAACCGAAATGTCTGGAAGTCGTCCTGACGGGACGCGACCCGGACGAAAAGCTTGTGGAGCTGGCAGATTATGTGTCGGAAATCCGCAAGGTGAAGCATCCCTTTGACCGGGGAATCCGGGCAAGAAGAGGGATAGAGTATTAGAAGACGGTATAACCCCAAAGGATATACCGGACCAGATCAGGCATACATTTAAAAGACACGGTCTGCAGCCGGCATAAATACGACAGTCAGGAAACTGCCGCACGGAGCAGACTGCGAGGAAGCCAGGTGAGAATCCTGCACAATACCCGTTGCTGTATTGGAGGAGCGGCGCTTCATTTTACGTCACTGGGACTAAAGTCCCGGGAAGGCAGAGGCGTCTGCTATGATACCTAAGTCAGAATATTCGCTTTTAAATGGATCTGGGGATTACGGGAATATGATCAAAAAAGGAGAAAAGAAAATGCCGAAAAAAAAGAAAATCTTACTGCGGGTATACATTGTGTTTGCCGCGCTGTATGCCATCGCACCTGCATCCAACGCGATGCACATCATGGAGGGCTACCTGCCTGCAGGTTACTGTGTGGCATGGGGAGTCATCTGCCTGCCGTTTCTGATCGCAGGATTTATTTCACTTAGAAACAAAGTAAAAGAAAACAGAAGAAACCTGATTCTTATCGCCATGTCAGGCGCGTTTATCTTTGTGATTTCATCATTGAAGATTCCGTCAGTGACAGGGAGCTGTTCTCATATGACAGGGACAGGACTCGGAGCGATCCTCTTCGGCCCCGCCTCGGTCAGCGTGCTGGGGATCATTGTACTCGTCTTTCAGGCCGTACTGCTGGCGCACGGGGGACTGACAACACTGGGAGCCAATACGTTTTCCATGGCGATTGCGGGACCTCTGGTTTCATTTGGTATATATAAACTGTGCTGTCACACGAAAGTTAACCGGAAAGTGTCAATCTTCCTTGCGGCATTTCTGGGGGATATATTTACATATTGTGTGACAAGCATTCAGCTTGCTCTTGCATACCCCTCTGAAGCAGGCGGTGTGGCGGCATCGGCGGTGAAGTTTTTGGGGGTGTTCGCACCGACGCAGCTTCCGCTGGCTGTGATCGAGGGCATCCTCACAGTTGTAATTATGATCGGGCTTGAAACATACGCAAAACCGGAGCTTAAGAGCATTGGCTTTGACAGGAAGGAGGCATAGATATTATGACAAAGAATACAAAGACTGTTATTATCCTTCTTGTGATCGCCATATTGATTGCAGTTATCCCGGTTGCAGCTCTCAGAGGCGCTGACTTCGGGGGCTCCGACGATGCGGGAAGTGTGATGGTAGAGGAAATCCACGGAGAATATGAGCCGTGGTTTACTCCTGTTCTGGAGACAGCCATCGGCGGAGAACTTCCGGGAGAACTGGAGAGCCTCCTGTTCTGCGTGCAGACCGGAATCGGCGTGGGAGTGATCGCCTTTTTTATGGGGCGCTTTGTGGAGCGTAAGAAATGGATGAAGAAGATGGGAGAAGAAGATGCTCCTGATTGATAAACTGAGCTACCAGTCAAAGTTAAGATATGTAAATGCATCGGAGAAGCTTGTGTATGCCCTGCTGACTCTCGTGCTTTGCGTTTTGAGCCGCTCGGTAAAGGTGGCTGTGCTGGTATTTGCCGTCAATGGAGTGCTGACGGTGGGAAAGGGGGGCATCCCCCTTTTCCGTTATATAAAACTGCTCATGATTCCGCTGGCTTTTCTGGCAGCGGGGACGGCTGCGGTCATGATAAATGTATCCCGCACTCCTATGGATGCTTTTGCACTGCCGGCAGGAGAATGGTATATTACGGGAAGCTGCGAGGGAATACGGCGCGGACTGAGATTGTGTGTTACTGCGCTCTCTGCGGTAAGCTCACTGTATTTCCTGTCGCTTAATACAGTGATGACGGATATACTCTGCGCCTGTAGAAAATTGCATTTTCCGTCGCTTCTCACAGAACTGATGCTTCTGATCTACCGTTTTATCTTCGTATTGTTTGAGACCGCATCCTCGATTACGGTGTCACAGCAGTCCCGTCTCGGAAACCGCAGCTTTAAGACGAGGATCCGTTCTTTCGGGAAGCTGGGGGCTTCCCTTTTTATACTTGCGCTGAAACGCTCCGGCGCCCTTTACGACGCGATGGAATCCAGATGCTACGACGGCAGCATAAGAGTGCTTTCGCGGGAGCAGCCGGCAAAGGCCGGAGAAATCGCAGTCATTGCATTGTACGGAGCAGTGTTGGTGCTGGTGTGGCTTTTATGTGGATGAATGCAGAGAGATGGAGTATAATGAAATGAAACGTGATGAGGACTGGGTGATAAAGGCGGAGAATGTCTCTTACACCTATGATGGAAATAATCAAAAAGCACTCAACGGGCTGAATCTGAAGATACGCCGGGGCGCGAAAGTGGCTTTTATGGGCGGAAACGGCTCGGGAAAATCGACATTTTTCCTGTGTCTTAACGGGATACGCCGGCCGGATGAAGGAACAATATACATTGACGGAAAACCTGTTGAGTATACAAGAAAAGGTCTCCTCGACGTGAGAAGCAAAGTGGGGATCGTGTTTCAGGAGCCGGACGACCAGCTCTTTTCCGCCAGCGTATATGAAGAAATTTCTTTTGGAATACTGAATCTGGGAGCCGATGAGGATACGGCGCGCAGAGAAGTAGAGCGTGTGATAGAGGAACTGGAGATCACACCTTTTCAGGACAGGCCGGCACATGCATTAAGCGGAGGACAGAAGAAGCAGGTCGCTATCGCGGATATCCTCGTCATGCATCCGGAAGTGATGATACTTGACGAGCCTGCCGCGGCGCTGGATCCGAAGCATACGAGGAAAGTGCAGGAAATTGTGGACAGACTGTCGGAAAAAGGGATTACAGTGCTGATGGCAACCCATGATATTGATTACGCATACGCATGGGCCGATGAGATCGTACTGATGCATGAAGGAAAAGTAATACGGCAGGGAACTCCCGCCCAGGTGTGTACGGACAGACAGGCGCTCGAGGAGGCAAGTCTGGAGCTGCCTGTCGTAGTGAAAATATATGAGAGGCTTAGGGAAAAAGCCCGGATACCGGAAGATACGCCTCTTCCGGGAAATGTGGAGGAACTGATAGAAGAGCTGTGATACAGCAGCCCGGGAGTCAGATATCCGGTGAAATTTCCGGGAGATGAGCAGAGCATAGAGAAAGGATTATCGAAGATGAAAAAAGGAATTCTGGTGGTGAGTTTCGGGACGAGCCATCTCGATACAATGGAGAAGACGATCGATGTGATTGAGCGAGACGTTTCACGGAAATTTCCCGAATGCAGAGTATACAGGGCGTTTACAAGCCGTATGATCATCCGCAAGCTGAAACGCACGGAGAATATGGCGGTGGACACTGTTGAGGAGGCGGTGAAGCGCATGGCGTCTGATGGGATTGAAGATGTTATCGTACAACCCACCCACATCATTAACGGGATTGAGAATGACCGCATGATGGAAGACCTGATGGAGAATATGTCCTGTTTTAAGCGGATCCGCGTTGGTAAGCCGCTCCTGAGCAGTGTAGATGATTATAAGAAATCCATCCATGCGGTTATGGCGGAGACAGAGCTTTCCGATGACGAGATGCTTGTGCTTATGGGGCACGGTACGGATCATCACGCCAACGCGGCATATCCGACGCTGGAGTATACATTTCATGCGCTGGGATATAATCAGGTGCTGGTCGGAACCGTGGAGAGCTTCCCGGAACTGAAAAACGTGATGTCAAAACTGGAGATCGCAGAGAAGAAAAAGGTGGCGCTCATGCCGTTTATGCTCGTGGCGGGCGACCACGCTAAAAATGATATGGCAGGGGACGAGGATTCGTGGAAGAGCCAGCTTGAGGATGAGGGATACGAAGTACGTGTTATCATGAAAGGGCTGGGTGAATTCGAAGGAATACGCAGAATCTTTCTGGAACATATAGAAGAGACAATAGAGTAGCGGGGGATAATATCCCCGGGAAAGGAGCAGAAAATGCTAGAAGCAGGAACAAAGGCACCGGCATTCGAACTGCCGGATCAGAACGGAACAATGCACACACTGGAGGAATACAGAGGAAAAAAGGTAGTTCTCTATTTCTATCCGAAGGACAATACACCGGGATGCACAAAACAGGCGTGCGGCTTCGGTGAACTTTATCCCCAGTTTACTGAGAAAGGGGCAGTTGTGCTTGGCGTGAGCAAGGACAGCGTGGCTTCCCATAAGAAATTTGAGGAGAAATACGGACTCCCTTTCACACTGCTTTCTGATACGGAGCTTACATGTATTCAGGCTTATGATGTATGGAAAGAGAAAAATATGTACGGACGGAAAACAATGGGTGTCGTGCGCACTACTTATCTGATCGATGAGGAGGGCGTGATCGTCAAGGCGTTCGGAAAGGTAAAAGCAGCGGATAATCCGGCGCAGATGCTGGAAGAAATACAGGCGTCGGTCTAGGCGTCTGAGTGTTATCAGAGTGAGAAAGCGGGAGATATCTCAGACATGGAGAAGGAAATCGGCAGAGAGACGGACACAAAAAAAATAGGCAGGACGCGTTCCGGACTGCGCTACGGATGGACGACGGGAAGCTGCGCGGCGGCTGCTGCGAAGGCTGCGGCGCTGATGCTCTTTTCCGGAGAAGAGTTCCGGCAGGTGAGACTTATGACGCCGAAGGGAATCGAACTGTATCTGGATGTGGAGGATGTTACGAGGCTGCCGGACCGGGTGGAGTGCGCGGTCAGAAAATACAGCGGCGATGATCCGGATGTGACGGACGGGCTTCTGATATACGCAAAAGTGGAAAAGGGAGACGAAGAATCTTCCGGACTCCGGGTCATACTTGACGGGGGCATTGGCGTGGGCAGGGTGACAAAACCCGGACTGGAACAGCAGATCGGACAGGCGGCGATCAATAAAGTTCCCCGCAGGATGATCACGGAAGAAGTGGAGCGCATATGCCGCGCCTGCGGATACTGTGGAGAGATGAAAGTGACTATCTCAATCCCCGATGGAGAAGAAACGGCGAAAAAGACATTTAATCCAAGGCTGGGGATCGTGGGAGGTCTGTCTGTTCTCGGAACATCCGGGATTGTGGAGCCCATGAGCGAGAAGGCACTGACAGATACGATCTATCTGGAAATGAAGATGTTAAGAGAAAGCGGGTATTCCTGCTGTTATGCCGTTCCGGGCAATTACGGCATGGATTTCCTGACGGATCAGCTGGGGATTAATCCGGATCTTGCGGTAAAATGCAGCAACTATGTGGGGGATACTATCGATGACGCAAAACTTCTCGGGATGAAGGGGCTTCTCCTGATCGGCCATGTGGGAAAGTTTATCAAGCTGGCGGCGGGAGTTATGAATACGCATTCAAGGACAGCGGACTGCAGGATGGAAGTGTTTGCATCCCACGCAGCCATGGCGGGAGCAGACGCCGCTGTGGTGAAAGAGATCATGGCGTGCCTGAACACGACAGAGGCAGTGAAAATATTAAAAGACAGAGGGCTGCTTCAGGATATTATGAAAACAGTGATGGAGCGGATCACATTTTATCTGCGGCAGAGAGCTGGCGGAGAGCTTGAGACAGGAGCAGTTGTATTTTCCGGCGAAGAGGGGATCCTCGGACAGACGGAGAATGCCGAAAGGCTGCTGGGACTGATAGAGAGGCAGCGGAAAGACAAGAAATAGCAGAAAAAGGAGAAACGTCATATGAGCGGAATATTTACTGGAGTGGGAGTCGGGCCGGGAGATCCGGAACTCATGACTCTGAAGGCAGTCCGCGCCGTGGAAGCGTGCAGCGTGATCGCCATACCTGTGTCAGACAGTACACTGGAGGAGCCGGTGTATGAAAGCGCGGCAAATCAGGAAAAACAAAATGCGTCATATCTGGAGCGGTGCGTGGCATATCAGATCGCGGCCGGCGCCGTTGAAGGGATTGCAGAAAAGGACCGGATCTATCTGCCGATGCCGATGATAAAGGAGAAAGACAGACTGAAGGCGATTCATGATAATGATGCGGCGGCAGTTGCAGAACTTCTGGATCAGGAGAAAAATGTAGTCTTCCTCACTCTGGGAGATCCCACGGTATATTCCACCTGTATGTATGTACATAAACGTCTGAAACGAAGCGGATACCTTACCCGGATCGTGCCGGGCATCCCGTCTTTCTGCGCGGCAGCGGCGCGGATGGATATTCCTCTCGTGGAAAACCGGCAGGAACTCCACGTACTGCCCGCTTCCTATCACATTGAAGAGAGTCTGGATCTTCCGGGCACTAAAGTACTCATGAAAGCAGGGCGTAAGATGTCGGAAGTGAAGCGCCTGCTGACAGAAAAAGAGCTGGACGCCATGATGGTGGAAAACTGCGGGATGGAAAATGAAAAGCTGTATTTTGGCGCACAGGAAATACCGGAACAGGCAGGATATTATTCCCTGCTTGTTGTAAAGGAAAAACAGACAGGAGGAAGAAAAAGATGATCACTTTTGTAGGAGCAGGACCGGGTGCGGAAGATCTTATCACTGTCCGGGGACAGAATCTGCTAAGGGAAGCAGATATTGTAGTCTATGCAGGTTCCCTTGTCAATCCGGGTCTTTTATCCCTCTGCAGGGAAGACTGCGAGATCTATAACAGCGCAAAGATGACACTGGAGGAAGTACTGGACGTCATGAGCGCGGGAGAAAAATCCGGAAAAAAGGTCGTCCGTCTTCACACGGGTGATCCCTGTCTGTACGGAGCGATCCGGGAGCAGATGGACGAGCTGGAAAAAATGGGAATCCCGTATGAAGTATGCCCGGGCGTAAGTTCGTTCTGCGGAGCGGCGGCGGCGCTGGGAGCGGAGTATACGCTGCCCGGAGTTTCCCAGTCTGTGGTGATCACCAGAATGGCAGGGCGCACGCCTGTCCCGGAGAGAGAATCCATCAAAAGCTTTGCCGCCCATCAGGCGACAATGGTGATCTTCTTAAGTACCGGAATGTTAAAAGAACTTTCCGCCGAGCTGATCAGCGGGGGATATGATCCGGATACGCCGGCGGCTATTGTATACAAGGCCACATGGCCGGAGGAAAAAGTACTGCGCTGTACGGTGAAAGAACTTGCGGAAACTGCAGCGAGGGAAAACGTGACGAAGACGGCGCTGATCGTGGTGGGCAGGATACTTGAAGGAGAGTATGAGCGCTCGAAGCTCTATGATCCGTCCTTTACCACAGAATTCCGGAAAGCATCCGTGCCGTCAGGGACAGAAAAAGAGCAGTAAGCATGAATTACAGAGAAACGGAGCAGCAGAACAATGAGTAGGATCTATGTGACAGGTCTGGGCCCGGGAGCAGCAGACCAGATGACAATACGGGCGAAGAAGGTGCTGGAAAAATGTCCGATGATCATCGGATATACAGTATATATTGATCTTATCCGGGAGGAGTTTCCGGATAAGATATTTTTGAGTACACCTATGCGAAGAGAAGCTGACCGGTGCCGCATGGCATTTGCGGAAGCACAGAAGGGGCAGGACGTTGCAATGGTATGCAGCGGAGATGCGGGAATCTATGGCATGGCAGGCCTGATCTGTGAGATCGGAAAGGATTATCCGGATGTGGGGATTGAGGTGGTGCCGGGCATTACGGCTGCATCCGGCGGAGCGGCGGTTCTCGGGGCGCCGCTGATGCATGACTTTGCGGTTATCAGCCTGAGCGATCTGCTCACGCCGTGGGAGAAGATTGAGAAGCGTATCCGGGCGGCAGCAGAAGCGGATTTCGTTATCTGCATATATAATCCGTCCAGTAAAAAGCGCGCGGACTATCTGCAGAAAGCCTGCGGGATGATACTGGAATACCGGAAGCCGGAGACAGTATGCGGCATTGTGAGGAATATCGGAAGAGACGGGGAAAGCTGTGAAATTCTTTCTCTTGAGCGGCTCAGGGATATGCAGGTGGATATGTTTACAACGGTATTTATCGGAAACTCAAATACTATGGAACTAAACGGCAGAATGGTGACGCCGAGAGGATATAAAGATGTGTAAAAGGCAGAAGATTTCTCTGATCGGAATAGGTATGGGCAGCAGAACCTCAATAACGGCAGAGGCGGCAGATGCAGTCAGAAACTGTGACTGTATGATCGGCGCACAGCGGATGCTCTCTGCCGCGCGGGAGGTACGCTGCGGGGCTGAAACGAAAGGGCACAGCGCGGAGCAGCCGGAACGGGCAGGGGGAAGAACAAACCCGGGCATCCCCGAGCTGTGTGAATATAATGCGGAAAAGATATTCGCATATACAGAGGCACATCCGGAATACTCGCATGTGGCGGTGGTGCTCTCGGGAGATACCGGATTCTACAGCGGTGCGAAGAAGCTTTCCGCGATGTTTGCGTCAGCTCCCGGGCGGTATGAGGTAGAAATGATTCCGGGAATTTCATCTGTTGTCTTTCTTGCCGCCCGACTTAAGACAACATGGGAGGACGGGGCATTGATCAGTCTGCACGGACAGGAAGAAAATTTTATACAGACTGTAAACAGAAACCGTAAGACGTTCCTTCTTCTGGGAGGAAAAGACACGGGCGGAAGGATGGTCAGCGCTCTGAAAGACTATGGGATGGATGACGTGACCGTGTATATCGGCAGCAGGCTTTCCTATCCGGATGAGAAGATCGTATGGGGACATCCGGGAGAATTCTCAGGCAGTGAAGCGGACGGCCTGTGCGCGGCGATGATCCTGAATCCGCTGCCGGATAAGAGAACAGGCCCTCATATTCCGGATGAAGAGTTTATCCGGGGAAAAGTGCCCATGACAAAGGCGGAAGTGCGCGCTGTCAGTCTGGCTCAGATGGAACTTACTGAGAATGCAGTAGTATATGACGTGGGAGCGGGAACCGGTTCAGTGTCGGTGGAAGCGGCGCGTTCCGGGGACCGGATCCGTGTATATGCTATAGAGAAAAAAGATGAGGCGGTCCGGCTTCTGGAACAGAACCGTAAGAAATTCCGGGCAGACGGAATCCGCATCGTAGAGGGGGAGGCGCCGGAAGCCCTGCGTGAACTGGAGCCCCCGACCCATGTGTTTATCGGAGGAAGCTCGGGAAACCTCCGCGAGATCCTGCGCGTTATCCTTGAGAAAAATCCGTCTGTGAGGATTGTGGTGAACGCCATATCGCTTGAGACAGTCGGAGAGGCAATGGCTGCAATCGAGGAAGGGCTGCTTAAAAACGCACAGGTTACGCAGATTATGGCATCCCGTTCACGGGTACTTGGAAGATATCACATGATGACCGGACAGAATCCGGTATATATCATTTCCGCAGGCGGAGAGATGCGGGATGATGCTGAAGAGAGACCGGAAGAAAGGAGTGCGGCCCGATGAAGATCCCCGGAATACTGATCGCCGCACCGGCAAGCGACAGCGGCAAGACGGCGGTATCCTGTGCTCTGATGGCCGCGCTTCAGGCGCGTGGGCTTAAGGTGCGCGCCTGCAAATGCGGGCCGGATTATATTGATCCCATGTTTCACAGAGAGGTGCTGGGAGTGGATTCGAGAAATCTGGATCTCTTTTTTTCTGAGCCGGATGAACTGAGACAGGGCTTTATCCGTCATGCATCCGGCGCTGATATTGTGGTGACAGAGGGCGTTATGGGATACTATGACGGAAGAGGGATGGATACGGACGCCGGCAGCTCCTACGATGTGGCGTGTACTCTGAACCTGCCCGTCATACTTGTGATCAACTGCAGGGGAGCAGCCCTTTCTCTGGCGGCGCTTGTCCGCGGCATGGCAGAGTTCAGGGCTGACAGCAATATATGCGGGATACTTTTGAACCGGACGTCAAAGATGCTGTATCCGAGACTGAAAGCTATGCTGGAGCAGGAACTCGGGAAATACGGACATAAAATCCCTGTGCTGGGGTACGTGCCTGAAGATGACGCCTTCCGTCTGGAAAGCCGTCATCTCGGACTTGTCACGCCGCAGGAATTGACAGATCTTAGAGAACAGACGGAGCGGGCCGGAAATATATTGACGGAGAACGTGGATCTGGAACAGCTCCTTAAGATTGCCGGTGAGGCTCCTGAAATTGAGACTGCCGAAATTGAGACTGCCGGATTACAAGTTCATCGGAAAAAGCAGGAGAGATATGCGCGGATCGCTATTGCGCGGGACGAGGCGTTCTGTTTCTACTATAAAGCGAACCTTGAGATGCTGGAAGAAGCCGGATTAGAGCTGGTGCCTTTCAGCCCGCTTCGGGACGAGAAACTTCCAGAAAATACCAGCGGTCTGATTCTGGGCGGCGGCTACCCGGAACTGTACGGGGAAAGGCTCTCTGCCAACCGGACGCTTCTGGCAGAGATCAGAGAACGGCTGGAAGCAGGACTTCCGTGCATTGCCGAGTGCGGCGGATTTATGTATCTGCATGAGGAGATGGAAGATAAAAACGGCAATACATATCCCATGGCGGGAGTGATAAAAGGGCGGACGTACCCGACAGGCAGACTGGTTCGTTTCGGGTATGTGAATATTGCGGCAGCTCCGGGAGAAGAGGAAGAAAGCGCGGTTAGCCGCAGCACAGAGAAAAAGGCTTATCTCAGACCCGGCGAGCAGATCCGGGGGCATGAGTTCCACTACTGGGACAGTACCGACTGCGGTAATGACTGTGTGGCGACGAAGCCGGACGGGAAAAGAAAATGGGAATGTATCCATATGAATGGAACCCTTTTTGCCGGATATCCCCATCTATATCTGCCTTCTATGCCGGAGTTTGCATACAGATTTTCGGACCGGTGCAGAGATTGGATGAGACAGGAAACAAAATAACGAGAAGAACGGCACGGGGAGAGAAAATGATGATGTCAGAAGAATTCGAAAAAGAATTGAAACAGAGGATAAGAGAGATACAGCCTGCAGATCAGAAGAGTATGGAGGCGGCAGCCGCGCACTGGAAGACAGTAGGAAAACCGCTGTACAGCCTCGGAAAGCTGGAAGAGGCAGTTATCCGTATGGCGGGGATCAGAGGAAAGGCAGATTATACGATCGAAAAAAAAGGTCTTGTCATTATGTGTGCTGACAACGGCGTGGTGGCTGAAGGCGTGACTCAGACCGGACAGGAAGTGACCGCCATTGTGGCGGAAAACTTTACCCGGCGTGCAACAAGCGTATGTCTGATGGCTGAAATCGCAGGCGCGGATCTTTTTCCGGTGGATATCGGTATGGCGTCGGATGTGCCTGCGGTAACAAAACCGGAATATAAGGTAATGTACGGGACAAAAGATATGCTTTATGAGCCTGCTATGACAAGGGAGCAGGCGGCAAAAGCTGTGCTTACGGGAATCCATATTGTAGAAAAGCTTGCAGGACAGGGGTATGATCTTCTTGCCACAGGGGAGATGGGCATCGGCAATACGACTACAAGCAGCGCGGTGGCTGCCGTTCTGCTGGGGCGTGAAGTTGAAGAAGTGACAGGCCGCGGCGCAGGCTTAAGCTCAGAAGGGCTGAACCGGAAGGTGGATGTGATCCGCCGCTCGATCAAGCTGCATCAGCCGGACAAGGAGGAGGTTCTGGATGTGCTTTCCAAAGTGGGAGGTCTGGATATTGCCGGCCTTGCCGGTGTATTCATCGGAGGAGCACTGTACCATATCCCGGTGATCATTGACGGGTTCATCTCCTCAGTGGCTGCCCTCTGTGCAGCAAAGCTGTGTCCCGCAGCAGCAGACTGCATGATGCCGTCCCATAAGTCGGGAGAACCGGCAGGCGGCATGGTGCTTAATGCGCTGGGGCTTTCTCCGTTTATCGACTGTAATATGTCGCTTGGAGAGGGCAGCGGAGCTGTAGCGGTAATCCCGCTGCTGGAGATGGGACTTTCCGTGTACCGGGAGATGAGCACATTTGATGAGATCCATGTAGAACAGTATAAGGAGTACAAGTAAATGCGTCTGTTATATTCACTTTCCATTGCCATATCTATGTATTCCAAGATCCCTGTGCCGATGGTGGACTGGAATGAAAAAAATATGAAGTATGCGATGTGTTTTTTTCCTGTTGTAGGCGTGATAACCGGATTATTGCAGGCGGGAGCCGGGTATCTGATCCTGCAGTATACGTCTTTCGGAAAGCTGTTTTTCGCGGCGGTGATGACACTGATCCCTGTTCTTGTTACAGGAGGGATCCACCTGGACGGATATGCGGATACCATCGATGCGCTCAGTTCCTACGGGGACAGGGAAAAGAAACTGCAGATACTCAAAGACCCGCATACGGGAGCATTCGCTGTGATCGGGCTGTGCGTATACTTTGCGGCGGCACTGGCATTGTGGAGCGAGGCGGATGTACGGATGCTTCCGCTGACAGCGTGTATCTATCCTTTTTCGAGGTCTCTGAGCGGAATCTCTGTCGTATCGTTTCAGGCGGCAAAGAACAGCGGGCTGCTTCGGACATTTCAGGACGGGGCGCAGAAAAAAACAGTGCGCATTGTGCTTATCATATGTGCTCTCGCGTGCGCGGGTGTTATTCTATATCTTGGCTGGAGCAGGAAAAGCGGTTCCGTGGCTGCATCGGTACTCGTGATTGCAGCGGCACTTCTGGTATTTGCTTATTATTACCGGATGAGCAGAAAGCAGTTCGGCGGAACGACCGGGGATCTGGCGGGATATTTTCTGCAGATGTGTGAGCTGGCGATGCTGGCGGTGATCGTGCTGGCCGGGAAGTGATAAGGAGAAATATGAAGATTGTATTTATCCGGCACCTGAAGACGCCGGGCAATGAGAGAAGACAGTATATCGGCCGGACGGATGAAGATCTGTCCGAACAGGCAGTGGAAGAGTTCCGGCAGCGTCAGAAAAAAAGTATTGGCGGGCTGTATCCGCCTGTACAACATATCATTGCAAGTCCGCTGAAGCGGTGCATCCAGACTGCAGAACTTATTTATCCGGGGCAGGAGATAAGTACAGAACCGATGCTCAGAGAGTGTGATTTCGGTGAATATGAGCAGAAGACTTATGAAGACCTGAAAGATGAACCGGAGTATATCCGGTGGATGGAATCCGGCGGGATGACTGCATTCCCGGGAGGAGAAGAGCAGATATCATTTCGCAGGAGATGTGTGGGTGGAGTAAAGAAATGGATCGGCAGGCTTCTGAGTGAAGAGACAGACAGTGCGGCCTTTATCGTGCATGGCGGTACGATCATGGCGGTGCTTTCGGAACTGTCTGAGGATGCATATGAATTCTATCACTGGCAGGTGGAAAACGGCGGCGGATATGTGGCTGAGGTGACGGCGGAGGACTGGGAAAACGGCAGGAAAATACTGAGAAAAGTAAAGAGATTGTAAGACAATTTTTATTTATATTACGACAGAGAGCATGTAAGAAAATATACTTTTATGCTCTCTTTTATATTATAATGGACACAGAAACAGGCGGAAGGAGATACGGGCTATGAAGAGAATGAAGTAAATATCTCTTACAGCCTGACAGTTACAGCAGGGAAGGCAAAGCTTATCTATGTCAGCCCGGACAGAACGGTAACTACCCTTGCGGAATGCATTGCGGGAGAGGAAAATGAGAAGTCTTTATCAGAGTCGGTTGAAGTGAAAGAAGGAGAAAATCGTATCAGACTTGTGGGGGCACAAGACACGTCACTGGAGTATGAGTTCACGGCAGACATGGGAGAAGTCGAGCCATTTGGAGAATAAGATGATGAAAGTATTTGACAACATTACTGGTATTGCCGGGGATGTAGAGGCAGTTATTACCAGCTATAATCAAGGAGAAATGCTGCGTGAAGCCGTTCAATCTGTGTATGGTCAGACGGTCAGACCGGCAGGAATAACTATAGTAGATGACGGATCTGCAGATGAAGAATCTGTAAGAATATTAAGAGAGATCGAGGCGGACACGGAAGCTCCTGTTCCGGTACAGGTTATATGGCAGGAGAACCGCGGAGTGTCGGCAGCCAGAAATGCCGGAATCAGGAATACATGTTCGCCGCTGGTTCTGGTACTTGATGGTGATGACAGATTAAGGCCGACTTATATTGAGAAGGTCAGACGGATGTTGTGCGAGTCTTCTCGTATGGTGGCGGCATCTTCGTGGATGCAGACATTCGGTGCGCTAAACGCAGCAGTATGTCCGTGCGGTGGGGATGTGGCAGCATTCCTTTCCCGTAACTGCTGTCCGGCAACACATATTATGCGTCGGAGCGCGTGGGAGATGTGCGGCGGTTATGATGAATCTATGCGTTCAGGGTTCGAGGACTGGGAGTTCTTTCTGAGCATGCTTGAAACTGAGCCGGATACATCTATCGGAATCGTAGAAGAAATGCTGATCGAATATCGTACAGCTCCTGTCTCATCGAATATAAAGAGTATGGATAAACGTCTGGAAATTATGAGATTTATTATTGAAAAGCATGCCCGTACTTATCAGAAATATATTGCGGAAGCTCTGCTGGGAATAGAAGCAGTATCTATGGGGAGACTTTTTAAATGGGAAAATGAAATACTTTATGCACTTGACAGAGAAGGGACTATAAGCAGCGGGGCAGAGGAGTTTCTGAAAAATCCGACATATGGTGACGGCGGAATGGCGGCAGCCGTACGGATTGTATCCCAATCAGATATTGGAAAGGACAGGGGTAATGAAAAGAAATAAAAATATTACATTTGTTATTGTTATTGCAATACTGGCGGTTATTATATTAGCCGCATGTGCAGCAGAGCAGAATCATTTCAGAGGAGATAAGTCATCAGATGATGAGAAACAGGCAGACAACGGACAGTTTCTGACAGCAGTCTATTTACAAAATGACGATGGAAACAGTCTCTTTGTAAATCTGGCGGGGGAGTATCCGTTTACGGGGACAATACCTGAAGGAGAACTCTATGATGAAGAGGGAGAAAAAATCAAAGAGCAGGATCTGAAGAATGGAGATGTGGTAAATATCTATGGAAACGGGATTATGGCACAGTCTTATCCTGCCCAGTATCATGGAATTACTAAAATAGAAAGGACAGAACAGTCAAACCAGAAGTATATACAGGAATACGGGCATTATCTGGATGAGATTTTTATAAAGAAAGATTCCTCCCAGCTCCCTTATCTGAATGTATGCTATACGGATGAACTGGCGTCTGTGGCGGTAATGATCCCCGAGGCTTTGAGTTGTACATGGACTTACGAGGAAAATGGAGAAAGCAGAACGATTACTACAGATGCACCTCATGTTCTGCAGACAGAGCCGACAGAAGTGACAAAACTGTCAGAACCTATGACTATGGAACTGGAGTTTGATGAAAAACCTGAAAGTGTTCAGATACTTTCATGGGATGATTCTTTGCTGGAACAGTATCAGGACAGCGCGGCTGCGATTCCGGAAGGGACTCCTGTAGAAGTTCAGGAAAATGAAAAAGGTAATACAGAATTTACCGCGCAGCCGGGATGTGTGTATCTTGTGCAGGGACAGTGGGAGAATGGGACCGTGGATTACGGCTTCCGGGTGTCAGCTAAGTGATTATCTGTTGCAGATTGGAGAAAAAATACAGAAAAATAACCCAATATAAAATCAAGGAGAAAGCATATGGGAGCAATCATTATATACGGAAGCTGTTATGGAACAGCAAAAGTATATGCAGAAGCACTGGCAGAACAGATGAAATGCAAAGTGTTATCGTATGATAAAGTAAAGGCGCCGGATGGATATGAAACGATCGTCTATGTGGGCGGTCTTTATGCCGGCGGTGTCATGGGCATGGCAAAGACAGCGAAAAAGATTTCGGCAGATAAGTGTAAAAGATTTGTTGTGATCACAGTAGGGCTTGCCGATCCGGATGATGAAAAGAACGTACAGAATATCAGGAAAGCTGCGATCAGACAGATACCGAACTCCCTTGCTGACAGGACGGAATTTTATCATCTGAGAGGCGGGATTGATTATGAAAAGCTGAGTTTCAAACATAGGCTGATGATGAAAATGCTCTATGAACAGGCGAAAAAACAGCCTGCCGGGGAGCAGGATGCAGATACCCGGGCGATGATCGAGACATACGGGCAGAAAGTCAGCTTTGTAGATCCGGAAAGTCTGAAAATCATAGTGAAAAAATTGGAAGATTAGGTCTTAGTGTTATCGGCAATGTAAGGAGCAATAAATGGATAAAATTAAAAAGATTATTAACTATGTTTCATGGATAATAATAGGAATGAGCGGAATTCTATTACTTGTGAACTGGGAGAATATTCCGGAAACTGTCGTTACACATATTGGATTTGGAATCTCTTATGGGGGCAAAAATAATCTGATAATGTTTTTGATTATTGAGGTAATTATAAACGCAGTATTTACAATGGGATATGATATTTCTTTTATCAGGGAAATGAGAAAAATCAGACAGCCGTCTTATCTGATTGATGGCATCAGTATGGTCATTCAGGTGATTGCGATGCTGGTAATGTCCGCGTTTATCCTGCAGGCAATATGGTAGTTTAGAAAGTAAATATGACAAAAGAGGTGTGTAGATGAGATTAAAAAATATATTGATCGTCGTTGATGATATTGAAAGATCAAAGCAGTTTTACCACGATCTGTTCGGTCTTGATATGGTACTTGATAATGAAGGAAATATGATTCTGACCGAGGGGCTTGTGCTTCAGGACAAAAAAATCTGGAAAAAATTTTTGGAAAAGGATATTATTTCGGAAAGCAATGCCTGTGAACTGTATTTTGAGGAGCGGGATCTGGAAGCGTTTGCTCAGAAACTTGAAAAATTGTATCCCTCAATTAAGTATGTCAACCGGCTTATGACTCATAGCTGGGGGCAGAAAGTCATCCGGTTTTATGATCCGGACGGGAATCTGATTGAAGTGGGAACCCCGATGGAGAGAGCTCAAGAATTTTAAGAAACGGAGAGGGTACAGATGGAGTTACAGAGAATTAAAAGAGATTTTTCGGTCTGCAAAGTGACAGATTATTCAAAAGTAAATCTGGAATCCGAATATTGTTTTATCGGTAAAACGGATGAGGAAAACTCGCTGGTGTGTCTGACGGAGGATGCGCCTGATAACACGACAGAGCGCGAAGATGGCTGGCGGGCATTCCGGATCCAAGGAGTCCTTGATTTCTCACTGATAGGAATTCTGGCAAAAATATCTACACTTCTGGCAAAAGAGAAGATCGGTATATTTGTTGTCTCTACATATAATACGGATTACATTCTGGTGAAAAAAGAAAACGAAGCGAAGGCATTGAAACGGCTGGTCAGGGAAGGTTACAAAATTGAGGGTGAGGAATCGGATGACCAGAAAGCAGATGGAAAACTGCTGCTCTTAAATCTGGACAGGCTTCATACAACTCCGATGGGAGCAGACCGGATAAAGAAAAATCTGCGGCTGGAAACAGCAGATGTTGTGGAATATTGCAGAGATAAAATATTATCTCCTGACTGTAATATCTATAAGCAGGGCAAGAATTGGTACTGTCAGACAGATAATGTTAAAATTACGGTTAATGCTTCAAGTTGTACGATCATTACAGCGCATCTTGTTAAGGAGTAATAATGTGCACAATTCAGAAGTATAAAAGACAATATCATGATAAGCTGCTTCAATTTCTGGAAATATGTCTGCCGCAATCGGGCAGATGTTTCGAACTGAATGGCCGCCATAAGATGTATAACGATGTATCAGAATATTTCGAGCATTTCTGGTGTCTTTTTGAAGGCGAAGCCATGATCGGGACGGCAGCACTGAAAAAACTGGACAGCGATAAGTGCGAACTGAAATCCCTGTATCTTCTGGAGCAGTATCATAAAAAAGGATTGGGACGGCTGCTGCTGAATACAGCGATTCAAGAGGCAAAGCAAAACGGATACGGGGAAATGTATCTTGATACATTGTCATCGAGCAAGCGTGCGGTCCGTTTATATGAAAGGGCAGGATTTCAACAGACAGAAAGATATAATGATAATTATACGGCAGATACATTTATGGTGTTAAAGTTCGACGAGGCTGGTGGCTCTTTGAGTTGAAAACGAGATTTTATCAAAGGAGGGCAAGTAAAATGACAAAGAAACTTTCGAGAATAATAGCCGCTTTGATGCTTATATTGGCTATTGCATTTATTGCATATGCACTGAATCATCCGGAGGCGGGATTCCCATGGAATAATGCAATTACATATGTGTTGTATATTGTGTACCTGGCGGTAATGATTGTTCTCTTTATAGCACCTTTTAGGAAGAATAAGTGACAATAAGCATGAGCGCCAGTGTATGGATTTGACGAAATGGAAACTGGCAGGATAAAAAGGAGTAAAGCTATGGAAATCAGAACGTACAGACAGGAAGATTTAAAAGAGATAGCCGCACTTTTTTATAATACAGTACATACCGTCAATGCTGCGGACTATACGGAACAGCAGTTGGATGCGTGGGCTGATGGTAATATAGATTATGCGGCGTGGAATCAGTCTTTGCAGGAGCATATGACGCTGGTAGCAGTGATGCCGCCGGAGAAAGAGAGCGGAATCGAACAGATTGTAGGCTTTGCGGATATGGACAGTACAGGATATCTCGACCGGTTGTATGTGCACAAAGATTTTCAGCGGCACAGAATCGCGTCAGGGCTCTGCGACAGACTGGAACAGGCGGTAGATGCGGAAAACTTTACAACCCACGCATCTATTACGGCAAAGCCGTTTTTTGAGAAAAGAGGCTATAAGGTCGTGCGGGAACAGCAGGTGGAGAGAAAAGGGATACTGCTGACAAATTATGTGATGAAAAAGGTGCGAACTGTACCTGAAGAAGAGAAAGGATCAGAGGATGGCTGTTGAGACAATATTTCAAAGATCAGATATATCTGCACCGGCACTGATCAATCCGTCGGATACGACAGAGAAGATAAAAGGTTTCCCGAAGATCTGTGTATCCACATTTTCAGACAATATCATCCGGAAATACGCTTCTTTGAAACATGTGGAGCAGATTGCGGAGTTATATACCGCAAACGGAACAATGCCGGTCTATAAGATCCGCTATAAAGATACAGATATCGCGTTTTTCCAGTCAAGAGTAGGTGCGCCCGCCTGTGTGGTCGGCTTTGAGGAAGTTGTGGCAATGGGCGCGGAACGGTTCGTATTGTTCGGCTCCTGCGGCGTACTGGATGACGAGAAAGCGAAAGGAAAGATCATCGTTCCTGTCTCAGCGGTGCGCGATGAGGGGACGAGCTATCATTACGCTGCTCCGTCGCCGGAGATAGAGGCAGATGAAAGATGCGTGAATGTACTGGAGAATGTCCTGCAGGATCTGGGATGCCCTTATGTCAAAGGAAAGACATGGACGACAGACGGCATTTACAGGGAAACTCTTCCGATGATACGGGAGAGAAAAGAACAGGAATGTCTTGCGGTCGAGATGGAGTGCGCGTCCATGCTGGCAGTTTCGCAATACAGGAAGATCCCTTTTATTCAATTTCTATACGGTGCGGATAATCTAGGTGATGATACATGGGAGATCAGAGATTTGATGCAGTATGGAATGAATGGGGCGGAGAAATATATGGCGCTGGCATTTGAGTGCGGACTGGCACTGATGTGACTTCAGAGGAGTGACGGGAAAATGCAGTGTGATTTGGAAATGAAAAAGAGGAATAAGATGAATTTAATATATAAAAAGGCAGACCTCAGTGATATAGACATACTGACAGAAACAAGAATAGAAGTATTAAGAGCTGCGAACCAATTATCGGCTGACGTGGATATGAGTGAAGTGAGATGTGAGTCATATGCATATTATGAAAGGACTCTTAACAACAATACACATATAGCATATCTGGTATATGATGGAAATACTGTCGTTGGTGCAGGAGGAGTGAGCTTCTTTCAGGTCATGCCTACATATCATAATCCAAGCGGAAATAAAGCATATATTATGAATATGTATACGCATCCTGATTATAGAAGAAAAGGAATAGCTTCCAAGGTGCTGGATATGCTTGTAATGGAATGCCATGAGAGGAATATTACAGCCATTTCGCTTGAGGCAACAGACATGGGGCGGCCGTTATATGAAAAATATGGATTTATAAAAATGGAGCATGAAATGGAGCTGCCCCCAAATATAGGGATGGAGAAGGAAGTAGAGGAGGGATAGTAAAATTATGCCGACTTATGAATTCAGGCAGGAAATAGGAAAGATACATTCAGTAAACGGAAAAGAATACCGGATATTGAAACTGCTTGGGAAAGGCAAGGGCGGATATTCCTATCTGGCAGAATCCAATCAGGGAAAAGTTGTATTAAAACAGATCCATCATGAGCCCTGTGATTATTATCAGTTCGGGAATAAAATTGAGGCGGAGCTGAAGGATTACAAGCGGTTGAAAGAGATCGGAATCACTCTGCCTAAGATGCTGGATGTGGATACGGACAATGAACGAATCGTAAAGGAATATATAGAGGGTGATACGGTCTATGAAATGGTCTTAAAAGACAGACCGTTGGATGAGTGCCTGCGTCAGGTAAAAGAGATGTGTCGTCTGCTGTATGCGGCAGATACAAATATTGATTATTTCCCCACAAATTTTATTATGCAGGATGGTGTTCTCTATTATGTTGATTATGAGTGTAACCAATATATGGAAGAATGGAACTTTGAGAACTGGGGTGTGAAATACTGGTCAAAGACGCCGGATTTTCTCAAGTATGTGGAGGAACATTCATAAAGAAAAAGAATATGAGAAAGATTATTTTATACATTGCTGTGAGTCTTGACGGCTATATTGCTGATAAAAACGGAAGCGTGGACTGGCTGGCAGGGCAGGACGAAGAGACAGAGAATGAGGATACCTATTCAGAGTTCATAAAAGATATCGACACTGTTGTGATGGGATGGAATACCTATGCTCAGATCAGGAGGGAACTTTCGCCGGAAAAATGGCCCTATGAAAATCTGACAAGCTACGTTATCACCCATAGAAGTGAGGACTCGACAGAGAAGATCAAATTTGTCAGGGAAGATCCATGCGAGCTGTCTGTGTACCTGAAAGAAACACCGGGTAAAAATATCTGGATCTGCGGGGGACGTTGTATTATTCAGCCTCTGATCCGGAAAAACCTGATCGATGAATATCATATTTCGGTTATACCGGCGATTTTGGGGGATGGTATCCCTCTGTTCGGAAAAAGAGAAAAAGCAATACAGCTCCGACTGAAGCATACGAAGGTTTATAATGGGATAACAGAACTGGTTTATATAAGAAGGGGATAGAGCATTTATGATAAAGGCAATATTTTTTGATTTAGACGGAACTCTGCTCTCTCATACAACTAAGTGCATTCCTCAGGATACAGTGCAGGCCCTCAGAAAATTGCGGGATAAAGGAATCAGGATTTTTATGGCGACAGGAAGACATTCGACCGAGCTGGAAAGACTTCCCGTTCAGGATATAAGATTTGACGGGTATGTTACTTTAAACGGACAATTATGTCTGAACGAGTCGGGAGATGTTATATTCGGAGCGCCTTTTAACGAGAATGTGACAGATGATTTAACAGCACTCTTTTGTGAAAAACGATATCCGCTGGCGCTGGTTGAGAAAGACAGGATTTATATCAATTATGTGGATGATACTGTGCGTAAGGTTCAGCGCAGTATATCTACCCCTGTGCCGGAGATCGGTACATATAAAAACGGAA
The DNA here is from genome assembly GCA_946491795.1 of uncultured Lachnoclostridium sp. Classification (GTDB taxonomy): domain Bacteria; phylum Bacillota; class Clostridia; order Lachnospirales; family Lachnospiraceae; genus Mediterraneibacter; species Mediterraneibacter gallistercoris. Next base: position 84,887 of record CAMLYF010000002.1, on the reverse strand, counting down.
AGATTTATCAGGCAATTGCTTTTCTGACACGGCAGGAAGAAACAGTGTTTGAAAAATATATTCCTGAAGGATGCAGATTTGCCAGATGGTGTGATAATGGAGTCGATATTATCTCTGATCAGGGCGGGAAAGTAGAAGGGATAAAATATTTCTGCAATTTATATGGGATTGAGCGAAATGAGATCATGACGTTTGGCGATGCAGAAAATGATATCGATATGCTTAAAGCTGCAGAAATTGGAGTTGCCATGGGAAATGGCGGGGAATGTGTCAGGAAAATTGCAGATTATGTGACAAGTGACGTGGATGACGATGGGATTGGAAAGGCCCTGAGACATTTCCATGTTATATGAGATCGAAGAAGTCTGCAAAGATGTTTGTCAGTACAAAAATCCTGGAAAAACAGGGATGTCAAAGACTTTTGACAGACAAATCCACACTTTTATGATTAAAATTTATGTGCAGGGAGACAGAAAATGGAACTGGGAAAACAGATTAAGAAATACCGGAGTGAGAAAGCGTTATCACAGGATGCTCTGGCGGAGAAAATATATGTTTCCAGACAGACAATCTCAAACTGGGAGAATGATAAAAGTTATCCGGATGTGAATAGTCTTGTATTGCTTAGTAAAGTTTTTAATGTCTCTTTGGACCAATTAATCAAAGGAGATGTGGAAAAGATGACGGAACAGATCAACAACAGTGCTGACAGGAAAGAATATGAACATCTGAGTCTGGTTTTTACGGTGCTGCTTCTGGCGATCATCATTACCCCGATCCCGCTGGTGCACTTTTTGTCTTATGCGGGAATGGTAATCTGGATCGTGATCCTTGAAGCAGGAATTTTCGCGGCTTACCGGGTGGAGAAAACGAAATCTAAGTTTGATATGCAGACTTATCAGGAAATCAAAGCTTTTCTGGAGGGGAAAAGTCTGAGTGAGATCGAAAAAAACCGGGAAAAAGGGAAAAGACTGCACCAGAAAATATTTCTGGCGATTCTTTCGGGGCTGATTGCTCTGGCCGTATCTCTGTTCTTTATCTGGATTTTGGGAGTGATTCCGTCATAGCGGTATCCATTTATATCCGGATTAATGGTCTGCGGGTGAGAAAACGTAACAGTTCAGCTCATCTGTCGGTCAGTCGCCGGATCTTTATGCAGGCATAAATCCGTCTTCTGACGTCAGATGGCTGAACTGTTACGAGAAAATCAGGAAAATATCGGAGGAATCTATCATGGAGAGAAAATCGATCGCACAGGAATACTACATATTGGTGACGGATAAATACGGCGTACTGCCGTCAATGCGAAGAGAGGAATCGGGCGCAGGGCTTGCAGCGGCGGCATTTATGGATCTCCTGTCTGCGGGGATTATTGCTGAGGAAAAGAAGAAAATTGAGGTAGTTAAAGATCTGCCCTATGAGTTGAGACACCTTCAGCCACTATATGTATATCTGAGAGAAAAACATCGCTATGTAAACAAAATAATGACGGATTGGTATTCGGGCAGCAGGTGCAGACAGCTCATGGAACTGATTGGAAGATCTTTACAGGAGGCCGGTCTGGCAAAAGAAGAAAAGGGAGGAATGTTCAGACCGAAAAAGGTGTACATTCCGGTGAAAGAGTATAAGGACGAGCTGATTGCGAAGTTGAAAGCAGCAGTAGCATCGGAAGAAGAAATGGAACCTGCTGATATGGCTCTGCTTTCTATATTGAAGGAATCTAAAAATCTGAATCAGTTCTTCTCGAAAGATGAGAAAACTCAATTAAAAAGACGGATCAGGGAGATAAAAGAAAATCCTCAGAATGAGAAACTTGCGGAAATGATCCGTCACATCACTTATATGGAAGAGATGGCAATGTATGTTTTCTTAACAGGAATCACATCGAACTGAGTATGGAGAACATCAAAGAAAACAGAATAAATTTATTATGGAAAGGCGGGGACCGGAGATGGTTTCCGCTTTTTGTCACTCCTGACGATTTATGTAACGTGTAGTTTGTCGGATATAGAGGAAAGAATATGGCTTTTCATATATGTTTTTGGTACAATAAAGGTAGTTGGATTTTGCGGAAAGAAGGTGGATTTTTGGTAGAAGTTCTATTTGGCGAGAGCGAAGCCGGCTCCATGAAAATCGCGAAGAATATACAGGATTCGGATAAGGTTATCTGTCTTGGTTTCATGATGGATATCGGGGATATAAAAGAAAGCGTGGACAGCCAGTATCGAAAAGATCTGATCTACTCCATGTATGTACAGGATCAGTGGGGCGGAGATAAGGAACTGAACGAGGAGTGCCAAAAGCTGGGAGATGTTTACAGTAATGAACTGAAGCGTTTACAGGGGCTCCTCGAGAAAGGTGAGTCTGTCAGGATTTGGTACAGTAACGCGCCATATTCCATTTGCGGTTTCTATCATCTGTGCAGTCTTTTGCAGAATTGCGAAAATGAGATCTTCGTTGTAAGGTTGCTGGAGTATGAAGTGCGGCAGGATAATACGATTGTTTCATATAGTCATTGGGGCGAAGTGCTTCCGGAAAGATTTGCCCGGTATCTGTCTCTTGAAAAGAAAATGAGCAAAATGGAGTTGAAAATGTATGCATGGAACTGGGCGGAACTTCAGGAGGACAACAGTCCTCTGCGTGCTGTGGTAAATGGAAAGGTACTCGGTGTTCCAGAAGATTTTTATGATTTTCTGATATGGAAAAGGATCACAAAGAAACCGGAAAAGGAGGCCCGCCTGATCGGAGATATTCTCGGCAATAATCCGATCGGTGTGGGAGACTGGTGGTACGCACAGAGGATTGAAAAGCTGATCGGTCAGGGAAAGATCAAGGTAATCGAAGATTCAGAAAAGAAATATGCCAGACAGATATGTCTTGCATGAGAAGGGTACAGAGATTAAAAATGTTTTCAAAATTAAGGAGGAGAACATGGATTTTACAAAGTTTAAATGGACAAGAGAACCGGAGAGTTACACAATAACAGACGACACGGTGGAGATTGTCACAAAGCCGAACACAGATTTATGGCAAAGGACATATTATCATTTCCGGAATGACAATGCACCTGTTTTTCAGATGGAGACAGATGAAAAATATTTCAGCTTTATAGTAAAAACTGATTTCGCGGAGAGCCATCATCGGTTTGATCAGTGCGGTATCGTGATGTATCTGGACAGTGAGAACTGGCTGAAAGGTTCCATCGAGTATGAAAATGAAGAGTATCAGCATCTGGGAAGTGTTGTGACGAATGAAGGATACTCAGACTGGGCGACCACAGTCATAGGAGCTGATGTGAAGTCTATGTGGTATCGTTTCAGCCGCAGGGAGGATGATTATTGTATCGAGTGCTCCGAGAACGGAATCCATTTTCAGCAGATGCGCATCTGTCATATGCACAAAGGAAAGGGAAAAATTCAGTTCGGTATCTATGCCTGCTCTCCGGAGGATTCTTCGTTTAAGGCGGTATTTTCCAATATGCAGCTGACAGAGTGCCAGTGGAAAGCCCATGACGGACAGCAGCCGGATGAGTAAACGGAAGGGCAGAATGAAGAAAAATAATAAAAGAAAACTCGCGGCTAAGATCCTTCTTGTGATCGCGGTGCTGCTCGTTACTTATACAGGCAAAAATATATATGACATCTGGTCTTTCAGTACGGTTGATCAGAAATGCAGAGCGGATGTGGCAATTGTTCTAGGCGCAGCTGTATATGCGGATGAACCTTCTCCGGTGTACAGGGAGCGGATCAACCACGGGATTACGCTGTATGAGGAAGGCTATGTAGACAGAATTATAGTGACAGGCGGATCGCCTGACGGCTCGGAGATGTCCGAAGCCTCGGTGGCAAAAAAGTATCTTCTGGAGCAGGGGATTCCTGACGAAGCTGTACTTACAGAAGATACTTCTACGATCACACAGGAGAATCTGGAAAACTCCAAGATAATCATGGATGAATATGGTTATGATACTGCAATTATTGTCAGCGACCCGCTTCATATGAAACGGGCAATGCTTCTGGCTGAGGACGCGGGAATCAAGTCGTACAGTTCGCCGACACCTACTACGAGATATGTCAGCCTGCGGACAAAGATCCCATTTCTTTTAAGAGAGACTTTTTATTATATCGGATACCAGTGGTACCGGCTATTTATGTAGGAGAATTTTACTTATGAATAAAAATGAAAAATGGCTTGAATGGGCTGTGGAACTGCAGAGTATCGCTCAGGCGGGACTGTACTACTGCAAAGATGAATTTGATAAGGAACGATATGAAAGGATCCGGTCGATTGCAGCGGAAATGGTCTCTTATAAATCAGAAATTCCGATAGAAAAGGTCAGAGATCTGTTCTGCGGTGAAATTGGATATCAGACACCGAAGATTGATACAAGAGCAGCGATTTTTAAGGATGGAAAGATGCTTTTGGTCAGGGAAAAAGACGGGAGGTGGTCACTTCCCGGCGGCTGGGCGGACGTGGATATATCCGTCACGGAAAATGTAATAAAAGAGGTAAAAGAAGAAGCCGGATTGGATGTGTCGCCTGAACTGGTGATCGCTGTGCAGGACAGAGAAAAGCACAATCAACCGGTTTACGCTTATAAAGTGTGCAAGATATTTTTCCTGTGTTCCGTGAAAGGCGGTAAGTTTGTAAAAAATATCGAGACGACAGAAAGCCGTTATTTTGGAGTGGGCGAACTCCCGGAACTTGCCGAGGAAAAGAACAATAAGGAACAGATTGAGATGTGTTTTGAAGCGAATGCCGCTGACAACTGGAAAACGGTATTTGACTGAAATGGGCAAAGGTTTTATATACGAAAGGAAGAGAAAAAGATGATCATTGAGGGAAATCAGAAAGAACTTGACGCTATGAAAGAATTTCACAAGGGGAACCGCAAAGAGGGGCTAAGACTGCAGGAGGAGTTCGCAGCGGAATTCCGGGAGGAATATAAGGACAAGGATCACTGCCCCTGTAAAAAAGCCTGTCGTTATCACGGCAACTGCAAGGAGTGCGTGGCAATCCACAGAGCGCATCAGGAGCACGTGCCGAACTGTATGAGGCCGCTGCTTAATAAGAAGATAAAACTCCTGTCTGAACTTACGGAACATACGATCGCAAATGAGATCGAGCCTCCGAAAGAGGTTCTGAGAAAAGAATTTCAGCAGGACTAAGAGTTCTTTTCAGCAGCATGGAGAAGAGTGAAAGGAAAAGGGTGAACATGATATTTGATTTTTATCTGTGGACACTGGATATTGATGTAGACGCGACAAAGAAACTGTATATACAGAATAATTTCGCAGAGGACAGGATGGTAAATGAGAGATTTGTGAATGCTTTTACAAAAGAACAGAAAGCATTTTTCGATTCTGTGGGAGTTGATCCCATGCGTGTGCGTGCGGAAGAGAAAGTCCATGATATACCGGACGAAGGAGAAGTGCAGGGAGGAAAAGTCTATGTGAGGACATTTGATTTTCTGATGTGCGGAAAATTTATGGCCCTGCCGGATTTTTACAGGGAACTGTACAGTGACCAAGAGGTGTTCGGAGATACCCTTCCGGAAACTCTTGAGACGACGCAGAGTGATGAGGAGAAAATGCCGATTTACGATCTGGGAGAATTCGGTGTTATATTTAAGCATCCATATTTCAGAGATCCGCAGAAGTTTTCGGAATGGGAGTGCGGTTATATTCTGGGCTCTATATTGACGATGAAAGATCTGTAATGAATAGAAGAGGGTGATGATGAAGCACTGCTGATTGATACCGGTTTTGAGGACAGTCATGTATACGAGGCAGTCAGGAAGATTACGGATCTGCCGGTCAGAGTTATTCTGACACATGGAGACGTGGATCATGCGGGCGGACTGAAAGATTTCGGGAAATGCTGTCTTCATAAAGCGGACTGGCACCTTGTAAAAGGTGACATAGAACTTGAACCGCTTTCAGAAGGAGACGTATTCGTGTGCGGTGGTTATCATTTTGAGACCATTGAGATTCCCGGACATACATATGGGAGCGTGGCGTTTATTGATCGGGAGAAAAAACTTCTTCTGCCCGGTGATTCCGTGCAGAAAGCCGGACCGATTTTTATGTTCGGCGGTCACCGGAATCTGGATCTTTACATCGAAAGCCAGAAAAAGATGTGCACTCTGGCGGATCAGGTGGAGACGATTTTACCCTGCCACCATGAATATCCCATAGGTCCGGAGTACATCGGAAGGAATCTGGAAGATGCGCTGGCGTTGAAAAACGGAGAGCTGACAGGAGAAAAGCATCCGTATCTGCCCTGCTATTCTTACAAGGGAAAGTGGACGGAGTTCTATTATGAAAATGAGACATAAAGTAAGGAGTGTGGCGATGTCATGAAGAAATTGATACTGGTATCTATGCTCTATCAGGTTACAGATCTGATAAGGACAATTGAACCAGAACTGGCGGGAAAAACAGTGACCTATATTCCTACGGCAGGCATTGCAGAAGAGATAGAGGGAATGATCGAGGACGAGACGAATACCCTGGAAAGTCTGGGGCTCACAGTTGACGTGTTGGATGTTTCCACTGCTACTTATGATTCAATAGTAAGTACCCTGACGAAAAATGACATTATATTTGTCGGCGGCGGAAATACGTTTTATCTTTTACAGGAGCTGAGGCGTTCCGGGGCAGATAAGATATTAGTACAGGAAGTCAATAAAGGAAAACTGTATATAGGGGAATCCGCAGGAGCGGTCATAGCCTGTCCGGATATCGGTTACTGCGTCGGTATGGACAACCCTGAGAAAGCGCCTGAGCTGACAGATTACACCGGATTGGGACTGGTGGACTTTTATATTGTGCCGCATATCGGAAATGCCGAAATGGGAGAAGCGGCGGAGAAAGCAGTTGCAGAATATAATTCCAGGCTGGACTTAGAAGTAATCACGGATAAGCAGGTTATACAGGTTGAAGACGAAAGTTACAGGACATTATAAAGTTTGTAAAGAAATTAATATATTTATATAGAGACGAAAGAAGGTGCGGAGGATGAAATGCCCATATTGCGGAAATGAAATGCAGGAAGGAAAAATCTGTGCTATAGGCAGCGGTGCAGCGATGGAATGGAAAGACAGGGAGGAGTCATTCAGGCTGAACAGTGAGCCTAAGATGGTGGCAGTCATAAACGGAGACCGCATTGAGGGATACCGTTGTAAAAAATGCAGGAAGATCATCGTGGGGTATGAGTAATCAGGTGGAGGGATACCGATATGGTTACTGTAGTTATGGCGCTGCTTTTTGCGCTTGAAGGAGTAATCCTTACAATCACGGCAATTGTCACAGGAATCAAACACTCTGATTTTCCGGATGTCAGAGTCGGATATCATGTACGTGACGCAATGGAAAGTGAGGAGAAATGGGAAGATTCGAATGAAACGGCAGGACTGGTAAGCGGTACATTTGCTGTAATTTTTTTTGCCACAGCCATATTAGTGTATTGGGAAAGGATAGATTCATACAGGTCAATTGTGTTGTTTTTTATCTTTTCTATTATCGCGATAGGAAGTGTGATGCTTATTCCGGCTTATTTTCTGAAGAAGTCAGTACGAGTGAGAAAAAAAGCAAAGAAGATAATAAGAAATGTTTTAATAGTGGTTTTTACTGTTGACGTAGTCTGGATCGTCTGGCTGTACGCCTATTATCATACAAAAAACGCCGATAATCTTCCAACACTAGAAAATTTACAGGCTGATGATCTGGACGATCTTGCCGGTTATAAGCGTGGCCAGCTGATCAGTGTGTGGCAGGAGCCGGATGATACGATCAGTGCAGATCAGGATGTGTGGGTACTGGACGGAGACGAGTATCTTCTGGTGACATATGGAACAGGCGGCAAGGTAAAAGAAGCTGAATTTGTAATTCCGTAGTTTTAAACAGAATTGACAGAAAATGTCAGGTTAATGCTAAAGGGAGAGGAGAAGTATGAAGAAAAGAACATTTATAGAAGTAAAACCGGGGCCGGGAATGCAAGAGATAGGTGATCTTCCGATATTATTGAAAAGATGTATAGACGAGGGTTTTCCTCTTGGCGCCATAAGCCGGGCGACGAAACTGCCGGAGTCGGAACTGCAGGAATACCTGAACGGGAACCTGCCATCGGATTTCTCGAGGACAGAATACCTTAATATATTTCTGATACTTCTGCTGCATGAAAAGCCTGTATCAGACACTTACTATCGTGGTTTGATGGACGAGCTGACCCGCGTCTTTGACATTCCGAAAGAGACGATCGCACGCTATGCAGGAGTGAGTGTGGATGAGCTGAACGCATTTGAAAACAGCGATAAGAGAGAACAGATCGAGAGATGCATTGCACATCTTTTTGTCACGTTTATACGGGATTCCAGATTTACGTGTGAAAACGGACCATGGGTAATCACAGGTTGCGGGGAATCGGAGGAGAAAGAAGAAAATTAATGAGCCGATATTTAACAGACGATCAACAGAAGATCAGAGAGATTAAAGAGAATAAGAAACAGTATCTGGATCTCCTTCTGCTTGCAGATGAGCAGGAAGATATGATCGACCGGTATCTTGGGAGGGGGATTATGTACGTTCTTGACGATAACGGTATTAAAGCGGAATGCGTGGTGACAGACGAGGGAGACGGAATACTGGAGATCAAGAATCTTGCCGTAACGCCCGGTTCTCAGAGACGTGGATATGGGAGACGAATGATCCGATTTCTTGCAGACACTTACCGTGGGCGTTATGATATTCTGCAGGTCGGCACAGGGGACAGCCCCTTGACGGTGCCTTTTTATGAAAGCTGCGGATTTTGGAGATCCCATGTGGTGAAAGGATTTTTCACGGAGTATTATGACCATCCGATCTATGAGGGCGGGCGACAGCTTGTCGATATGGTATATCTGAGAATGAGTCTGACCTCTGAAACCGATCGGAAATGATTGGCAAAAGCAGGAGAAGAGTTATGAAATTACATTATAAAGGGAAATATGATCTGCATCCCGAATCCCTCCCGCATGGTGAACATATGCCGGGCGCCGTTAAATTCAAAGAGGCGGAAGATTCAAAAGAACTTGCTGTAATCGCAAATGTATTATGTCTGGTGATCATGGTTGTGCTGGCTGTTCCCGCTTTTATTCGATGCGGAAAATATATCCGGGCAGATTACTGGCAGATAAGTGTAGGATGTCTGGCAACCCTGCTTGTTTTGTTTCCCCATGAACTGCTCCATGCGGTTTGTTTCAGGAAAGATGTGTATCTATATACCAACTGGGCACAGGGAATGCTTTTCGTAGTCGGACCGGAAACGATGAGCAAGGGAAGATTTATATTTATGTCGCTTCTTCCCAATATCGTGTTCGGATTTATTCCGTTTATACTTGGAATGATCTATCCTAAGTGCCTGTTTCTTCTGATACTGGGCATCTGTGCAACAGGGATGGGCGCAGGAGATTATTATAATGTGTATAATGCTGTGACGCAAATGCCAAAAGGTGCAAGAACATATATGTATCAGTTTAATTCTTACTGGTATATGCCTTAAGATAAAGGAAAGCCTGTCGTATCGGACAAAATAATTTATAAGGAGAACACATATGAAAGCGTATCAGCTAAAAGTATCAATCAAAAACTCGCATCCGCCGATCTGGCGCAGATGTATTGTTCCGGCAGGAATAACATTTTCTCAGCTGGGCGTATTGTTAAATGAGATTATGGGATGGAACGGATCACATCTGTTTTCCTTTGAGTTCCGTGATCTTGGCATGAGGATTGAGGAAATCACAGATGATGACTGGACTGTTTTTGGCCCTGATGCTGAAGAAGCAACAGAGACTCTGATCGATCCATTTATGGAGCATACCAAATGGTTTACATATATTTATGATTTTGGCGATGACTGGGAGCATCGGGTAGATGTGGAGTCTGTGCTGACGGATTTCGATGAAATGCATCCGGTTGTGATGAAAGCGAAAGGCGCCTGTCCGTTTGAGGATTGCGGCGGGCTTTACGGATATTATCATATTCTAAAAGTGCTGGAAGATCCGGTTCATGAGGAGTACGAGGAGACAGCAGAATGGCTGGAAAATACAGGCTGTACGGCAGATGAGTTTGATCCGGCATTTTATGACATGGACGAGATGAACCGCAAACTGGAACAGTTTTTTTCAATTCGGCTTGTAAATAAACCGGATACGTCGTGTGCCGCTGCGCTTTATGAAAAACTGTTTATGAAAGATGACGGTTTTCTGGATGTTATGGAGATCAATGAAAATAAACAATATAGGAAAACATCAGAAGCCGCAGAAAGAAAAGAAGCCGGGCTTGAAGAGTGGAGAGCTCTGTATGAGGCTGCAATGGCAGTAAAAGAGCTGAAACCCTGGGAGACTTTCTATGATATGGATCTCATTACTCTGGACGGTGGCTGGGAAGAAGAAGTGTATGCCAGTATACTTGGAAGAAGCGGGGAATGTTACGGAATCACCATATATGAAGGTCTTGACGGCCTGAATGATTTTATGATGCTTACACTTTCAGATCATATGAATATTCCGTCCGATTTTGCGATGGCGTGTCAGAATAATCTGACCTGCTACTGGGGAAACCGTGAGGAATTGTCCGGAGAACAGCACAGAATCGTCAAAGAACTGGGCTATAAGTTCCGCGGAAAGAATCAGTGGCTGTACTTTCTGTCTTTCAAAAAGGGGTATTTCCCATACAATATGGATCAGAATGAAGTACACCGCATGACGTCATATCTGGCTCTTCTGAAAGATGCCATTCTGTATTACAGAGACCATCAGATTCAGGTGAAATTTGAAGCAGAAGAGACATTTGTCTATTCTGCCAAAGGAAAGAAAGTGACAGGCGAGGCAAAGCCGCTGCCTTTTACAGGTCATAATTTCCCGGTGCTTACTCTTACGGATGAGGAAGTGCTGGAAGAATTGAGAAATTCAGAGAAATGCAGTGCGGTACTTGAAGCTGATATTATCTCTTTGAATGCGGGAGTACAGGACGCCGTGTATGACCGTCCTGCGAATCCCTGGATCTGTCTGCTTGCCGATGCACAATCCGGAATGATATTGGAAGTGGAGATGACAGGACCGGAGGATGATGAAAAGATCATACTGGCGGAGGAACTGCTCTCATTTATATCACAGCATGGCGTGCCAAAAGAAATCCGGGTGAGAAATGTGTTGATTGAGGCGATTCTGGAACAGGTATGTAAGGAATCAGGGATTAAACTCAGACGCGTGAAAAGATTGCCTAATGTAGAAGAATTCATGGAAAACATGAAAAAAATATAAGAAAAAGAAGAGGACAATAATATGGATGAATTAAACGTAAACCAGATGCAGACAGAGGGAAAACCAACGGTAAATGTACTGCTGCTTGCAAAGTGGACGAATATACTATTCTGGCTTATTATTGTGTCAACTGTCGCAAATATGCTTACCAGTGAAAATGTGACAAATGCGGTACCGCTTCTGGCATTTTCAGGTCGGATCGTGAATATAGCATCAACTGCCGCGTATGGTGTTATCCTGCTGAAGATCGCATCGGAGAGTATACATTACCGGAAATCTGCAATCTGCTGTTTCTTCACTGCGGCAATCTCTATTGCAGTGATGCCGATATCGGATAATATGGAGTTTTTCATTGCAATTCCGGTCGTTATTGTATCTATTGTGGTCAATATGATCGGAGAATACTACGAGTTTATGGGACATACAGATGTCCTGCGCGATGTAGATCGGGCTCTTTCGGATAAATGGTTTAAACTTTGGAAATGGTATATTGGTACATTTTTAGGAATGATTGGAGGAACAGTGCTTGCCGTGATAATACCGTTGATTGGAATGATCGTAGTTCTGGCCTCCACTATCGGAACGTTGGTCGTAAGCATAGTGAAGATTGTGTACATTTATAAAATGTCAAAAGTATTTCGAAATTTCTCCACGCAATAGAGGTGAATTTCATGGATAAATATGCAGAGATCAGAAATAGATTTGAAGAAAGTGCGGATCAGGAAAATGCCGTGAGGATGGCAAAATATATGAGAAATCTTTTTTCGTTTTATGGGATACCGACTCCCAAGCGAAAGAAACTTTACCGGGATATCCTGAAGGAAGAAAAGAAAACAAAGACTGTGGACTGGGGATTCCTTGACCAGTGTTATGCGGATGAACACAGAGAATTTCAGTATTTAGCGGCAGACTATCTGATTGCTCTGAATGATTTTCTCACTTATGACGACATACCTAAGATAAGAAAATATGTCAAAGAGAAGCAGTGGTGGGATACAATTGATTTCCTGGACAGGGTGATCGGGGACATCGGGCTGAAGGATACCCGTGTAGATGAACTGATGCTGGAATGGTCAACAGACGAGGACTTCTGGGTAAGACGTATTGCTATCGATCATCAGCTCCTGCGGAAAGAAAAGACAAACATAGCTCTTCTTGAGAAGATAATCGTCAATAATCTCGGCAGTGATGAATTTTTTATCAATAAGGCGATCGGATGGAGCCTTCGGGATTACTCCAAGACAGATCCGGAGTGGGTGAGGGCGTTTCTTGAGAAATACGGAGAGCAGATGGATAAGCTGAGCGTCCGCGAGGCGGGAAAGTATATATAGATTTTATGGCAGGGCAACCGTTGGTTGACATTTTTTAAGGCACTGTTGGTGGCAGTGCAACTGCTGTTTCTGCTAAAATGGCCGTACACAAATAAAAGAAAGGCGGTTTCAATTATGACCATTGCTGACAGAATACAGAATCTGAGGAAAACAAAAGGAATCTCTCAGGAAGAGCTGGCAGATAACATCGGTGTGTCGAGGCAGGCAGTATCAAAGTGGGAGAGTGAGCAGAGCACACCGGATGTGGAAAAGATTATATTACTGAGCGAGTATTTTGAGGTGACGACAGATTATCTGCTCAAGGGAGTTGAACCTGTCGGGGAGAAGGAAAAGAAAAGTGATATTACATTCATATGCAACACAGTTGCCACAGCCCTGAATCTGCTGGGGATAGTAATGTCTGTTTTTATCTGGTATTCGACTCAGGAGACAGGGGCTGTGATTGCAGGGCTTGTATTTGTTATTTTAGGCACTATGGTTCATGTGATAGGGCTCGGTCAATCCTCTGGAAAACAAAAAATATCGACCATATACAGATTTTGGAAAATTAATGTCTGGACAGTGATATTTATTCCGCTGGCATTGATTTACAATGTTATTATGGAGGGGATTCCAGCACCGTATCCTATGATAAATATAAATACAATCTATGCGTTTGCCGTTTTCTGGCTTGTTTACTTTCTGATTGGGGGAGAAGTAATGAGCATTTGCAGAAAAAGAGAGAAGGAGCAGAGACATGAAGATTGATTATGCTGACATTGTACTTCTAAATGCTGAGTTAAAAAGAAGAGATACCAGATATCATGTATCTTATAAAGATGAAAATACAGTATGCATCGAACCGCCGGGGGAATGCTGTCTGACTGATGACAGGAAGGTGAATGCCATGAAGTGTATTGAGGAGTATTACAGACAAAAAAATACTAAGGTTCATTTCTCGGAAGACGGACTGTATTTTACTTGTGAGTAAAAGGTATGAAAGATTATTCATTTGTGGAGCGTGGGATATGATAAGAAGATTACAGAAAACAGACATTGATGCAGTATCCGGCATCTGGCTGGATGCAAACAGAGATGCCCATGATTTTATTCCGGCAGAATACTGGGAAAGTAATTTCCTCCCGGTAAAGGAAATGCTCCTTCAGGCGGAAGTGTATGTCTATATAGACGAATGTAAAAATGAGATTGAGGGATTTGTCGGACTGGATCAGGAATATATTGCGGGCATCTTTGTCCGAAAGGAAGCACGGTCAAAAGGAATCGGCAAAGCACTTCTGGATTTTATTAAGGAGAAGAAGCAGGAGCTGACACTGAATGTATATCAGAAGAATGAGCGTGCTGTCAGATTTTATGAGCGGCAAGGATTTCAGATCATAGACAGATCCATAGATAAAAGTACAGCTGAGAAAGAATATTTGATGCGATGGAGCTGTAAGTGCTCAATCTGTAAGAAGGAGATTATGAAGATAAAATATGGATTATACGATTCGTGAAATGCGGAAAGAAGAATATCCTCAGCTGAAAGATTTTTTGTATGAGGCTGTTTATGTTCCGGAAGGAACCGCTCCTCCGGACAGAGCGATTATAGATTCTCCTGAATTACAGGTGTATATCCGTGGATTTGGAAACTCCCGGCACGATCATGCCCTGGCCGCTGTAGTGGATGGTGATATCGCAGGAGTTGTGTGGGCGCGAATCATGGATGACTATGGACATATTAATGATGAAACACCGTCCCTTGCAATATCCGTACATAATGGATACAGAAACTCGGGAATCGGAACAGCATTGCTGAAAGAAATGCTGCTATATATGAAGATGAAAGGATATCCGGCGGTATCCCTGTCTGTACAGAAAGCTAACTATGCTTTGTATATGTATCAAAAAGCCGGGTTCTATGTTGTGAATGAAAATGATGAAGAGTATATTATGGCAGTTCAACTATGATAACTGCTATATAAAATGAGAAAGGAATGTGATCAATATGCTGATTAATTTTAGGATCTGGTGATGCTGACTGTTGTTGTAGAAAGGTAATTCATGGTCGACTCTGATGGGAAAAGGAGATGGTATCCTGTGTCAAAGAAAAAAATTATTATTTCGGCAGTTATTCTGATTCTGCTGGTCACAGCCGGCTGTATTGCCTGGCGCTGCCGTTATTATTTTATCGGAACAAGCAGTGCGCCGGTTCAGGCAAAAGAGAATAAAGACTTCGGTATAGCCGACTTCCACAGCTCCGTGGACAAGGACGGAGACGGGATTGACGATCAGACAGATATCCTACAGGGCGCAAGAGACTATATTGCGACAAAACCGGTCTACAAGAGTAAATATTATTCTACAGGATACTCTGACGACCAGTATGGTGTCTGTACGGATCTTGTGGCAAATGCATTGCGAAGCGCCGGCTATGATCTTATGGAACTGGTGGATGAAGATATTAATGCACATCTTCAGGATTACGATATTGAGGAGCCGGATATTAACATTGATTTTCGGAGAGTGAATAATCTGAAAGTATATTTTGCCCATACGGCGATACCGCTCACAACGGATATTTATGATATCAGCCAGTGGCAGGGCGGGGATATCGTGATTTTTGAGAATCATATCGGTATTGTTTCCGATAAGAGAAATGATGACGGTGTGTCCTATGTAATCCATCACAATGATCCGTTTCAGAAGTCCTATGAGGAGGATATTCTTGAGAGCAGAGATGATATTACAGGTCATTACCGCATAAGCGAATAAGATCGGCAGGCAAAAGGGTAATAAGATCAACAGGTGAAAGATTGGAAACCGGAGGAAAGTTATGGAGAGATGTCCGTGGTGTATGTGCAATGAAAAGATGATCCGCTACCATGATGAAGAATGGGGCGTCCCGGTGCATGATGATCAGAAACAGTTTGAGTTCCTGATGATGGAAGTCATGCAGTGCGGACTCAACTGGAATATGATGATCCAGAAGAGAAATATATTTAAAAGTTGCTTTGATAATTTTAATTTTGACAAGGTGGCGGCATATGGCGAGGAGGAAATCCAGAGGATTCTGGAAACAGAGGGGATGATCCGTTCGAGGCGAAAGATTGAAGCTGTGATACATAACGCCCGGTGCTTTCAGGAGATCCGCAGAGAGTTCGGCTCTTTCAGCGATTATATCTGGGGATTCACGAAAGGGAAAACCTATCTTTATACCGGTCATCAGAAAGGGCAGATTCCGGCGAGGAACGGGCTGTCAGACCGGATAAGCAAAGATCTGAAGAAACGCGGCCTGAAGTATATGGGATCCGTGACAGTCTATTCTCATCTGCAGGCGTGCGGAATCATCAATGATCACATGGAATCATGCTTTCGGTATGGCGAGCTTCTGGAAGTGACAGATTCGGTCCATAAAAGAAGAGATCACGAGTAAAGAAATATATACTGTTACCGGAATGGAAACACAGAGAATCAGGAATGGAACTTTTCACTCAGAATGCAATGTTATATAGTTGGAGTAAAGAAAAGGAGGCTGTGTAATATGGCATTAGGTGATAATATTAAAAGACTGAGGGAGGAGCATTCATTGACTCAGCAGCAGCTGGCGGATAAGCTGTATGTATCGAGACAGACAGTATGCCGTTGGGAGAGCGGCAGCAGATGCCCTGATCTTATCATGGCGAAAAGGCTGGCAGTGGAACTGGATGTGAGTCTGGACGAACTGATATCAGATGAGGATTTAAAAGAATTTACAAAGAATGATTTACCTTTCCATTCGGACGTTGTAAAAAGGCGGAAAGAACTGGAGAAAAAGCAGAAACAAATTTTGGAGTTTATCCAGCTTGTCGGCGGAATATTTCTGTTGGTTTCAGTTTTCTGCCGGATACAGTTGGAAATACGGGTTCCGGTCTGGTGTATCGTACTTGTACTGTGTGCGGAAGGCGTGGCATTTTCAGCCCGATACTTCATCTCCAGGAAGCTGGATCGATTATATTGAGAGGAATTTTATGAAACAGTTAATTGAAAATAGAGTTGAAGAACTGCTTTCCGGTCAGTTCTGTTTATGCAGATCCTGCCTGCTGAGCAATCGGACTGTTTTCTCTGTAAAGCCAGACACAAAAAAGCCGTATCTCAAGATACTGGCGTATAAAAACTGCATTGCTGTCTGTTCATCGGAAGAATTATCCGATGGAATCAGAGCACTTCTGCAGGGAAAAAGCAGAGATGAGATATTTGAACTGCCGTTCGTCTATGGACAGACAATCCACTATGTGCCGGACTACGGGCATTGCCAGTATACATCTGCGTATTCTCAATATAAATGTGATGTCCTTTTTGATGAAGATATCTTGTCTCTGCGCGGCCTGACCGGTTTTGACAATTCACTGGTCTTTGAGGAAAACGGCAGCACAGTGGCAAGAGCGGTCTGTATTGCAAGAGAGGGAAAACAGATTATCGGCATAGCCGGAGCATCAGAGACTTCGGTAGATTCTTTTTGGGAGATCGGCATTGATGTTGCAGGAAAATACCGTGGGAAAGGACTGGGAACATATCTCGTGAGCAGACTTACGGATGAACTTATGGAACGGGATATCGTGCCGTTTTATTCTGCATCTGTAACGAATATAGGATCGCAGAGGACTGCCCACAGGAGCGGATACATACCGGTGTGGGTTGATACATTCGGAACAATACTGGACGGAAGTTCTGTATATGATGATATAGTTGGGAAGGTAAGCTTCTGAAAGGGGCAGAACTGTGAATATAAAAAATACACTTGCCGATACTGTTATGGAATATATATGCCGGATCCTGCTGATTGGAACATTGATTTATCTTATTGTGCGCTGGAACGAAATACCGGATCAGATACCTGTCCATTATAATGCAGCCGGTGAGATAGACGGCTGGGGCGGTAAAGGAATGGTGTGGCTGTTCGTAGTTATCACATGGGGACTTTATCTGGGGATTACCTTTGTCGGACGTTTCCCGGAGCTTTGGAATACAGGGGTGAAAATCACAAAGACAAATAAAGAAAAGGTTTACCGCCTCATAAAGTATCTGATCGGAACTTCTAAACTTATCCTGATATCGGTATTTACGCTATTGATTGTATTTACCACTTTGGTAAAACCGCTCCCGTTATGGTTCGCAGGGATATATCTTGCAATTTTGATCGCAGATATGGCATTCTGGCTGATACGTATATTTATGGTGCGATAATGAGAGGAAAGAGGGCATTCCTATGAACAGGAAAAGATATGAATATGAGGGGATAATTCACTGCATTCCGGACAGAGGAGGAGCATACGTCATTTTCCCATGGAATATCAGGGAAGAATTCGGCAGGGGGCGGGTAAAAGTCCATGCAGAATTTGACGGACAGCCATATGACGGGAGTATTGTGAACATGGGGGTAAAATATGAGGACGGTTCCGTATGCTATATCATAGGCATTACAAAAGCCATCCGCACTAAGATAAACAAAGGGGATGGCAATTGTGTTCATGTCATGATTCAGGAAAGAGAATAGCTATAGTCCTTTCCAATACTTATCCAGATATTTTTCAGCCTCTTCTTTTGAGAGGCTGTATTTTTCTTTCAGCTTTATATGTGCATCTTGCCGGGAAATGTTCAGTTCCTGCAAAGTAGACAGAAGCTGCAAAATACCATTTTCACGCTCGGAAGAAATGCCATCAGCTTTACCGGTTTCATATCCTTCGCTTCGCAGTGTTTTATCGTGCAGTTCCTTATCATATGTTTCCAAAATCATCTGGATCACCTCTGCTTTTTGATCTGTCAGGATATCCGTCAGAATATTTTTACTGATGCAGTTGTCCACGGCACGGGAAACAGCCTGGTTCAGTGGTTTGTCTGTTGAGAGTTCCCGGCGTACTGCATCTACGAAAACGGCATATTCTTTCAATCGTTTGCATTTTTCCATTAATTCTTTATTATGTCCGTAATTGATGTTAAGCATAATGGCAATGCATTCCAGACAGGGGGCTTTGGACGAAGCCGGTGTTTCAAACAATTCACTCAGCTTCAAGGTAAACTGGTCGGGTTCTGCGGAAGTTCCGTTATAAAAGACAAAATACTGTGGAAAGGGCAATTTTTTCGGTGTGGATGTATAAATGTCTATTTTATTTTTTATGATATACTTTTCATACAGCTTAGCCAGATACATTAGTCCGCGGACAGGCATATTCGGATTGAATGTGCTTTGATGTTCGTATAGATTCATCATCCCGCTAATCAAAAAGGAAATATCATTTTTCTTTGTCAGATACAATACATTTCCAAGCGTATTGACTTCTAATTCATCAGGGTTACTGTAATTGCTTCCGTTCACCGCATTATAAAGTGACAGCAGATCTTCCTTTTTCTGAAATACCAGGCGGAAGAGTCCGTCTTTATACTCCCTGTTTGTGGTTGGATATTCCTGATCAATATATGGTTTATGTTTCAATAATTACACCTCCATTATAGGAAATAAAGTGATTAGTTGCAACCTTTCGTGAGCTTAAACAAAAGGAAAGTCTGGCGGAAACCGCCGGATAAGATCTTTGAGATTAAAGACCGCTGCAAAAGCAGCATAGGGAAAAGAAATTTTCTTTGGCTGTCTGTCCATTATAGTTCATAAGATATGTGGAAAACAATATGGCATATTGTACAAAAGTATAGACACTGGATTGTGAAGAATGATACAATAGTTTGGCAGCATAAAATTGTAGTCTGCAAACAGGAGATACACAGATGGCTATGCACGTGGCATTTCCTTATATCGATATCCTGCGTTACGGCGGAGAAATTCCCGGGCAGCCAAAAGGAACCGCCATGTTTGTCTGCCCGGACGTAGATACATTAAATATATTCAGAATCGAGAGAATCAATCCGGAAATGGAGGATGCAGAAGTATGAAAGAAAAAATTGTAAATAAGATGATTGATTTTTACAGGGGGAACCGCTCGGACGTGCGGCATTTCCTGAAAGTATATGCCTATGCGCAGACGATCGGACGTCTGGAAGGACTGGACGAGAAGACGCAGGATACGCTGGAGATCGCGGCGATCGTCCATGACATTGCCTGTCCGCTCTGCAGGGAGAAGTATGGTAATACAAATGGAAATCATCAGGAGGCGGAGAGTGAGCCGCTGCTTCGGATCTTCCTTTCAGAGTTTAATATTCCGGAGGAGATGGAAGAGCGCATCATCTATCTGGTGACACATCATCATACATATACAAATGTAGAGGGCAGGGATTACCAGATACTTCTGGAAGCAGATTATCTGGTTAATGCGGACGAATCCCAGTACAGCCATGAGGCGATCTGCAAGTTCAGAGAGCGTGTGTTTAAGACAGAAAGCGGCACGCATATGCTGAATTCCATTTATTCCTTAACAGAAGAGTAACAGTTCAACTCATACCTGGACTGTTGCGCATAGAGATTTATGTTACGCAGAGAGCTGCAGCGGGAGGTGCCGGAATGCAGATTACAGATCTTCGGATACGCAATTTCAAATCAATTAAAGAAATGCATATCAGTGATATTGAAAATGCACTTATACTGGTAGGAAAGAATGATACCGGAAAGACTGCTGTTCTTGACGCTGTGCGCGCTGTGGGCGGAGATTATCTTGTCAGGGAAGAAGACTTCCGGGAGAATTTCCCGAACGTGGAGATCAGCGCAGAGTTGCGTATTACGGAGGATGATCTGAAGAGGTTTCACAGATTCGGAGTAGTCAGCGCTTACCGGAGACCTGAAGCATGGTATCGTGAATTCTGCAGAAAGCTTCCTTCCTTTTTGCCTGACGGTGGAACAGAAGCAGACAGTGGAAAAGGAACAGACAGTGACAGAACTTTTTCCGGAGGCACACTGAAATTTGAGTTCTCTGTCAATCGGGAGGGCCGCACACGGTACAGTGACGGAAAGCAGAAGGACAACAGATACATTCCGAAGATTTTTCCGCATATCTATTTTATGGATACCCAGCGTGACCTGAAGAAATTTCAGGATGATCTGCTCTTAATGCAGGAGGACGATCTCCTGAAACGGATGCGTTCCGGATGCTGTATGTTTGATGTGGCGAAGGAATGTAATCACTGCTTTTCGTGTATCGGGCTGATCCACAAGAAGACAACTGAGGAGCTGAATGCATTTGAGGCGTCGAAGCTCTTGGAATATAAGCTGTACAATCTGAATCTGGATTCATTTTCCAGGAGAGTAAACGAGATTTTCCGCAGGAACGGCGGCAGGGATGAGATTGCCTACTCCATGGATCTGGATATAGAACGGACGCTTTCGGTTACGGCTTCCGTGCGTCAGGCAGGATATCAGAAGAACCGTCCTACCGAGAGTATGGGGAAGGGGATGCGCAGCATCTATATGCTTTCTCTTCTGGAGGCGTATGAAGAGGAAGGCATGAAGAATGCGGACATTATTATGGTGGAAGATCCGGAGATCTTTCTCCATCCGAAGCTTCAGAAGGTATCGGGGGATATTCTGTACAGGCTGTCGAAAAAGAATCAGGTCATGTTCTCTACCCATTCTCCGAATCTGCTGTCGAATTTCAGCAGCAGACAGATCAGACAGGTATTTCTGGATAAGGACGGATTCTCTGAAGTGCGGGAGAAGACGGATATCAGCGCCGTTCTGGACGATCTGGGCTATTCGGCAAACGATCTGATGAACGTGAATTTTGTTTTTATCGTAGAGGGCAAGCAGGATAAGAGCAGGCTTCCGCTTCTGATACGGAAATATTATTCAGAGACATACGACAGCGAGGGAAATCTTTCCCGCATTGCGATCATTACGACCAACAGCTGTACAAATATCAAGACCTATGCAAATCTGAAATATATGAACCAGATTTACATAAAAGATAATTTTCTTATGATCCGGGACGGGGACGGCAAGGACAGTGAAGAACTGAAATCACAGCTCTGTAATTATTACGCCCGGAGAAATGAGGAGGATATAGACCGGCTGCCGAGGGTCACAGAGAAGAACGTACTGATTCTGAAGTACTATTCTTTTGAAAACTATTTCCTTGATCCGAAGGTAATGGCACAAATCGGGATCATTGAATCAGAAGAGCAGTTTTATGAAATATTTATAGAAAAATGGCGTGAGTACCTGTACCGGCTCAGAAGCGGCCGGAAGCTGGCTGAGGTCATCGGACATGACCTCACGTCCGTGGATGATGTAAAGCAGCATATGGAAGAAATCCGGATCCATATGCGGGGCCATAACCTGTATGACATCTACTACGGACGTTACAGGGAGAATGAACAGGAAATCCTGAGCCGCTATATCGACGCGGCGCCGAGAGAGGATTTTGCGGATATTCTGGATTCTATTGACCGGTTTATTTATTTTGAGAGCAGAAAGAAAAAGGAAGAAAATCTGCAGAGCGGAGTGAAAAGATGAAAGCAGCAGTATTAGTGGACAATATCGGAAACGACGGTCTCCCGGGTGAGTGGGGCTTAAGCTTCTATATAGAGTATAAGGATCAGAAGATCCTGCTGGATGCCGGGCAGACCGGTCTGTTTGCGGAGAATGCCAGAAAACTGGGGATACATCTGGCTGATGTGGATTATGCGGTTCTGTCCCATGCGCATTATGACCATGCGGACGGGATGCCTGTGTTTTTTGCTCAGAATGATAAAGCAAAACTTTATCTGAAAGAGTCCTGCAGTGAGAACTGTTATGACCGAAAAGAAGGAAAAATGAAATATATCGGTATAAAGAGAGGAATGCTCGAAAAGTACAGAGACAGGATCATCCGTGTGCCGGGAGATCTGGAGATCAGTGCCGGCGTCCGGCTGATTTCCCACAGTAAGGAAAGTATGAAAAAGGCCGGAGAGCGGGAGCATATGTATCTGAAAGAAGGAAATGACTGGGTGCCGGACTGCTTTACCCATGAGCAGAGTCTTGTATTTGAGACGGAATCAGGAAGTGTAATCTTCAACAGCTGTTCCCACGGAGGCGCAGACAATATTATAAATGAGGTGTCGGCCGTATTTCCGGGAAGACAGATCCATGCCATGATCGGTGGATTCCATCTGTATAATAAATCAGAAGAATATGTGCGCAGCTTTGCGGAAAAAGTGCGCGCTACCGGAGTGGAGAAGATCTATACCGGACACTGTACAGGAGAGGAGGGGTACCGCATTCTGCGCGAGGTACTGGGAGACCGGGTGCATCAGCTTGAGGCGGGACTTGAGATCGTGCTATGATAATGTCACTTGCAGCCTGCGTGGCAGGCTTTTTTCTTGATTTTATATTTGGAGATCCGGAGTGGCTCTACCATCCGGTCCGGCTGATCGGAAAAGGAATCTCTTTTGGCGAGCGGCAGCTCAGGAAGCTTTGCAGCAGTAATAAAAGCGGGCGAGAGCTTGTTGCTGCAGGCGCAGTCCTGTGGGTGTGTATTGCAGGAATTTCCTTTCTGCTTCCGCTGGGGCTGCTCATTCTGGCACAGAAAATACATCCGGTGCTGAGATTCGTACTGGAGACATTCTGGTGCTATCAGATTATTGCGGCGAGATGCCTGTGTAAAGAGAGTGTAAAAGTCTATGACAGATTGAAAGCAGATGATCTCCCGGGCGCGCGAAGGGCGGTATCCATGATCGTCGGGAGAGACACGGAAAACCTAAGTGCAGAAGGTGTGACGAAAGCGGCGGTGGAGACCGTGGCGGAGAATACATCGGACGGAGTGACAGCGCCGCTCATCTATATGCTGATCGGCGGGGCGCCTCTGGGATTTCTGTACAAGGCAGTAAATACAATGGACTCCATGCTTGGATATAAGAATGACAAGTACCTGTATTTCGGGCGTATTCCGGCTAAGATGGACGATGTCTTTAATTATATTCCTTCCCGTGTCACAGCCCTGTTTATGATAGTGGCAGCATTTTTCTGCGGCATGGACGGGAAAAATGCGTGGCGTATCTACAGAAGAGACCGCCGGAAACATGCAAGCCCGAATGCCGCACAGACAGAAGCAGTCTGCGCGGGGGCACTCAGGGTAAGGCTGGCGGGAGATGCAGTCTATTTCGGAAAGCTTTATAAGAAGGAGTTTATCGGAGATAACCTGCGGCCGATTGAACCGGAAGACATCAAAAGAACAGGGCGGCTTATGTACGTAACAGCTGTTTTGATGCTGATTGTTTTTGGTGCAGTGAAATACATTGTGATCATGCTGTAAATTAATATATCTGACGGGACAATACTTGGATTTAGGAGGAATACGATGGTCTACGGGCATGGCGGAGATATATATACTTATGAAAATATGCTGGATTTTTCTGTGAATCTTAATCCGCTCGGCCCGCCGCAAAGCGTGACAGATGCGGCGAAACGCGGAGTGGAACTTGCGTCAGTATATCCTGACAGTCAGTGCAGAAGACTGAGAAGAAAGCTGGCACAGAAACAGAATATTCCGGAGAAAGAATATATATTCGGAAATGGTGCGGCAGAGCTTATTTATACACTGGTACTTGCAGAAAAACCGCGGCGTGCACTTGTGCCGGTTCCCGCATTCTCCGAATATGAACAGGCGCTCGACACAGTTGAGTGCGAAATTAAATACTATAAAACAAAAGAAAATAATTGCTTTTGTATAACGGAAGATTTCATATCAGAGCTTGATGAAAGCATAGATATTGTCTTCCTCTGCTCTCCCGTAAACCCTTCAGGGCATGTGATCGACAGAGAGGTTTTGCTGCGGGTTACACAGCGCTGTGAAGAACTGAGAATCCGTCTTGTACTGGATGAGTGTTTTATAGAATTCCTTCCGGTTCCGGAGAGGTATTCCATGCTCAGGGAGACAGAAAGATATCACAGGCTTTTTATCCTGCGCGCCTTTACCAAGATTTATGCTATGCCGGGACTGAGGCTGGGATACGGGCTCTCATCAGATGACGAATTGCTGGAGAAGATGCAGCATATGCGGCAGCCCTGGAGTGTTTCAGTCCCTGCGCAGGAGGCCGGGATCGCGGCGCTGGATGAAGATGAGTATATAAGGAACGGGAGTAATCTTGTTGCTGAAGAGCGGACATATTTGGAGGATGAGTTGAAAAAAGTGAGAATGAAATTTATTTCTTCTAACACAAATTTCATTCTTATTTATACAAAAAAAGATCTATTCGGCGAGATGAAAAAACGCGGCATACTGATACGGAACTGTGAGAACTACCGAGGGCTCGGGAAAGGATGGTACCGCATAGCAGTGCGGACACATGAAGAGAATCTCCGTCTGGCAGAAGCGCTGAGAGATATTACGGACAAGGCCGGGAATGAAAATACGGATGATAGAAGGAACGAGGAAATAATATAGGAAACGGAGGTAGCCGGATGAGAGGCTCAATTATGATACAGGGAACGATGTCCAATGCAGGAAAAAGCGTATTGGCCGGCGGACTGTGCCGGGTGCTCAGGCAGGATGGTTACAGTGTGGCTCCCTTTAAATCACAGAATATGGCGCTCAACTCATTTATCACAAAGGAAGGGCTTGAGATGGGGCGCGCCCAGGTGATGCAGGCGGAAGCAGCGGGAATCGAACCGTCAGCGGCTATGAATCCTATTCTTCTCAAGCCCACGAACGACACGGGGTCTCAGGTGATAATTAACGGGAAACCTGTGGGAACCATGTCCGCTGTGGAGTATTACAGGCATAAACGGGACTATATTCCATATATTATGGAAGCATATGGGAAACTGAGGCAGAAATATGACGTGATCGTGATCGAGGGGGCTGGAAGTCCCGCGGAAATCAATCTGAAACAGGACGATATCGTAAACATGGGGCTGGCGGAGCTGGTGGACGCGCCGGTGCTTCTTGCCGGTGATATTGACAGAGGCGGTGTGTTCGCGCAGCTGATCGGAACCGTTATGCTGCTGGAGGAAAAGGAGCGTCAGAGAATCAAGGGAATGATCATCAATAAATTCCGCGGCGATGTGTCAATCCTGAAACCGGGGCTTACGATGCTCGAGGAACGGGCAAAGATACCGGTGCTTGGAGTTGTGCCGTATTTCTATCTGGACATTGATGAAGAGGACAGCCTGACAGAGCGTTTTCAGAAGAAAGAGAATGCAGGTCTTGTAGATATCGCGGTGATCCGTCTGCCGAGGATATCTAATTTTACAGATATCGCGCCGCTGGAGGCACATGAAGAAGCGGGAGTGCGGTATGTCAGTTCACCGGCAGAGTTCGGGGAACCGGATGCGGTAATCCTGCCGGGCAGCAAGAATACCATTCAGGATCTGCTCTGGATGCGCCAGAATGGGCTTGAGGCGAAGATCCTGCGGTTTGCGTCTAAAGGCGGGCTTGTGTTCGGTATCTGCGGCGGCTATCAGATGCTCGGGCAGGAAGTCTCCGATCCGTCAGGAGTAGAGCAGAAAGGAACGGTCAGGGGACTGGGGCTTCTTCCGACCCGTACTGTATTTGATAAAGAGAAGATAAGAACAAGAGTGCAGGGACGTTTCCTTGCGACGGAGGGAATATTAAAGGAACTCTCGGGAACAGAGCTTGAGGGCTATGAGATCCATATGGGAGAGACCTTTCTTCTGGATCACGCAAAATCCCTTGTAGAATTTGCTGATATTACGGATCAGTCTGATAACGATGCATCGGATATTGGCGGCAATGTGCGGGCTGACGGCGCACAGTGCGGCAATGTCTACGGATGCTATGTCCACGGTATCTTTGATGCGCCGGGCTGCGCGAAAGGTTTCCTTGGCACGCTGTTAAAACAGAAGGGGTATGACCCTTCGGAAATTCAGGTGACAGACTGGAGGGCGTATAAAGAAGAACAGTATGACAAGCTGGCGGATATTATCAGGGAAAGCCTTGATATGGAGAGGATTTATCAGATCATAGAGAAAGGAAATGATGCATCATGCAGTCTGTTATAAAGATCGGCAGCAGGGAAAGCCGGCTTGCCGTGAAACAGGCGGAGATCATCCGGGATCAGATTATAGACAGCAATCCGGAGATTTCTGTGGAAATCATTACGATGAAAACAACAGGAGATAAAATCCTGGATAAAAGTCTGGAAAAAATCGGCGGAAAAGGCCTGTTTGTAAAGGAACTGGACCGTGCGCTCATGGATGGCAGGATCGATATTGCTGTGCACAGTCTGAAAGACATGCCAATGGAAGAAAACCCAGAGCTCCCGATTCTTGCATATGGGAAACGGGAAGACCCGCGAGATGTAATTCTGTACCGCTCCGGTCTTGAGACGCTGCCGGACTGTGCGGTCATCGGTACATCAAGCAGGAGGAGGATGCTCCAGATGCAGCGGCTGTATCCGGACTGTACATTCCGGGGTATCCGTGGAAATGTGCAGACCAGGCTGAAAAAGCTTGAGACAGAAGGGTATGACGGGACACTTCTGGCGGCTGCAGGTCTGAAACGTCTCGGGATGGAACAGATGATCAGCCGGTATCTTTCCGTGGACGAGATGATTCCTGCGGCAGGGCAGGGAATCCTTGCCGTACAGGGAAGAAAAGGAGAAGAACACAGATGGATTGACAGCATTGATGTTAGGGAGAGCCGGGCGGCTGCGCTGGCAGAACGGCAGTTTATCCGGGTGACAGGCGGCGACTGTACTTCACCCTGTGCCGCTCATGCGCAGGTGAGCGGAAATGAGTTGAAACTGACAGGGCTGTACTATAATGAAGATTCAGGAGAATATGCTGTAGACGTGATTGTGTCAGATGTATCAGAATCCCGGCAGGCAGGCGAATCTCTGGCGGAGCGTATGTTGAAAAAATATGAATGATGGAGGCATAGTTGACGGAAATATGGGTGGAAATAGGAATGCCGGAAATATAAATGAAAATAGTGCGTGTGGAAAAGTATGGCTAGCCGGAGCAGGCCCGGGGGATGCAGGGCTTCTGACGGTTAAAGCGGCACAACTGATCGAGAGCGCGGATGTTATCGTATACGATGCGCTGATCAGCGCGGAATTGTTAAGCCGCATTCCGAAGGATACGGAGACGATCTATGTGGGCAAACATTCCGGAAATCATCCGGTACCGCAGCATGAGATCAATCAGATCCTTGTGAGAGAGGCGAAGAAAGGGAAGAAAGTACTCCGTCTGAAAGGTGGAGATCCGTTTGTCTTCGGACGGGGCGGAGAGGAGCTGGAGACACTTATCAGCGAACAGATTCCTTTCGAGGTGGTTCCGGGGATCACTTCTTCTGTGGCTGTCCCGGCTTACGCAGGGATTCCGGTAACGCACAGGGATTATACTTCTTCCTTTCATGTCATTACCGGACATGCGAGGAAAGACGGGACGCTGAGCATTGATTTTGATTCCCTCGTCCGTCTGAATGGAACACTTGTATTTCTAATGAGCGTATCCTCTATGGAAAAGATCCTGAAAGGGCTGACTGACGCAGGTATGGATCCTGATATGCCCGCGGCAGTTCTGGAAAGGGGAACAACGGCAAGACAGAGAAGAGTAACTGCAACTGTAGGAACATTAAAAGCTGAGTCAGACCGTGCTGGTATCCGCACCCCTGCAATCATTGTTGTGGGGAAGGTGTGCGCGCTGTCAGACAAGCTTCACTGGGCGGAGGACAGACCGCTTGGCGGACGTCAGTTCCTGCTGACCCGTCCCCGACAGAATATGTCATCACTTGCCGGAAGGCTGAGAGATCTGGGGGCTCAGGTCATCGAGATGCCTGCTATCCATACAGAGGAGATCTGCCCGAATGAGTCCCTGAAAGCCGCATTGGAGCGTTTCAGACAGCACGGGGAAGGAAAATGGCTCGTCTTTACCAGCCCTATCGGTGTGAACGTTTTCTTTGACACATTAAAGGAAATGAAGATGGATCTGAGATCGGTTCTTGGAGGAACCGGAAAAGTACGGATCGGAGCCATCGGATCGGCGACCGCAGACGCACTCTGCGGATACGGACTGATTCCCGATGCAGTGCCCGGAACATATAATGCCGGAGAACTGGGAAAAGAACTGGCGGAAATGTCGGAGCCGGGAGAGTATGTACTGATTGCACGGGCTGAGAAAGGTTCGCCGGATCTGATACCGCCGCTTATAGACAAGGGGCTTTTGGTGGATGACATTCCGCTGTACCGCACGGTATATGAAATAAATCCGCTGTTAAAGGAAGAAGTTATGCGTATGCTGCAAAATGGTGAGATTGATGCAGTAACATTTACAAGCGCATCTACGGTCAGGGGATTTGTCCGGGCAATGGGAGAGAATGGAATAGATTACGGCAGTATCTGCGCAGTGTGTATCGGAGAGCAGACCGCACGGGCAGCGGCAGAATACAGGATGCGGACCGAAACCGCGGCTCAGGCGTCCATGAACGCCATGGTGGAGAAGATTATGGAACTGTTTAGAAATAACTGATAATATATAAACCCAAAGCTGGTGGAGGAGAGAGCAAAATGTTTGCAGATTATCATGTACATACAGAATTCAGTGATGATTCCGTCTATCCGATGGAAGAGGTGATACAGGACGCCGTCCGCATAGGAATGAACGAAATCTGTATCACAGATCATGTGGATTATGGAATTAAAGATGACTGGGACAGCGGGAGAAAGATCAGATACCGCGGCAGTGAACCTCTTGCAAATGTGGACTATCCGCGCTATATGACGGAGATACGGAAAATGCAGCTGCTGTACGGCGATAAGATTACCGTCAGGGCAGGTATGGAGTTCGGGATCCAGAAACATACCATCGCGAGATATGAAGAGTTATTTCACAGGTATGTATTTGATTTTATTATTTTATCCATTCATCAGGTGGATGATAAAGAATTCTGGACACAGGATTTCCAAAAAGGAAAGACACAGCAGGAATATAATGAGCAGTATTATGAAGAAATGCTCTATGTGGTGAAAAATTATAAGGATTACAGCGTGCTGGGACATATGGATCTTATCACAAGATACGATGAAGCAGGCGTCTATCCGTTTGAAAAGATTGAGCCTTATGTGAGAGAAATCCTGAAGATTGTTATAGAGGACGGCAAAGGAATTGAGGTAAACACTTCCAGTCACAGATACGGGCTGAAAGATACCACGCCTTCCCGTAACATTTTAAAATTATACCGTGATCTCGGCGGCAGGATTATTACAATCGGCAGTGACAGCCACAGCCCCGGACAGCCGGGCGCTTATATCAGTGATGCCAGAGAAATGCTGAAAAATCTCGGATTCCGCCAATTCTGTACGTTTGAAAGAATGCAGCCGGTTTTTCATGAGCTGTGATGTATCGGCATGTGTCTGAAAATATGCAGGAAAACTTACAGGAGAACAGATATGAAGAACGAGTATGATAATGAACATTTTTTTGAACAGTATGCGCAGATGGCGCGGAGCAGATACGGTCTTTCCGGCGCGGGGGAGTGGCACCAGCTGAAAGAAATGTTCCCGCCCCTGAAAGGCAGCAGGGTGCTGGACCTGGGCTGCGGATATGGCTGGCACTGTAAATATGCCGTGAATCAGGGAGCGGAGGAAGTTCTGGGAATGGATGTAAGCGTGCGCATGATCGAAGAGGCGAAGAAGCGCAATGCAGACAGCCGGATCACCTACCGAACAGGCTCACTGGAAGAGTATGAATATCCGGAAGAGACATGGGACTGCGTAGTGTCCAATCTGGCGCTTCATTATGTTGAGGATATCGAATCTGTATACCGGTTAGTGTACCGTACACTGAAAAAGGGAGGAACATTCCTTTTTAATATCGAGCATCCGGTCTTCACATCAGGTGTACGTGAGGACTGGATATATGATGAAAACGGAGATCCCTTGTACTGGCCGGTGGATGATTACTTCTATCCCGGAGAGCGGAAGACCCGTTTCCTGGGGTGTGATGTGCTCAAATACCATCACACTCTGACACAGATCATGAACGGTCTGCTCAGAATCGGCTTTGCGATCGAAATGGTGGAAGAGGCGGAGCCGCCGGAAGAGATGATGGATATGCCGGGAATGAAAGACGAGATGCGCCGCCCCATGATGCTTATGATCCGGGCGGGAAAGAAATGAGCTGCATTCGATGAATTACATGGAAAGAGGCAGGAAAAGAGCAGACAGGAGGACGCGAGAATGCTGGAAGATAAAGACTATGTAATGCGGATCGTACATGAGTGGATCCGCACGCTTATCAAACTCATTTTTAATAAGGATATTGACAAGGAAGAAGATGCGGAGATACCGCTGGAGGTGATGGAACAGTTTCGGAAACTGCAGGCCATGATCGATGACGGGGAGATCAATGAGGCGGAGAATATTCTGGTGGACGGTCTGAAAGAGGGCGACCGCACCTATTTTGAGATGTCTCTTCTCTTTTACGAGAAGCTCAGCGGCAAGACCGATGAATTCCTTGCAGAGCATGATTATTCCAGACAGGAAGTTGTGGACGGACTGAAGTATGTGGTTGATTATTACGGTTATGGCAGCCTGCTGGAAGCATTTACGGAGGATATAGAGCTATGACAGAGAAAGAACGTATGCTGGCGGGGAAGATTTACTGCCCGTTTAAGGTGGGGGACAATACATGGGAGAAAAGCCGGGAAGTGCTGGAACAGTTTAATTCCATGCCATGGCAGAAAGAAAGAGAGCGCATGGAGCTGTTAAGGAGTATTTTCGGTCATCTGGAGGACGACGCTGTGATCGTACCGCCATTCTATTGCGATAAAGGCACTCAGATCTATGTCGGAAAGCATTTTTATGCAAATACCGGCCTGCTCATACTGGACGAGGCTGACGTGCGGATCGGTGATCATGTTTTTATCGCTCCCCGTGTGTGCATCTATACGGCAGGGCATCCCATTGATGCGGATATCCGCAGAATGGATCTGGAGTATGCAAAGGGTGTGACTATAGGAGATGACGTCTGGATCGGTGGAAATGTGGTGATCAATCCAGGTGTGACTATCGGCAGCAATGTGGTGATTGGCTCAGGTTCCGTGGTAACAAAGGATATTCCAGACGGTGTGATCGCAGCCGGAAACCCGTGCAGGGTGTTAAGAGAGATCACGCAGGAAGATAAAGACTACTGGACGCGGCAGGCGGAAGAATATCTTGCCGATGAAGATATTAACAGCCGTAAAGACAAAATATGAACATGGCAGGGACTGCTGTCAGGAACCTCGGCAGCAGTCCTTTTTTGACGAAAGATATCAGAGAAACAGTCCTCATTCTTTCCAGTATTCAGCCATATATTTTTCCGCTTCTTCCGGTGAAAGCTCATACTTTTCCTGAAGTTTGAGCAGAGTGTTTTCCTGGGAAAAATTGATTTCCTGAAGGGTGGAGATGAGCTGTCGGATACCATCATTAATTCCTTTATTATATCCATCTTCGTAACCCTCACGCCGCAATGTCTTGTCATGAAGTTCTTTATCATATGTTTCCAAAATCATCTGGATCACCTCGGCTTTTTGTTGAATCAGGACATCTTTTAATATATCATTTCCGATACATGAATCTACAGCATAGGAAAGAGACTGCTCCAGTGGGGCGCCGTTCAAGAGCTCTTTCCGGACAGTATCAACAAAGATCGCATACTCTTTTAGTCTTCTGCACTTTTCCATCAAAATCTTATTATGCCCGAAATTTATGTTGAGCATGATCGCAATACATTCAAGGCTTGGCGTTTTCGATGGTGAGGGTATATAAAATGAATCTGACAGCTTTAAAGTGGAACGGTCAGGCTCTTTTTCAGTACCATTATAAAATACAATATATTGCGGGAAAGGAAGCTTTTTCAGTGTTGAAGTATAGATATCGATTCCATTGGCAGTAATATATTTTTCGTATAATCTAGAAAAATACAGCAAGCCCTTTATCGGCATATTGGGATTAAAAGTGCTCTGATGTTCGTATAGGTTCATAGTTCCGCTGATCAGAAAAGCCAGATCATTCTTCATTGATAAATACAGTGCATTGTCAAGCGTATTAATCTCCAGCTTATCTGGATCACTGTAATCACTGCCGTTGACTGCATTATAAAGTGAGAGCAGATCTTCTTTTTTCTGAAATACAAGGCGGAAAAGTCCGTCCTTGTACTTTCTGTTTGCTGCAGGATAATCCTGATTATTTAATTGTCTGATCAATAATTACACCTCCATTATAGAAAAAAAAATAAGTGGCTGCAACCTTCTGTGAGCTCAAACAAAAGGAATTTTTGGCGGAAACCGCCGGATGGGTTCTTACGAACCAGATACTGTCATCTCTTGTTAAGAGAATGGATCTTTGGAACAGTACGCAGGAAAGAATAATTCCTGCTGATGGTTTGTTTAGTATAGACTACAGAGAGAAAAAAGACAAGATGGAAAAGTGCACAAATCGAATTTGTTGGGGCGGATTTATCGGAAGAAATGCTTGTGAAAGTGACGAAAAATATATCGCAAGCTATGTTTATGCGGAGGAAGGTGATTTTTACAACAGGGGTCTTAAGCACCTCACGATATTTTCTATCGTCCGCACGAATGTTTCTGTATCCGCCTGAGGATTGCTCAGATATGCATGATAGGTTCCCTGTATACAGTAAGAGAGAAGGATCTGCTTTGCCGGATCCTTTTTGTATTCCGGATATTTGCGGGAGATTACTTCCTTAAGTGCTTTGTCAAGGCGGATACCAAGATGGCTTTGACCTCTGCCGGAGAACAGGATCTTGATCAGAGAAATCTGAGACATAAAAGCAAGGCAGAGTTCCCGGGTAAATGCATCGGAGTTATCAGTTGTGTAATCTTTCAGGTGGTCGATACTTCCGATGATCGATTCGACAGTCTCCTGTTCCATTGCTTCGGACAGTGCATAGATGTCTTCATAATGGGAGTAAAATGTAGATTTGTTGATGAGTGCCAGTTCGCACAGCTCCTTGACTGTTATTTTTTCGAGAGGCTTTCTGGCACGCAGTTCGATAAATGCGTTCTTGATTGCTTTTTCTGTTTTTTCAATTCTAAGATCTGTTTTTTTCTCCATATATACCTCATTTCCGGATGTGTACATTTTAATTTGTAATCCGCAGCTTTATGATTTATCCGACAGTTTTGCAACATGAGTTGTTTATCCGACAGATATCTGAAATTGCCGGTGGATTTTCTGCCTTTTTGCGGATACTCTGATTATAGGATAAAAAACGACTGTTGTCGATTAATTATGGATGAAAAGAGGTAAAATTATGGATTTTTACGGATTTTACACAGGTAAGAGTTTTGACGCGCACAAGTATCTGGGAGCGCATATCAACAGAGGAAAAAACGGCAAAGCGGAAGGCGTCGTATTCCGGACTTTTGCGCCGTCGGCGTCGCGAATCTCCGTGATCGGGGAGTTTAACGGGTGGACGGAAAGTCCAATGGAGAAAGTGCATGATGGAAATTTCTGGGAGTTCATATCGGAGGAGGCTGAGCCCGGCATGATGTACAAGTACCGGATCTATGACCGTGCGGGGCACTGGATCGACCACTGTGATCCTTATGGATACGGGATGGAGCTGCGTCCGAATACAGCGTCCATCATCCGGGATATGGATGCATATCAGTTTCATGATGATAAATGGATGAAAAAAAGATCGGATCACAAAGAACTGCCGTTGAATATTTACGAACTGCATTTCGGCTCCTTTAAGAAACCGTCGGACGAGCCTGACGCCTGGTACGATTATGAGGAGATGGCGGATATCCTGATCCCGTATCTGAAAGAGAACGGGTACAATTACCTGGAGATCATGCCCCTTTGCGAATATCCCTGCGATGAGTCATGGGGATACCAGGGAACGGGATTTTTCAGTCCGACTTCCAGATACGGGACAGCGGATCAGCTGAAGGCTTTTGTGGATGCCTGCCACAAAAATGAGATCGGCATCATTCTTGATTTTGTGCCCGTGCATTTCGCGGTGGATGATTATGCACTGGCGAACTATGACGGAACAGCGTTGTATGAATATCCCCATTCTGATGTGGGAGACAGCGAATGGGGCAGCAGAAACTTTATGCACTCCCGAGGTGAAGTGAGAAGCTTTCTGCAGTCTGCGGCGGATTACTGGCTGAGCGAGTATCACATGGACGGACTTCGCATGGACGCCATCAGCCGGGCAATCTACTGGCAGGGAATGCCGGAGCGGGGTGTGAACTCCAATGCAGTTGAATTCCTAAGATATATGAATCAGGGGTTAAAAGAACGTCATCCGTCCGTCATACTGGCGGCGGAGGATTCTACCTCATTTCCGGGCGTCACAAAATCCGTGAAAGAAGGGGGCCTTGGATTCGACTATAAGTGGGATATGGGATGGATGAATGATACTTTGGATTATTTCCGGACAGCTCCCGAGTACCGGACAAGGGACTATCATAAGCTGACATTCTCCTTTGTCTATTACTATGATGAGAGGTATCTGCTCCCGCTGTCCCATGATGAAGTTGTCCACGGGAAGGCAACAATACTGCAGAAAATGTACGGAGATTATGAGCAGAAGTTCCCTCAGGCAAGAGCGTTCTATATGTATATGTATGCGCATCCGGGAAAGAAGCTTAATTTCATGGGAAATGAGCTGGGACATTTCAGGGAGTGGGACGAGAAGCGGGAGCTGGACTGGAATCTTCTCGATTACCCGGCGCATCAGGATTTCCACAGATTTATGAAAGACCTAAACAGCTTCTATCTGGAGCATCCGGCGCTCTCCGAAGCAGATTATGACACAGAAGGATTTGAATGGCTGGAGTGCCATGCGGAGGAAAAGTGCGTATATGTATTCGAGCGGAGAAGTGAAAAAGAGCGGATCGTGGCAGTCTTTAATTTCTCGGATGAGGAGCAGGAGATTGAGATCCGGAGTAAAGATATAAAAGAACTGAAAAAAGTGTTCAGCAGTGAATATAAAGGTTACGGAGGGGCGGAAGAGAAGCAGAACAAGGCTGTAAAGATCAAAAAGGACAGCTGTTCATTCCGGCTGCAGCCTTTTTCGGCAGAATATTATATAATAGGGCAGTAGGATTATGAAAAAGTCTGACCAATCTGCAGACAGGCGGAAACGGCCTATACAGCCAGCTTCCGTCTGTCTACAACCGGTTTTAAGAACATGGCGAGAAATGCAGCCAGTATCCTCGCGATAACAGTGCTCCACCAGACCATGATCTGTCCGCCTGCCAGCGGCGGGAGAATAAGCATAAGAACCAGCATAAGTACAGGTTCAATATAAGTCAGGACATAAGAAAGGCTGCTCTCTTCCATGGCGTAGAAGCTTGCCGTAGTCACCCGGGTAACCGCTACAAAAGGAACAGAGATCAGGAAGATCGGCATAATTCTGGCAATCTCCATATTAACTTCAGGAGATGAGCCGAAGAGGATACCGATATAATTTCTGCCTGCCAAGAGAATGACACAGCTTATGATGGCAAGAAAAATACCGCATCCGTACGCCAGTCTTCGTATACTTTTCAGCCTGTGCAGGCTTTTTTCTCCATAGTAACGGCTGATGATGGGCTGACTTCCGTCACCGACGCCCTGGAAGAGCAGATATACGATACATATGATATATGCGATGCACGCATAGACCGCCACGGCCTGATCTCCCCCGTAAAGTATGGAAAAGCGGTTTATGATAATCAGTGATATGTTTGGCGTCATTGTAAGCCCAAATGGGGAAATCCCCACTTTGATAACGGGAACGGCCAGTTTTATCAACTTGGAAAATCCAATACGCAGGGTAAACATTTTCTCGCGCAGGAAATATACGAGGGCAAAAAGGAGTGTTACGCCCTGCCCGAGGATTGTTGCCAGCGCCGCACCGGTGAGCCCCTGTCCGAATACCCAGACAAACAGGTAATCAAGAACTACATTGGTAATGAATCCTGCAACCATGGAAATCATAGCATAGAGCGGCCCGCCGTGATTGCGGATAAAAGGAATCAGTCCTGTACTGAGGATCTGCAGTCCGGCGCCCAGCGCGATTACCCGGTTATATTCTGCGCCCAGTGAGAGCAGCTGTCCTTCTGCGCCCAGCAGCTGCAGGATGGGAGTATTAAGGCAGAAGGTCAGTACGGTCAGGATCACGCTGCAGATGATCAGCATCCACAGGGTGGCTGCCGTAAAATCTCTGGCGTGTTTTTCTTTTCTCTCAGCCATACTGATGGAATAATAGACGGCTCCGCCTATGCCGATCCCGGTGCCCGCAGCCTGAAGAACGGCGGAGACAGGATAAGCCACATTAATGGCGGAAAGTCCGATATCTCCCACGCTGTGTCCCACAAAAAATCCGTCCACAATCGCATAGATTCCGGATAATGCAAAGGACAGGACAGATGGGATTACGTATTTGAAAAAAGTTCTCATTTCGCTCATAGGTTCTGTTTCTCACTTTCTATTCTTTGTTTCAGTTCTTTTTCAAACAACATATTGAAGAGCTCCATTGTTTCGATGGTCTGCTCCATGCGGTCATTGCCGATTTTTCCGGAAATCCGTTCTTCGGCTTTCAGTAAAGGCTCGATGATTTCTTCTGTATACTTCTTTCCCTTTTCCGTCAGATATACATATTTTTCCCGTTTGTCATGCCGGCTGGGTTCGAGAATGATCAGACCTCTGTTTTTCAGGTCGCGGATTACGGTGTTGACAGTAGCTTTTACAAGGCCGACTTCTTCTGTAATCTGTCTTTGAGTCAGATCGGTTCTGGTTTTCAGAGAGTAGAGCACCATAAGTTCCGGATAGCCGATTCCACATCGGGCAGCCCACCGGGTGTACAGAACTGTTCCTTTCGCCCATGCGGAGTATAGTTGACAGATATTGAATAATTCAGACATATCATAACCTCCAAATAGTATGTTTAAGTACTAATTAAGTATTTGTGAATACTATTATAGAGAGCGGAAATACTAATGTCAAGCATATATGTTTTACATATTCTGATTCGTAAGCGGAGAAATTACAGCCTGAGATACATAATTTGACTGAGTATAGAAGAACAGGAGAGAAGAAATACAGCAGAATATGACCTGCAGAGTGACAAGACATGCACAGCTTGTTGCTATTTTGACTAAAATATTTAAAATAAAATCATAAGTTTTGTGAAAAAGTAATTACTTGTCCGGCTCCACGAAGCTGAAAGCAATCTTATGATCCGGTCGATATGCGCAGTCGGCGGAGACAACAGAATGAATGAGAGGTAGAAATTTATGAAACGATCCAGATTATGGACAGGTCTGGCATCTGCGTGCTCCTTTTTGCTCACCGCCTCGATTTTGGGGATGAACTGTATGATGAGTTATGAGGGAACGGTTAATGGCGCTCTTGGAATATCGACCAGCAGGGTAGTAAATGAGGATGGCGCAGATGCAGATGAGACGACTTATTTTGAGAGTGAGTACGGCGAGCTCAACGCAGAGAACCTGCAGACACTGATTTCAGATACTTATGCAGAAAGCGTGACAGAGCAGGAGGAAGGTTCTGTCCTTTTGAAAAATGAGGACAATGCCCTGCCCCTTTCAGAGGATGAGACAAGTGTAACATTGTTCGGGCATTCGGTCGTACAACCCTTGTACAAATCAAATTCGGCAGGTTCCAGCGGATATGAGGGTAAAT
This sequence comes from uncultured Lachnoclostridium sp., assembly GCA_946491795.1. Lineage (GTDB taxonomy): Bacteria > Bacillota > Clostridia > Lachnospirales > Lachnospiraceae > Mediterraneibacter > Mediterraneibacter gallistercoris. The sequence goes on along the minus strand of CAMLYF010000002.1, from coordinate 46,715 downwards.
ACTGCATTGACCTGTATACAGCTTTGTCAGATGCAGGTTTTGAGATCAACGACACCTTATACAATGCATACAAGGAAAGCGATACAATGCGTTCGAGCGGCGTGGCGGCGTTTGGGCAGGAGGCAACAGAATGGTCGCTTGGAGAAGAAGATATTTCGTTCTATACAGATAAACTCCGCCAGTCGTGGGAGGATAACTATAATGATGTGGCTATTGTAATGTTGTCAAGAGAAGGGGGAGAAGGAGCAGAACTTTATATGGAGGATGAAGCAGGAATTAGTCAGCTTGCCCTGCATCAGGAAGAAAAAGATCTGCTCCAGATGATTAAAGACTCTGGAAAATTTGAGAAGACTATAGTTCTGGTCAACAGTGGAAATGCAATGGAACTGGGATGGCTGGACGAGTATGATGTAGACGCCTGCCTGTGGATCGGACTTCCCGGACAGAGAGGGTTTGAAGGTGTAGCTAATATTTTGACAGGAAAAGCAAATCCATCTGGCAGACTGACTGATACATATGCTGTTAATTCTCTTTCAGCCCCTGCGGTAGTAAACGGGGGGTATCACAATCAAAACTGGACAAATCTGGATTATGTTTTAGACAATTCTGATGATCTGGATAGCGAAGTTTCGTGGTATACCGTTCAGGCAGAAGGTATTTATATCGGATACAAATACTATGAGACCCGTTATGAAGACTTAATTCTTGGTCAGGGAAATGCAAGTACAGAAAAAGGCTCATCGACTGGAAAAGCTTGGAGTTATACGGATGAGGTTTCTTATCCGTTCGGATATGGCCTGTCGTATACAACATTTGATCAGACTCTTGACAGCGTAGAAGTGACAGATGACACGGTTACAGTTACCGTTACAGTTACAAACACAGGCGATGTGGCAGGAAAATCTGTTGTACAGGTTTACGCACAGACTCCGTACGGAGATTATGAGAAAGAGAACCTTGTAGAAAAATCGGCGATTCAGCTTGTAAACTTCGATAAGACGGATGTGCTGGAACCGGGTGAGTCAGAGACGGTTACGATAGAATGTGACAAGTACCTTCTTGCAAGTTATGATTATACTAATACTCAGGGCTATATTATGAGTGAAGGCGATTACTATATTTCTGTCGGCGACAATGCACATGATGCACTGAACAATGTGTTGGCGGCAAAGGGCGCATCAGGTATGGTAGATGTGTCAGGAGCACCGTCATCAGGCTCTGTAGACAAGACCTATACGTGGTCTGAAGAGTTTGATGATACGACATACAGAACTTCCCAGTATACGGACGAAGAAGTGACGAATCAGTTTGCAGATTGTGATATAAATTATTGGATCGAAGATTCAGTGACGTATCTTTCAAGAAATGATTGGGATGGAACTTACCCGACAGCGCCGGTACAAATTGAGGCTACAGATGAGATGATTGAGGTGCTTGGCGGTGAGTATTATGAGAAACCGGAAGACGCTCTTTCTGTCGATGATTACACACAGGGAGATAATCAGGGAATACCTCTCGCATCAATGATTGGAAAGGATTTCAATGATGAAGATTGGGAAACATATCTGAATCAGTTTACAGTTGAGGAGCTTGCGACGCTGACAGCAGATAATTTCGGAACAGCTGAGATCCCGACGGTTGGGAAACCTGCAGTTGTAGTAGGAGACGGACCTGATGGAGTCGGAGGAAAATTTGACGAGGAGAAATATGGAGACGGAAGAGATGACTGCTGTTTCCCGTGCGAGAATATTCTTGCTTCTACGTTTAATAAAGAATTGCTACAGAGAAGAGGAGAACTGATGGCAGAAGAGGCTATGTATCTGGGAATGGCTCAGGTATGGATGCCCGGGGTTAATCTTCACAGGACGCCTTTTGGCGGAAGAAATTTTGAGTATTATTCAGAAGATGCTGTTATGAGTTATCTTTGTATTATACCAGAAGTACAGGCTATGGAATCGAAAGGCGTCCATGCCGGAGCAAAACATGTGGCAGGAAATGATCAGGAAAATAATCGTCAGGGAATCAGCGTATTTTTCAATGAGCAGGCATATAGGGAAGGCGCACTCCGCGGGTGTGAATCAGCAGTGACTGAGGGCGGCGGAATGGCTGTCATGCACGGATTTAACCGTTTGGGAATGAAATGGTGTTCTTCAAGTGAAGCACTTTGTACACAGGTTCTCCGGAATGAGTGGGGATTCTATGGACAGCAGGAAACAGATGCTGTTGCAACAGATGAAGGATACAGGGCTCATTTTACAACTAGCCTTGCAGCAGGAACAAATACGTACTGTCTTGATTTCAGCGGTGCAAGTTCACGGGCAATAACTGCAGCTATCGAAAGCAATGACGATGGATATCTCCTTGGTAAACTAAGGGATAGCGCGCATTATTACCTGTATATCATTGCAAACAGTTCAATCATGAATGGATACAGTGTAGATTCAAAAGTGGTTGCTGTTACTCCGTGGTGGCAGCCGACTATGTATGTTATCATTGGAGTATTTGCAGTACTTGATATCTTCCTGATTGTTATGCTCGTCAGAGGAAAGAGAAAGGACACTATCCGTGTTGAGGAGGTGCAGAAATAATGAAAGAAAAGCTTGAATCAAAAGCCGTGGGATTTTACTTTATCGTATTAGGTACATTGCTGGGTATTATTTCCCTGGTGAGGTATGCGGTCTGGGCACCGGCGCATGGTGCGATGGATGCAGTGACCATGGCGGCGCTCGTGATCGGGATAGTGATCGGAATTATCCTCATCGTAAAAGACAATGATTATCTGGTTATCGTGATGACTGTGTGCTATAGTATAGCAACAGTGAAACTCCTGACAGATTCGGTCGGCTCTTTTGTGGATGCGATCCAGGGAATCAATATGTTCGGCGACTCATCCCAGGTTGGGACGATTATATCTATCGCCGCAGTGATGGGAGTAAGTATTCTACTCTCGGTCATATCAGGATTTTTGAAACGTGTGAAAGAATAAATGCATAGATGAAGTCTCCCCTGGGACGCATAAAAGTGTTCTGGGGGAGTTTCTGGCTGAAAAAAGAGGAATAAAGACTATGAATAAAATATCATTTAACGATACATGGATCTGCTACAGAAGCGGCCATCCGGAAGAAGGTTTTCCGACAGACGTGCCCCATGACGCCATGCTTCTTGACGGAAAAAGTGAGACGAGTCCGGGCGGAGTCAATACCGGATGGTATGACGCGCAGGACTATACATATGAGAAAAATTTCTTTGTGCCCGCAGAGTGGAATGGAAAAGTTTTGATTCTGGAATTTGAAGGGGTCTATCGGAAAGCCACAGTGTCGGTAAACGGGCGGAAGGCAGCTTATCATGATTACGGATACACGGGATTTTATGTTGATATTTCTGAATTCGTGTCATATGGAGAAAAAAACCATCTGAAAGTTGAAGTGGTTAACAGCGATCAGCCTAACAGCAGATGGTATTCGGGAACCGGAATTTACCGCCCGGTATGGCTGTATACATTACCGTTGAATCATATTAAAATAGACGGAATCCGTATTGCCACATTGGACTATGAGACGCGCAGGATATCGGTATCTGTAGAGACTGTGGGAAATGGAGAGCTTCAGTTTGAGATTCTTGATGAGGAACGGTTGATTGCAGGGAAGAAGAGTGTGTCGGGGAACGGGCAGGAATTGTGGGAGGTAAGCATACCGGATGCCGGGCTCTGGTCGCCGGAATCGCCGAAGCTGTATACGTGCCGTGTGACCTTTGGCGAGGATGTCCGGGAAGTGAAATTCGGGATCCGCACGGTAGAGTGCAGCCCGGATAAAGGTTTCTGTATTAACGGAGAGCGGGTAATCTTAAGAGGCGCCTGTATCCACCACGATAACGGGCTTCTTGGCGCCTGTGCATATGATTTTGCTGAGAGAAGAAAAATCCGTATCCTGAAAGAGAACGGTTATAATGCGATACGCAGTGCCCATAATCCATGTTCTAAAGCAATGCTCGATGCATGCGACGATATGGGGATGCTTGTTATGGACGAATATATCGATGTGTGGTATATCCATAAGACGAAGTATGATTATGCAACAGAGGTGGAGAAGAATTTTAGACAAGATCTGGCGGATATCGTGGCAAAAGATTACAATCATCCGTCTGTGGTCCTTTATTCTACGGGAAATGAAGTGTCGGAGACTGCACAGAAAAAAGGAATCCGACTGTGTGGAGAGCTGACCGGGAGATTTCACGAGCTGGATCCGACACGTCCTGTTACATGCGGGATCAATATCTTCTTTAATTTCTTAAGCTCCATGGGATTTGGTGTATATAGTGATAAAAAAGCCGATCAGGCAGTGGAAAATGTGAAAAAGAAGAAGGCTGTGGGGAGTGAATTCTTTAATAAGCTGTCAGGGATTATGGGAGCGGACTTCATGAAATTCGGCGCTACACTGTATCCCTGCGATCTTAAGACAAAGGATGCTTTCGCCAATATGGACATCGCGGGATATAACTATGGAATTAACCGATATATCCATGATCTGAAGAAATATCCGAATCGTATGATTCTCGGAAGCGAGACCTTCTGTTCGGACGCGTACAGATTCTGGGAACTGACAAAAGAGAATAAGCGAATTATCGGCGACTTTGTCTGGGCTGGGATGGATTATCTCGGTGAAGTCGGTGTCGGCTCCTGGGAATATAAGGATTACGCGCCGCGGTTTGACTGGGGAAAAGGATGGGTGAGCGCAGGCTCAGGAAGGATCGACCTGACCGGAAAACCGCTGGCGGAGATGGCATATACAAGGGTTGCGTTCGGTCTGCAGGATATTGCCATCGGAGTGATACCGGTGGACAATACAAACAGTCCCCATTCACCGTCTGCATGGAAGATGACTAATGCGGTAGAGAGCTGGTCATGGAACGGCTGTGACGGAAAAGAAGCAAAAGTGGAGATATATGCACGTGCTCATCATGTATCCTTGTATATCAATGGAAAATGTGTGGGAACAAAACAGATGAAGCATGACTGCCGAGCCATATTTAAGACTGTATATCAGCCGGGAGAGATCCGCGCGGAGGCATTTGACGCACATGGAAATAAAATTGCGGAATGCTCGCTGAAAACGGCAGGAGATGAGACTAAGCTTACGCTGGAACCGGAACTGAAGAGTGTGACAGCGGATGACCTGCTCTACGTGCGGATGAAATATACGGATGAGAAAGGGACTGTGAAACCGCTTGTCAGGGGAGAAATCAAGGTGAATGTCAGCGGAGGAAAGCTGATCGGTATCGGAAGTGCCTGCCCTTACTATGAGAAGAGTTACCTTGGAGATACAGCGGATACATATTATGGGGAGGCGCTGGCTGTTATCCGTCCGGATAAAAGCGGCAAGATTATAGTGGATGCACAGAGCAGATATGGAGACGCTCAGACGGAGGTGGACGTGCTATGAAAGAGAAGTGGGAACAGTTTCAGAAAAAACACCCCAAAGCCGCAAAGTGGCTCTATCAGATATTTTACTTCTGGGTGTTCAGTATGGGGGTAACGATCCTTCAGTATCTGATGTTTACATTTTTTCCGTATCTGTTCGGCATCGGGCTGGCGGGAACAGAGTTTATGTGGCCTCAGATCCCGATACATTTTGCGGGCTTTGACTATAAATGGAATATTCTCGGATACGAGGTGGCTAGAAATGCCGCCGGCGAAGTGGTGATCGGCGGAGGGCTCGGGTACTTTATCAGTTATGAGCTGGGAACATTCCTTGCCCAATGCGTGAATTTTCCTCTCCAGAGAAATATCACATTTAAGAGCCACGGTAATCTTGCCTGGCAGATCATGTGGTACTTTATTGCGTGGGTATTGATATCGCTTGTGTGTAATGCGGTAAACGGGCTGTGGATGCCGATTGCCCAGAATTATTTCGCACCGGCTGTCTATAACATTCTTGTGACTTTCATCACGGGCGGGGTTTCCATGGTGATCTATTTCTTTGTTTATAAGATCATCTTTCCGGAAGGTGAGGCAAAAAAAGCAGTATAATGTTATAATGAACAAAATCTGTTACTAAAGAGTGGGAAAATCAGCGAGGCGGGAACTGTTTATGATAAAAATTGCAGTAATCGATGACGAGATAGAAGAGCGGGAAAGGCTGCTCGGGTATTATCAGAGGCTTAAAGCAGAAGTGAGAGATGAGCTTGAGATCCGCACTTTTGTTTCGGGAGATGAATTCCTCGGAGAAAGTGAAGAATCCTATGACCTGATCTGTCTGGATATTGATATGGAGGGGCGTGACGGTATCGAGACAGCGAAGGAAATACGGGAAAAAGACGGGCAGGTGCTCATTATATTTGTAACGAATATGGCGCAGATGGCAATACGTGGATATGAAGTGCAGGCACTGGATTTTGTGATTAAGCCGGTCAATTATTATTCCTTTGCCATGAAGATGACAAATGCGTTCAATATCATCAGAAACCGAAAGACCAGAAACATCATTCTGACAACACCCGGCGGAATGCAGAGAATCTCCACGGATGATCTTCATTATGTGGAAGTTGCGGGACATTATCTGTATTACCATACAAATAGCGGTGTGTTCCGGCAGAAAGCACCGATGAAGGAAATCGAGGACAAACTTGCCGGACTGTCGTTTAAGAGGTGCAATAACTGTTACCTTGTGAATTTAAAGTATGTCAGTTCTGTTAACAAAGACGACCTGCAGGTCGGCGGAGACTGGCTGAAGATCAGCAGACCGAGGAAGAAAGAATTTCTGCAGTCGCTGGCAAATTATATGGGAGGAATTGACTTATGATGATGGAAGTCTGGAATGATATATCCTATATGGTGGAGCTGCTTGGAGCATGTGTGATCTTTATGCTGCCGTTACGTCGAAAAAAAGGATTTGCAGTGCGTTCCGGAAGTATGGCAATTTTTCTGATTCTACTTTCATATATTATTAATTCCCATCTGGGAATACCGGATGTTGAATTTATTCATTTTGTATATTGGGCGTCATATCTTGTAGTCAGCGTTGTTTACATATGGGTTTGCATGAAAGGAGCTCTTCTACGGGCTGCTTATTATACAGTGTTTGCGTGTGCAGTACAGCATATCGCATATGATCTGTATCTGATTTATTCGATTCTTGGGGGTAACAACTATATTGTAATATTTTTAATCTTTCTAGCTGTCTACACTGTGGCGTATGTATGCGTGGCCAGGAAACTTCCAGAGGGGGAAGGGATTGCTGTGACAAAGCAGTCTCTTTTTCCGATTGCCACGATTGTAACTCTTGTGTGGGTGCTGAGCCTTATGGATGACTCCTTTATTGCCGGTTTCGAGGCGGGCAGTCTGCATCGTGTGATCTACCGGATCATCGATGCTTTATGCTGCTTTTATGTTTTGTGGGTGCAGATCAGTCAGAAAGAGCTGATGAAGCTGCAGAATGAATTGTCGGGAATTAATGCGGCATGGCGCCTTCAGAAAAAACAGTATGAAATGACGGGCGATACGATTGAGAACATTAACAGGAAATGCCATGATCTGAAACATCAGATACGGGCGCTGCGAAATATGGCTGACGGTCAGGAGAGAGAAGAGTATCTGAATGAACTTGAAAATGATATTATGATCTATGATACCGCGCTTCAGACAGGAAACCGCGCACTCGATATCGTACTCATGGAGAAAGCACTTTTCTGTAAAAATCATGGGATCAACTGGACATGTATGGCAGACGGCGCCAGACTTGATTTTATGAAAGTAGAAGATATTTACGCTATCTTCGGAAATGCTCTGGACAATGCGATCCGTGCCGTCATGGAGCTGGAGGATGCAATGAAACGGGTTATCAGCGTAAAGATTGTCATCCAGAACAGCATCCTTATGATTCAGATCCAGAACTATTATAAAGGCAGCCTGCATTTTGAAAACGGGCTGCCGCTGACTACAAAGAAAAATAAAAGAGATCACGGGTACGGAATGAAAAGTATTCAGCATACTGCAGAAAAGTATGATGGCACTATTACGGTAAATACAGAGAACACAATTTTTATGCTGCAGATACTGATACCGGTAGCTGAAGCGAAAAGTGCATGATGGCCGGAGGGGTCGCTCTCCGGCTCTTGAGAGCCCTAAACAAATCCTTTCCGCTCCTTTGCCTTATCGATAAGTTCTTTCGCCTCCTCGAATGCTTCGGGGAGGTATTCTTCTGTCCATTCTTTTCCGGCTTTCTCTTTTTTCTTGATTTCATTCCAGCTTTCCTGAGACCCGTCGGTGCCTGGGCCGTCCGAATCGCCGAAGACGTGCGGGTGGCGGCGTACCATCTTGTCGATGATGGACTGGATCACGTCATCCATGGTGAAGAGACCTTCCTCCTCCGCGATCCGGGCGTGGAGCACTACCTGCATGAGCAGGTCGCCCAGCTCTTCTTTCAGATTGTCGGCGTCTCCGGTCTGATCCAGAATATTGATTCCGCAGATTACTTCGGCTGCTTCCTCGATACATGTCTTTTTCAGACTCATATGGGTCTGCGCGCGGTCCCAGGGGCATCCGTCCGGAGCACGCAGGCGCGCGATAACCTCTTCAAATTCCTCAAATTTTGTCATTTTTTTCTCCTATGCTTCGTAATCACTATTTGCTCATACACTCTTTTTATCTTACTACGTTTGAAAGAGAGGTACAAGGCGGAGAGCATGAAATAAAGAAAAGATCCCGTCAATAAGGATGAACGGGATCTTTTCTTAAGGAATGTATTTATGCTTCTGTGTAATTCACACCTGTCTCTTTATCAAAGAAGTGCATCTTTGACGGCATGAATACGAAGTTGATTCTGTCGCCGATCTGGCTGATTTCATATTTGGATACACGGGCTACGGCCTGAGCACCGCCGAAGTTGAAATACAGGTTGTTCTCATTACCCATAACCTCTGTGTCTGTAATGACTGCGTGCTGGGCGTTGTCTTTGTTGAGCTCCATGTTCTGTGCATCCATCTTGATATCCTCGCCGCGGATGCCGAGTACCATTTCGCCCTGACGTCCGTTCAGTTTCTTCATCATGCCCTCGGACAGTGTCATTGTGCTGCCATCATTGAATTTCACGGTGTCTTTGTCAACTGTCACATCGAAGAAGTTCATCTGCGGGGATCCGATGAATCCTGCTACGAACTGGTTTACCGGGTGATCGTAGAGCTCCATCGGTTTTCCAACCTGCTGGATCACACCGTCTTTCATGATAACGATACGGTCAGCCATTGTCATAGCCTCGACCTGATCGTGTGTTACATAGATCGTAGTAGCGCCGATCTGTCTGTGGAGCTTGCTGATCTCGGTTCTCATGCTGACACGGAGTTTCGCATCAAGGTTTGAGAGAGGCTCATCCATGAGGAACACTTTGGAGTTCTTTACGATCGCACGTCCGAGTGCTACTCTCTGGCGCTGGCCGCCGGAGAGGTTTTTCGGTTTGCGGTAGCGGTATTCTTCCAGTCCGAGGATTTTGATCGCCCAGTCTACTTTCTGTTTGATCTGGTCTGCAGGCATTTTCATATTCTTCAGACCGTATCCGATGTTTTTCTCAACTGTCATATGAGGATAGAGGGCGTAGTTCTGGAATACCATTGAAATGCCTCTGTCTCTCGGAGCTACATCGTTTACTTTTTTGCCGTCGATATAGAGCTCGCCGCCTGTGATCTCCTCAAAACCGGCGATCATACGGAGAGTTGTCGATTTTCCGCAGCCGGACGGGCCGACAAATGCGATGAATTCTTTTTCTTCTATATTAAGAGTGAAGTTGTCTACTGTATTCTTATTTGATCCGGGATACATTTTACATACATTTTTAAATTCTATAAAACTCATTTCCTTATCCTTCCTTTGAACCTGTTGATGTAACACCTTCTACAATCTGTTTTGAGAACAGGGAGTAGATGATGATGACTGGTATTGTGATCAGGGTAATAACTGCAAGCGTCTGCCCCATTGTTGTATTCTCATTGGATGTAATAGAGTTCAAACCGATCTGAGCGGTCAGCAGGTCGCTTGATGTAAATACCAGTGACGGCCAGAGGTAATCGTTCCATACATTCAGGAAAGTGAATACGCTGACGGTTGCAACAACTGTTTTTGACATTGGCAGAACCATGGTGAAGAAGTATTTCACCGGGCCGCAGTAGTCAAGCTGTGCTGCCTCGTATACATCGTCCGGCAGGCTGACGAATACCTGACGGAACAGGAAGATGTTGAACGGGTTTACGATCAGCGGCAGTATATAACCGATGATCGTGTTCAGGAGACCGGCTTTCGCGATGATCAGGAAATGGATCGTGATGACCGTCTCTGTCGGTACGATCAGGAGCATGATGATGATCATGAGCCACTGATCGCGGAACGGGAACTTGATCTTTGCAAGGGCATATCCGGCAAGACCGTTTACGATGATGCTCAGGACGATCAGAATCGCTGCGTATAAAAGTGTGTTGCCCATATATCTCAGGAAACTTGTATTCGTGATGATGGAAACATAGTTGTCAAAGAAGTTTCCGTTTAGTGCCGGCGGTATGAAAGCCGCGATGGAATTCATGTCCGCTGTGATCGCTGCATCCGGCTTAAAGGAGTTTGCAAGCATCCAGATGACCGGGAACAGGAAGAAGATCGAGAGCACCAGCAGAATGGCTACAAGGATCCAGTTAATTCGCTTTTGCTTTTTTGTTACCATGTTTTCTCTCCTCCTTGTCCTTAGTCAATACATTCTGAATAATTGTCAGGATTACGACGAATACGGTAAATACGATCGCCATTGTGGATGCGAGACCCATCTCCCAGTTGACCGTACCTGTCTCGTAAATGTCGTACACAAGTGTGTAAGTCGAGTGATCCGGACCGCCTCCGGTCATGACCATCGGCTGTACCAGCATACGGAATGCGCCGATCGTGACTGTGATAAATACGAAGATGCACAGCGGTTTCAGTTCCGGAAGTGTGATATCTTTGAATTTCTGCCATCCGCTTGCGTGATCCATCTCCGCCGCCTCATAGAGTGCGGGATTGATGTTCTGCAGGCCGCCCAGGAAGATGATCATCTGATAGCCCACGCCCTGCCATACACTCATGATCGCAATGGACGGAAGCGCCTGGTCGGCACTGTGGATGAACGGCTGTGCGTCGATTCCGATATTCGCAAGCAGTGTGTTCAGGATACCCTCCGGGCTGTAGATCTGCATCCACAGTGTGGACACAACAGCCAGGGACATAACTACCGGTACGAAAAATGCTACTTTAAAATATTTTTTGCAGTGTGCCGCCTTGTTGATGGCCAGTGCAAGCAGAAGAGCTCCGCCGCACTGAAGGGGTACGATGATAATAACGAATTTTACGGTGTTTAAAAATGACTGTACAAAAAGGTCGTCTTTAAAAATATTTATGTAGTTTTCCAGTCCCACAAAATGCGTCAGCTCAGGATTCAGTGCGAAGTAATCTGTAAAACTGAATCCGAATGTGAGCAGCATCGGCAGGAATAAAAACAGCGTAAGCAGTACAAGTGCAGGCCCGAAAAACGCCATTCCCAAGATTGAATTCTTTTTCTTCATATTTTATTCCCTCGTATAACGTTCCAATTTCTGATCTATCCGTTCCACAGCTTTGTCAAGCTCTTCGTCCACATCCTTTCCACTCAGAGCAATACTTTCCAGAACCTCCTGGAAGCTGGTGCTCACCTGCGGATATACCGGAGTCTTCGGACGGGGATGTCCGTAAGTGCTCAGCTGCTCATAGAGAGCACTGTAGTTCTCATCTGTCTGGAAGACATCGATATTTTCAAATGCTTCATATGTAGACGGGAAGTTCTTTGTCATATCCCAGATGCGGATACCGCTCTCCACGCCGCTCATCCATTTGACAAGCTCTGTGGCGCCTTCGATATCCTTTGTCTCAGAGGATGCGGCAAATGCCCAGGAGCCGGTCGGCGTATATGTTTCGCCGTCCCAGTCGTCGCTTACGATATAAGGAGCAACTCCGAGATTGATATCAGGATAGCTTGTGTATACTGTATTGACTTCCCATGCACCGTCGAACTTGAAAGCAGCTCTTCCGCTCTCAAAGAGATGGTCGATAGGAGCTTCGGACATATATTCATTTTCTACAATTGTCCGGAAATACTCCATGGCAGCTTTTGTCTGATCCGAATTGAAGTAACCGTCTACGGTCAGTCCGTCATCGCTTACGAGCTCACCGCCGCCGGACCAGACGAACGGTGCAAAGTAGTAGATACTTGTTTCGCCTACCGGGAATGTCATGTCAAGCGGGTAACCGTCTTTCTCATCCATGAGCGGCTTCAGCTCCTCGAGAATGTCAAGGAATTCTGACCATGTCCACGGATCATCTGCATCCGGAATTTCGATGCCAGCTTCCTCGATGATGTCTTTGTTATAGTAGAAGCCCACGCTGGATTCCATAACCCCGAGGGCATACAGCTCATCGTTTACCGTTCCTTGTTCGATGATCGAGGGAAGATATTCGCTTTCTTCTTCCTCCGTAAGATCAGCCAGGGGCTGGATGATGCCGTTGGCAGCGTATGCGGATATGTTCGGCCCGTCTACTGTAAGGACGTCCGGAAGTCCGCCTGCCATGACAGAAGCATTTACTTTATCGGAGTAACCGCCGCCGCTGTCATTTCTCGGCACGAACTCGATATCAGCAAAATACTGTCCGTCATAAGCCTCGTTAAAAGTTTCTACCGATTCTTTGTAAGCCTGGCCCTCCTCTGTGTCCTCGATTGAGTGAACCCATATGGAGAGATACTCTTCACCCTCGTCATATCCGGCGATATCTCCCGGTTCGGGATCTTTCTGCTGACAGCCGGCAAGACAGGCAGCAGCGAAGAGTGTTACCGTCAGGTACAGCAATCGTCTTCTCATTCCATCTCCTCCTTTTATTTGATGAATCTTTATATGAAACCGATATGTTACCGGTTAAGTAACCGGTTCCTTTAATGCAATCATAGTCTTTTAGGGTGTATATGTCAATTAAAAATTATTTTTTCGGCATATGTCATATTTTTGACTCCTGATTTCTGTACACATTTCACAAAACCGGTTAAGTAACCGGTTATTTATTGATTTTTTGATTCACATTCTGATATACTGTAATCATTCAGAGATAGAACGGTTACCTGAAAAACCACAGTTCTGTCCATAATATGTGAGGCGTAACAATATGAAGACAAAGAAAGTAACGTTTGCAGATATTGCAAAGTATACCGGATTTTCCAAAACAACGATTTCCAGATATTTTAACGATCCGGATTCGCTGACTCTGGAGAACCAGCAGAAGATCGCGGATGCTCTGGAAGCGCTTGATTATAAGGAAAATAAGGTGGGAAGAATCCTTGCCAGCGGCAGGACAGAGTTTGTGGGGATCATTATTCCTAATCTATATATGCATTACTACTCAGAAATGCTGAACCAGATCCTCGCCACATACGAAACATACGGATATAAATTTCTTGTTTTTGCGGGAAATGAAAAGGCGGATGTTGAGAGAAAATATATTGAAGAGCTGATGGCTTACAATATAGAAGGAATGATCGTATTAAGTCCGACGATCCCGTCTGAAGAACTTGCATCCTATAATGTACCTGTGGTGGGGATCGAGAGAGAAGACCGGTACATCTCCAGTGTCAACACAGATAACTATATGGGAGGTGTGCAGGCGGCCAGCCTGCTGAGAAAGAGCGACTGTGATATCCTGATCCATGTAAATGGCAATATCCCGGATACAGCTCCGGCATCAGGGCGTATCAAAGGCTTTGTGGACGTCTGCGAGGAGTATGATGTTCCGTATGAATTGATCCTGACACATCTTGGAAATACATTTGAAGAAAACAGAAATAAAATAGAGGAAATTGTGGCACTTCTGGAGAAAAAGTATCCGGACAGGAAAAAAGGGATTTTTATGCCCAATGATACCCATGCCAATGTGCTGTTGAATTTCCTGTTCCAGAAATATGGAAAGCTGCCGGAAACATATCAGATCATTGGTTTTGATAATTCTCCGATTTCCAGAGAGGCTGTCATTCCGACAAGCACAGTCGGACAGCAGATTTCCCTGATCGCAAACGAGGCAATGAAAATTCTGTCCGCTCAGATGGAGGAACGCAAGAAAAGAAGGCCGTCACCCTTAAAGGAGCCGGTACATAAGGTGATTCCGCCGATTCTGATCCGGAGGGAAACGACGGCGTAAGCAAAACTTCCGGAGTAATCCGGTTCAATTTAATATGTTTTAAATAATATAAAGAAAATATACAAAAAGGAGATCAGACGCATGAGCCAGATTTTACGTGATGCAAGAAAATATGAAGAGACAAGAGAAAGACAGATAAAGGATGAGCCGAGACCGGCGTTTCATCTGTCAACCCGGGTGGGATGGCTGAATGATCCTAACGGATTCTCTTATTATAATGGAGAGTACCATCTGTTTTACCAGTATCATCCTTATAATTCCCACTGGGGACCGATGCACTGGGGACACGCGGTGAGCAGTGATCTGCTTCACTGGAAATATCTGCCGGCGGCACTTGCTCCGGATACAGATTATGACAGGGATGGCTGTTTCTCAGGCAGCGCTGTCAGTCTGGATGACGGCAGGCAGATGCTGATGTACACCGGAGTAGTCAAGGAGACCCAGCCGGACGGAAGTACAAGAGAAGTGCAGAGACAGTGTATTGCCATAGGAGACGGGACAGATTATATGAAATATTCAGGAAATCCGGTTCTTGATGAAAATGATCTCCCTGAAGGAGGAAGCCGGTTTGATTTCCGAGATCCGAAGGTCTGGCGGACGCCCGACGGCACATTCCGCTGTGTGGCAGGAAACTGTACGCCGGACAAAGATGGAAGGATCCTTCTTTTCAGCAGTGAGGACGGTCTGAAGTGGAAGTTTGAAAAAACACTGATCAGCAATAACGGACGTTTCGGACGGATGTGGGAATGCCCGGATTTTTTTGAACTGGACGGCAAACAGGTTCTTCTTGTCAGCCCGCAGGATATGCTTCCGCAGGGGTTTGAATACCATAATGGAAATGGAACCGTATGCATTATAGGAAATTACGATAACGAGACAGATACATTCATTGAAGAGAATAATCAGGCGATTGATTACGGAATCGACTTTTATGCTCCGCAGACCGTGGTGGCGCCGGACGGACGGCGGATTATGATCGGTTGGATGCAGAACTGGGATACCTGTAATCTGCATTCCCCGGAGCGCCCGTGGTTCGGGCAGATGAGCCTGCCAAGAGAACTTTCCGTGAAAAATGGACGCCTGATCCAGAAGCCGGTCCGTGAACTTGAACAGATGCGGACCAATAAGGTGAGTTATGAAAATGTGGAGGTGTCTGATGTGATCCGGCTTGATGGTATGAAAGGACGCCGGATCGATATGGAACTGACGCTTCGCCCGGCAGAAGGAGAAGAGATGTACCGCAAGTTTGCCGTACGTTTTGCCCAGAATGATACCTGCCATACGGCTGTCAGCTTCCGTCCCCACGAATCCATCCTGAAAGTTGACCGGAAGTTTTCAGGCTCCAGAAGAGCGATCATTCATCAGCGCAGAAGCCGGGTCAACAGCGAAAACGGCAGGATTACAATGCGCATCATACTGGATAATTTCAGTGTTGAGATATTTGTAAACAACGGAGAGCAGGTGCTTTCGGCGACCTTGTATACGGATTTATCCGCAGACGGAATTTTGTTCTACGCAGATGGAAAAGCATTGATCGATGTTGTGAAATATGATCTTGCATTCTAATCATAATAGTGTGAGTTTTATGGTATAGAACAGTTTTTTACAGAGCAGAGTATCTATGAGAGGTATTCTGCTCTTTTATTAACAATTTTTTAACAATGATTTCGAAAAATATTGCCGAAAATCGCCCGTTCCGTTATAATTTAACCATTAGTCTTAATATGAAAGGATGAGAAATTATGGAAAAGACAAACAAAAAAAGCCTCAGCGTCCTGATCGGCGCTGCCTTTCTGATGGCAACTTCTGCCATCGGACCCGGATTCCTCACCCAGACGGGAACATTTACAGGGAGCCTGAAAGCGAGTTTCGGATTTGTAATTCTGATCTCGGTCATACTTTCAGCAATTGTCCAGCTCAATGTGTGGCGCGTGCTCTGCGTCTCAGGCATGAGGGGACAGGATGTGGCGAACAGGGTGCTCCCCGGTCTTGGCTATGTGGTAGCGTTTCTGGTTGTCGCGGGCGGACTTGTATTCAATATCGGTAACGTAGGCGGAGGAGCCCTTGGCTTTAATACTCTGCTTGGCATACCGGAGAAAGTCGGCTGCTTTATCGCAGGCGGCGTGGCGATCGTCATCTTCCTGATGAAGAACGCGCTGAATGCAATGGATACACTGACGAAGATCCTCGGCGGCATCATGATCGTCGTGATCTTCGCTGTGATCGTAATCGTTCAGCCGCCACTTGGGATGGCGCTGAAAGAGACCGTCATGCCGACAGCTCCGATGGACGAGCTTGGAACCGCGATCCTGACGCTTCTCGGCGGAACAGTAGGCGGATATATCACATTTTCAGGCGCTCACCGTCTGATCGACGCAGGTATCACGAAGAAAGAAAATCTGAAAGAGATCAACAAGAGTTCTGTTATGGGAATCGGCATCGCCACTATCGTACGCGTGTTCCTGTTCCTCGCGATCCTCGGCGTTGTAGTTGCGACAGCCACATCACCGGCGCATACGCTTGATCCGGACAATCCGGCGGCAGACGCGTTCCGTATCGGCGCAGGAGAGATCGGATACCGTTTCTTCGGACTGGTTCTGCTCTGTGCGGCGATTACATCTATCGTGGGATGTGCGTATACTTCTGTGTCTTTCTTAAAGACATTCCACAAGAGTATTGAGAAATATGAGAATGTGTTTATTATTTTATTTATCGCACTGAGTACAGTTGTTATGGCGGTTCTCGGACAGCCGGCTGTCCTGCTTGTTCTTGCAGGCGCGGTGAACGGTCTGATCCTTCCGATCACGCTCGGTGTATGCCTGATCGCCTCCAAGAAGAAATCAATCATGGGCGAGGACTACAAGCACCCGACATGGCTTCTGATCTGCGGTATCGTGGTCGTGATCGTATCCGCATACCTCGGGATCAGGACGTTCGGAACGAATTTAAGCCAGCTTCTCTGATTATGTAAAGGAGATTGAAATGAACGAAATCAAAATCTGTACTGCCGGGGATTCCTCTCTCCTGATCGAATTCGGTCAGGAGATTTCCCCGGAGATCAACGCGCAGATCACGGCGCTGGTGCGCATGATCAAGGCACAGCATATTGAGGGAGTCACTGATATGATCCCCGCTTTCGCATCTCTGCTTATCAATTATGATCCCAGAGTGGTAAGCTATGTAGGTCTTCGCGCGCGTATGGAGAAGCTCCTGAAGCTGGAGATCAGCGGGGAAGCTTCGGAATCAAGAATCTTTGAAATCCCGGTCTGCTACGGCGGGGAATACGGTCCGGATCTTCAGAATATCGCGGATCATGCAGGACTGACTCCGGAAGAAGTGATTCAGATCCACAGCGGAAAAGATTATCTGATCTATATGCTTGGATTCCTTCCCGGTTTTTCCTATCTGGGAGGACTGGACGAGAGGATACACACCCCAAGACTTGCCAATCCGAGGATACGTATCCCGGCGGGAAGCGTGGGGATCGGAGGCTCCCAGACCGGCATTTATCCGCTGGATTCTCCCGGAGGATGGCAGCTTCTCGGCATGACGCCGGTAAAGACTTATGATCCGGGGAGAGAGGTGCCGATCCTTTTTGAAGCAGGAGACTATATCCGGTTTGTTCCTGTGACAGAAGAGGAGTATCTGGAAATAAAGAAACAGGTGGATGAAGGCACATATCAGTGTGTGATCCATCAGAAAGGAGTGTAATCTATGGGCTTTCGTGTTTTAAAAGGCGGGATGCTGACAACAGTGCAGGATCTTGGAAGAACCGGCTATCAGAGTCAGGGGTTCAGTGTTTCCGGCGTCATGGATGTCCGCTCCTTTAAGATTGCCAATCTGCTTCTGGACAACCCGGAGAATGAGGCGGTGTTGGAATTTACCCTGATGGGACCCAGTCTGGAATTTACCTCAGAGACGATCATCGCCATCACCGGCGGGGATTTCCAGCCCCGTGTGAACAAGAAGCCGGTGAAGATGTACACAGCCCTTTATATGCACAAGGGAGACGTGCTGGATTTCGCGGGATGCCGTACCGGCAGCCGGGGATATATTGCATTTTCCAGTTATCTGGACATACCGGTTGTGATGGGCAGCCGTTCTACGAATATCAAATGCGGGATCGGGGGCTTCAAAGGCCGCAGGCTCAAAGACGGGGACTATATCGGTTTCCGCATTAAGAGAAGATATCTGCCGTACTTCCTATCCAGAAGCCTGGATCTGGATGAGTTTGACTACGATGAAGTGACTCTTCGCGTTGTGATGGGACCGCAGGAGGATGTGTTTACCAATGCGGGCAGAGAGACATTTCTGAACTCGGAATATACGGTTACCAGCGACTTTGACAGAATGGGATGCAGGCTGGAAGGGCCGTTTATCGCATATAAGACAACGGCGGATATTATATCAGACGGTATTGCGTTCGGTTCTGTGCAGGTGCCGAGCCACGGGAAGCCTATCGTGCTTCTTTCCGACCGCCAGACAACCGGCGGATATGCAAAGATAGCAACTGTGATCTCGGTAGATATTCCGAAGCTTGCGCAGTGTAAGACAGATAACAAAGTGCGCTTTAAAGCCGTGACAGTTGAGGAAGCCCAGCAGCTTCTGCTCGACGAAGTGGCCGGACTCAATGAACTGCGCAGGCAGATCTATCAGCCCTGCCGGGAAGTGCTTGAGTGCCGTCTGGTAGCAAAGCGCCTCAGCAAACTGTTTCAGTAAATGAGAAAAAAGATAGGAGTAACCGATATGGATTTGGAAAAGATCGAAAAACTGGTAAATATTATTGAAAAGTCTTCCATGCTGGAGTTCAGCATTCAGGAGGGCGATACAAAGATCAAGATGAGCCGCAGAGGCAGCGCGGGGACGCCGGGAGAACCGCTCACTGTTGTAAAGACAGAGGCTCCGGTTGAAGATACAGTAGATGAGAATTATATTATTTCCCCGATTGTGGGCACATTTTATTCTGCTCCGTCTCCGGACGCTGAGGCGTTTGTCAAAGTCGGCGATGTGGTGAAAGCAGGACAGACAGTATGTATCCTTGAGGCCATGAAACTGATGAATGAGATCGAGAGTGATTATGACTGCGAGATCGAGGCGGTTCTCGTCAGCAACGAACAGAAAGTAGAGTACGGGCAGCCGCTCTTCAAGGTAAAGAAGCTGTCGGACTAAGGAGGAGTGCTGATGTTTCAGAAAATATTGATCGCAAACCGCGGAGAGATCGCTGTCAGGATCATCCGTGCCTGCCGGAATATGGGGATCCGCAGCGTAGCGGTTTATTCAAAGGAAGATAAGGACAGCCTTCACGTACAGCTGGCTGACCAGAGGATCTGTATCGGCGAGGGGCCGGCAAAGAACAGTTATCTCAATATGGAGCGCATTGTGACTGCAGCTCTCAATATGGGCGCCGATGCGATCCATCCGGGATTCGGCTTCCTGTCGGAGAACGCAGATTTTGTCCGGCTCTGTGAGAAGAACGGGCTGACGTTTATCGGACCGAAAGCAGACGTGATCGACAGCATGGGAAATAAGTCCCACGCGCGTAAAACCATGATGGAAGCGGGCGTTCCGGTGGTGCCGGGGACAAAAGAACCGGTGTATGATGCAGAAACAGGTATCAAGCTGGCAGAAGAGATCGGATATCCGGTCATGATCAAAGCATCATCAGGCGGCGGCGGAAAGGGAATGCGTGTGGCAAAATCCTCCGATGAGTTTGAATTCCAGTTTAATATGGCTCAGAGAGAGTCCGCCAATGCATTCGGCGACGACACGATGTACATTGAGAAATTCATCGAGAATCCCCGTCATGTGGAGATTCAGGTCATGGGAGATAAATTCGGCAATGTGGTGGCTCTCGGCGAACGTGACTGCTCGGTGCAGAGAAACCATCAGAAGCTGATCGAGGAGTCCCCGTCTCCGGCTATTAATGATGAGATCAGAAATGCCATGAACCGTGATGCTGTCCTTGCGGCTAAGACGGTAAACTATACCAATGCGGGAACGATAGAGTTCATCCTTGACCCGAAGGGAACATATTATTTCATGGAAATGAATACCCGTATACAGGTGGAGCACGGCGTTACGGAGATGGTCACAGGCACAGATCTGATCATTGAGCAGATCAGGGTGGCTATGGGAGAACCTTTAAGCTTTAATCAGGAAGGTATCCGTCTTACCGGCCATGCGATCGAGTGCCGGATCAACGCGGAGATCCCGGAGAAGAACTTTATGCCGAGTCCCGGCGTGGTGAAGCACCTCCATCTTCCTGCCGGAAACGGTGTGCGGGTGGATACGGCGCTCTACACAGGCTACAGGATTCCTTCGGAGTATGACTCCATGATCGCCAAAGTTATCGTACACGCGCCGGACCGCAATGCCGCGATCCAGAAGATGCGCTCTGCACTGGATGAGATGGTGATCATCGGTGTGGAGACGAATCTGGACTTCCAGTACCAGATCATGCGCAATCCGGAGTTCTGTGCCGGAAATGCGGATACCGGATTTATTGAGCGGATGCTCAGACTGGACTGATCAAAGAAAGAAGTGTGAATAAATATGTATAAAGTTGATTTAAACAGTGATCTTGGAGAGAGCTTCGGACGCTATACACTGGGGATGGATGAAAAGATCATTCCGCTGATCTCTTCGGCGAATATCGCATGCGGATTCCACGCGTCAGACCCTGTCGTGATGATGGAGTCTGTCAGCAGGACGAAAGCTGCAGGCATCCGTATCGGCGCACATCCGGGCTTCCCGGATCTGATGGGATTCGGACGCAGAAATATGGCTGTTTCCCCGGCGGAGGCAAAGGCGTATACACTGTACCAGATCAGCGCTCTGGGCGGGATGTGTCAGGCTCAGGGGATGAAGCTGCAGCATGTGAAACCCCACGGGGCAATGTACAATATGGCGGCGAAAGATTATGAACTGTCTCTTGCCATATGCGAAGCCATCAAGGAATATGACCCGGAGCTGATCGTGATGGGGCTCTCGGGGAGCGAGACAATCCGTGCGGCAAAAGACTGCGGCTTAAAGACAGCCAGCGAAGTATTCGCGGACCGCGGTTATGAGGAGGACGGAAGTCTGGTAAACCGCAGGAAAGAGGGCGCGTTTATCCGCGATGAAGAGGAAGCGATAGCCAGAGTGATCCGCATGGTGAAAGAAGGAAAAGTTACCGCCGTTACAGGAAAGGATATTGAGATCCAGGCAGATTCCGTATGTGTGCACGGAGATGGAGAGAAAGCTCTTCTCTTTGTGGAAAAAATCCGCAGCGCCCTTAAAGAAGAGGGAATAGAGATTGCACCGTTAAGCGAGATCTGCCGGTAAATAATATCCGGTGAGAGAAAAAGCTATAGAGTGAGAACAGAACTGGCAGCAGCCGATTAATCTTCGACCGCTGCCAGTTTTTTCATTTCCGCATATGCAAAATGATTGAATACCGCTATGGTCCGCCCTACGCCGATCATAGCCAGAATAGTTCCGACGCCCACACCCACAAGGTGTCCGGCAAATACAAAGCTTAAAACTATAGTAATGGTTATGTTTGTCAGATCAAAACAGTTTTTCGTAAAGCCTACACTCTTGTGGATCGTATCGGCGATGGCCTGCACGATGCCGTCGCCGGGGTTCGGCACAATGCGCATATTGAGTGACATGGCGGCACCGATGCCGGTCAGGATAATGGCGATGATAAGGACGATTACCCGGACGGTCATCTCACCTGCCGTGCTCTGGCGGTCTGAATACAGATTCGGAATGACTGCCGAAAAAATATTCAGGAACCGGGTGAAGATGAGGCTTAAAGGGATCTGAAGAAAATCTAACAGCAAGATAAACTTCAGGTCGGCCTTTCCTGCATGGGCGAGGACGCCGCCAGACTTTTTTGTATATTTCCTGTCACGGATCAGATGGAGGATTATTTCGATCACAACAAACAGACTGTACAGTGCCAGAGTCATATTTCCGAAGTTGTGATCAAATATTTCTGAGATACTGTAAGCAACCGATATGATCGGTGAGACGCCGAGTCCTGTCTTTGTGTTCAGGGTGAGTCCGAGCGCGAGCACAAGAAGCCCGATGGCATAGAACAGAATTCGGTAGAAAACTGGTTTCTTCATATATTTTCCCTGCCTTCATTGTAAAAATCGTACTTTTCTATTTTAGGGACGAAGGGATATTTTGTCAAATCGTCAGAAACGGATTCTGTATGCATCCCTGTTGTAAGCATGATAACGATGCAGAGAATAAAGAACTGAGAACAGTCAGCTCAGAGACATCCGGGAAATAATATATAGACATCCCTCGGACTTAAGTGCTACAATATCCCGGGAGGATGACAGATATGGGTAAAAAAGACGAAAAGACAAATGTCATGCGTATATTAGAACAGAAGAAAATCTCTTATCAGAGTTATAATTATCTGAGCACCGGAGCCATCAGCGGTACGGAAGTGGCGCAGGCGCTGGGCGAGGATCCGGATATTGTGTTCAAGACACTGGTTACGGTTGGAAAATCAAAGGAGCACTATGTGTTCGTAATCCCGGTGGAGAAAGAACTGAACTTAAAGAAAGCGGCAAAGAGTGTGGGAGAGAAGAGCATTGAGATGATCAAGCAGAAAGAGCTTCTTCCCCTGACCGGATATATCCACGGCGGCTGTTCACCGATCGGTATGAAGAAGCAGTTTGCCACGACCATCGACAAGAGCGCGGAGGATCATGAGAAGATTATTTTCAGTGCGGGAAAGATCGGATATCAGGTTGAAGTTGCGCTTGAGGATCTGGCGAAAGTTGTAAAGTTTCAGCTGGCGGAAGTGGCGGAATAAAAGAAGGATTAGCGGAAAGGAGAGCGAGAAGATGCTGCGCTATACATGGAAACGGATACTGACAGGCATCCTCTCACTTTTTGTGCTTGTAACAGTGACATTTTTTCTTGTACGGGTCATCCCCGGAAGCCCGTTTCAGCGGGGCGGGGTGTCCGAACAGGTAGTTGAGACGATTGAACGGGAATACGGTCTGAATGAGCCGCTCATGACCCAGTATCTTTCTTATCTTGGAAATGTGGTACGGGGAGATCTGGGGATTTCTTATGAGGATCCGGCTGCAAAAGTGTCAGATATTATAGCGAGAGCGTGGCCGATCACTGCATCCATCGGGATCACGGCACTGGCGGTATCTGTAATTCTGGGAACCGGGCTGGGTATTTTGAAAGCTATGTCAAAACGGCGGTGGGTCAGAGAACTTATTTCGGCGGGGGGAATGCTGGCAGCAGGGATTCCGAGCTTTGCGGCGGCGATCCTCCTGCTTTTAGTATTCAGTGTGAAGCTGAAGTGGCTGCCGGCGTCCGGACTTTTAAGTCCGGTCCATTATATCCTTCCGGTGACGGCGCTGGCACTCTATCCTTCGGCAATGATCGCAAGGCTGGTCGGAAATACACTGGACAGAGAACTTCAGAAAGATTATGTCTTGTTTGCGAGGGCAAAGGGACTGGGGACAGGAAGGATCATTCTTACCCATGCTCTTAAAAATGCTTATCTTCCGGTTCTTAACTATATCGGACCTGCTTCCGCGTCACTGCTTACCGGAAGTTTTGTGGTCGAAAGTATCTTCACGATACCGGGACTGGGACGGGAGTTTGTAGGTTCTATCACGAACAGGGATTATACACTGATTCTTGGGCTGACCATATTTATGGGAGCCGTGGTGATTATTGTCAATCTGATTACGGATCTGCTCTGTGCATGGCTGGATCCACAAACCCGCAGGGCATACCGGGAAGAGAGAGGATAAGATAACAGTTCAGGGAAAACGGTGAAAGGAGAATACGCTTTGCTGAGACGGATACGGCAGCATTGGAAAAACTACATAGGCACAAGCCGCATGGCGCTCATCGGGTGTATCATACTTGGCATATGGATAGTGCTGTCGGTTGTTGTGCCGCTGTTCGGCCCGTGGTCCTTTTCGGAGCAGAATGCCGGGATACGCAATCAGACAAGTTCTCTGATGCACTGGTTCGGGACTGACCGTTTCGGACGGGATCTGTTTACCCGTGTGTGGTATGGAGCGGGAATCAGTCTGGCTGTCGGTCTGATCAGTACATTGATAAATGGGATCATAGGCGTGTTCTATGGCGCGGTATCCGGCTATGCGGGAAAACGCACGGATATTGTACTCATGCGTCTTGCAGATATCATTTCTGCAATTCCGTCCATGCTGTATGTGATCCTGATCACGCTTGTTCTGGGAGCAGGAGTCGGCAGCATGATACTGGGCTTATGCATAGCAGGATGGATTGGAATGGCGCGGATCGTAAGAGGGGAAATCATAAAACTTAAGGAAACGGAGTATGCCTGTGCTGCGCGGATGGAGGGCATCAGGCCGCTGCGTATCCTGATACGGCATCTTCTGCCGAATACAGCGGGCATGATCGTGGTCAATATGATTTTTCTGGTACCTCAGGCAATTTTTACAGAGGCATTCTTAAGCTTTCTGGGAGTAGGAATAGCCGCACCGGCGGCCAGTCTGGGGACGATCATTCAGGAAGCAAGAAGCCAGATGATGCTCTATCCGTATCAGATGGTATATCCGCTCATTGTACTCTGTGTCATGCTTTTAGCCCTTAACATGATAGGAACCGCGGTGGAACAGAGAGTGGGCAGTCATTCGGGAAAAGGAACAGATAACAGATGAGTGTACTGGATGTAAGAAATCTGAGCGTACAGTATCTGACGGAAAACGGCGCTTCAGAGATTGTAAAAGACATCAGTTTTAAAGTGGAGAAAGGTGAGATTGCGGGGCTTGTGGGTGAGTCCGGATCAGGAAAAAGCACGGCCATGCTGGCCGTGATGGGGCTTTTGGGAAACCATGCGGAGATACGTGCGGAGCGGATCGCGGTCAGTGGAGAGAAACCTGTGCCGGGGCATAATGTGGCTATGATCTTTCAGGATTCTCTGAGCTCTCTGAACCCGTCTGTCAAGATCGGACGTCAGATCAGGGAGACGGTGCAGACACGGCGGAAATGCAGCAGTAAAGAGGCAACGGCACGTGCGGAGGAACTGTTGGACATGGTGGGAATCCGAAACCCGGCACTCAGGATGCGGCAGTATCCGTTCGAGCTGTCCGGCGGGATGCGCCAGAGAGTGGTGCTTGCAATCACACTGGCGTGTGAACCGGAGCTTATCATAGCGGATGAACCGACAACTGCTCTTGACGCCCTCGTACAGGCACAGATCCTGCTGCTCTTAAAGAGGATCGTCCGGGAAACGGGAACGTCCATGCTTCTTGTAAGCCATGATATGGGAGTGCCCGCTGCCATGTGCAGCAGAGTGTATGTAATGCACAATGGAAGAATAGTGGAACATGGTACTGCTGAAGATATTTTTTATTCACCTGTGGAAGAATATACGAGACGGCTTCTGGGGGACGCCCGGGGCGGCAGGCTGACCGGACACGGATGCGGAAATGCAGTAAATGAAACCGGAGAAACCGGGAATGCTCCTCTTTTACAGATGGAACATGTGACAAAGATATTTGACGAATGTGAGGGGGTGAGTGATCTTTCTCTTGAGATACGCAGGGGAGAGATCCTCGCGCTTGTAGGAGAGAGCGGGAGCGGCAAGACCACTGCAGCGAGAATCCTGACGGGAATGCTCAGGGAAGACAGTGGTAAGCTTTGGTATCGGGGAAGTGAACTGAGAAGGGACAGGCGTATGGAGGCATTTGCCGGCGCGGTTCAGATGGTTTTTCAGGATCCATATGCATCGCTGAATCCCTGTCTTACTGTGCGTGAGGCACTGGAGGAAGCGCTTGAAGCAGCCAGATACAGAGTAAACGGGACAGACCGCCGCAGGCCGGAAAGACGATCATCACGCCACAGCCGGGAGAATGGGCGGATGGCGGAGAAGATCGACAGGATGCTCCGGCTGACCGGACTTTCCCCGGAAGATGCAGACCGCTATCCCTGTGATTTTTCGGGCGGCCAGCGGCAGCGCATCGGGATTGCCCGCGCCCTGATCGTGGAACCTGAAATCCTTGTGTGTGACGAGGCACTCTCATCGCTGGATGCGACTACCCGGGAGCAGATACTGGAGCTGATCTTCCGGATACAGAGAAAGATCGGTTTCGCATGTCTTTTTATTTCCCATGATATGCACGTGGTTCGAAGGATCAGCGACAGGATCGGTGTCGTGTACGGCGGACGTATTGTGGAGATGGGGGAGACAAAGCGGATCTGTTCTGATCCGTGGCATCCATATACAAAGCAGCTTATCGAGGCCGTACCGGAGCCGGATCCTCTCAGGGCAGCAAAGATTAAGGCAGCTCCGCTGAAAGACGGCGCAGGCATTAATCGGTCCGGCTGTCCGTTTGCAGGCCGGTGCGGCTATGCGTTAGACTGCTGCTGCGAAGAAATTCCCGAAAGCTATTCCTTTGACGGGCGGGAAGTATCATGCTTTCTGTATTCGGAACGTCACAGCGGAAGGAGAAGCAGTGGTTACAGGATGACGTCACAGATTCAAAGCGGCAGTTCACTCAGGCGGTATGAACTGCTGCGGCATAAATTAAAACGAGTAGGAGATAAGACATGAGAAAAAAAATGACGGCAGCATTACTTGCGCTGACACTGCTTTGTACAGGTCTATTGAGCGGCTGTGTCACCGCGGACCCTTCTGATGGATCGGGAGACAAAGGAATTACAGTCGCTATAAGCAGCGATACAGGGACAATGGATCCGGCAGGTTCGATCGCCCTGACTTATCTGGCTTATTCGGTAAGTGCTCTGGACGAACTGCTTACTTACGACGAGAACGGCGAGATCGAGTATCGGGCGGCGGAAAGCTACGATGTGAATGACGATTCTACGGTCTGGACGTTTCATCTGAGAGAGGACGCCCTCTGGTCAGACGGTTCGCCTGTGACGTCTGCCGATTTTATGAATACGATCACACGTGCCCTTGACCCTGCTTCCGGAAGCGGATATGCCAATTATCTGTTCCCTATTGAGAATGCGGAGGCAGTCTATAACGGTGAGGCAGACATGGACTCTCTGGGCGTGGAGACACCGGACGACCATACTATTGTATTCCGTCTGGCGGAACCGTGCGTCTATTTTCTCGATCTGCTGCGGCTTCCGGTCTATACACCGTCCTGCTCGGAATACGCGGATTCTGTAGACAGCGGATGGGACAGAGATCCCGGAACAAGCCTGTCCAACGGGCCCTTCTGCCTTGCGGAATATGTGCCGGATCAGTATTTTGTCCTTGAAAAGAATAAATACTACTGGAATGCGGATGCGATAAATCTGGATACGATCACCTACCGGTTTTTCGATGATACCCAGTCCATGGCGAATGCCTATGAAGCGGGAGAAGTGGATGTGGCGACTGCTCTTTCTTCTACAGTAATGGAAGCGTATGAAGGAACGGACGACCTGTTTGTGACCGATCAGATCGCTACGCGGTACATTTACATGAACCTGAATGTGGAGCCTTTAAATGACGTACGGGTCAGAGAGGCGATTAATCTTGCCATCAACAGAGAGGAGCTCTGCCAGATTGTGGGAAGCGACACAGAGCCTACATACAATCTGGTGGCGAAATATATGAAAGATAAGAACACGGGAGAATATTTTGTGGATGAGGCAGAACAGCCCTTTGAGGAAGATGTGTCAAAGGCGCAGAAACTGCTGGCGGAAGCAGGATATCCGGACGGAGAGGGATTCCCGGAGCTTACTTACAACTATCCCACACTGGAGATGGATTCCGATACAGCACAGGTGATTCGGGAACAGCTGAAAGAGAACCTGAACATTACGATCAATCTTGAGGCACAGGAGCTGCAGGCAAATTATTCTACAAGATATGCGGGAGACTTTGATCTGTGCCGTATGAACTGGACAGCGGACTTCGCAGATCCGTACACTTATCTGTCCATGCTGCTGTCTAACAGCACATATAACTGCAGCGGCATAAATGATCCGGAATATGATTCCATTGTTGCGGCGTCTAATTCCGAGTCAGATCCGGCAAAACGCTCGGAACTGCTCCATCAGGCGGAGCAGCTGGCAGTGGGAGAGCAGTTTTACATTATCCCGCTGTTTGCAATGAAGAGTGTAAATCTTGTAAATCCGGACATCACCGGCATCCGGCAGATCCCGGCAAGCGGGGCTCTGGAATACCGGTATGCGGATATCTGAAATAGCGGAGATAATGGATATGGACGACAAATCAATCGCAAATATGGCAGTACTTGCCGGAGAGATTATGCTGAGAAGCGGAGCAGAGACTTACCGGGTGGAGGATACGATCAAGCATATTCTTGATACTGCCTGCACAGCCGGCGGGTCCGCCTCCGGAACAGGCAGATCAGCGGATACCGACGCAGTGCGGACAGAGTCTCTTGTCATGCTGACCGGAATTATTGTTACGATTGAGAGACCGGGGCAGGAGGCGGTAACTGTCATGCGCAGAGTGCACGACAGGGGAACCAATATGCACCGCATTGTAGAGGTGAATGAAATCTCACGGAAATACTGTGCAGGAGAACTGCCGGCAGAGGAGACCTGGAAAAAGCTCAAAAGCATAAAAGGCAGACAATATACAGTCTGGATGTATAATGTGGCAACCGTGCTGGTCCCGGCCGGGTTTGCCCCGCTGTTTGGCGGAGGACTCCGGGAGGTCCTGGCTGCCGCGGCTGTGGGAATCCTGTTGGCGGTTATCATGACAATCGGAAAGAGACTGCGGATCAGCAGTTTTATCCTGAATATGATCTGTGCGGGCGGAGTTGCCGCGGCGGCAATGCTGCTCAAAGCGTGGTATCCGGTCCTGAATATGGATACGGTCATCATCAGCGGTATTATGCCGCTTGTGCCGGGAGTGGCGATTACCAATGCAATACGGGATACGCTCCGCGGCGATTACATTTCCGGAGGAGCGCGGGTGCTGGAAGCTTTCGTGACAGCGGCGGCTGTGGCGATCGGAGCCGGTGTCGGGATTGCGGCGGTGAATGTATTCTGGCAGGGAGGTGGTCTTCTATGACAGAACTTTTTCTTGTGACGGCAGGCTGTTTTATCGCGGTTATGGGATTTGCAGTGCTTGTGGAGACACCGAAGAAATATATCCTGCAGGCGGGAGTCGCAGGCGCAGGCGGGGGCTGGGTTTACTTTTTCAGCATACAGCGTGGAATAGACGTGGTGACGGCCAGTTTCCTGTCAGCCCTTGTCATATCCCTTCTGGCGCATACAGTTGCAAGGATCTTCAAAGCGCCGGTTACGGTCTTTCTGATCGCCGGCATCCTGCCTACTGTGCCTGGTGCGGGCATGTACCGGACTGTCTACTATATCATAACAGACAACAGAGCACAGTCCTCATATTATCTGATGCAGACGCTGGAGATCGCGGGAGTGATTGCCCTTGCAATATTCATTGTGGATTCACTTTTCAGAATCCGTTTTAGGAAATACAGGAAACCGGCAGGCGAAAGTGCAGGTGAGAAACAGAGATGATGGAGCTGGTTACAGGAGGCAGCGGCAGCGGAAAATCTGCTTATGCGGAGAAGATGATCTGTGAAAAGCACAGACAGCTGTGCGGTACGGCAGAAAAGCCTCCTCTTTATTATATAGCCGATATGGTTCCATATGGGCAGGAGACAGAGAAGAAGATAGAAGCTCACCGGAAAATGCGCGCAGGCAAAGGTTTTACAACCATTGAATGGTATGTAGATCTTCCGGGCAGGATTTCGGCGCCGGATTCGCCGGATCTGAAAGGTTCCTGTGTTCTGCTGGAATGTATCTCCAATCTTACCGCCAATGAGATGTATGAACCCGGCGGCGCGGAAAATACGGGGAAAGATACGGTGAAATGCATTATAAGAGGCGTGCAGATGTTAAAAGAACGATGTGCACATCTTGTTGTAGTGACGAACGATGTGTTTCGGGAGTCCGTGCCGGATTCGGAAGAGATGACGGCATACAAGGACAATCTGGGGACGATCAGCCGTGCTTTGGCTGAGATGGCGGACCGGGTGACGGAAGTGGTATTCGGGGTGCCGGTCTGCATAAAAGCAGTTTCGGATACGGCGTCCGGAACGCGGGATCGGATGAAAGGCATTGATGCGCAGGAAGACGGATCGGAAGAGAAAGGACGGCACGGGATGAAATTTATAACGGGCGGCGCATATCAGGGAAAACTTGAATATGCGAAGAAATTATATCCGGATGCAGAATGGGCGGACGGAACAGGTTGCTCTCTTCAGGAGCTTCTCTCCTGCGGTGCTGTGGATCACTTCCATCTTTTTGTGAGAAGGTGGCTGCAGGCGGGAAAGACGCCGCAGGAGCTGACCGGAGAGATCCTTGATAAAAACAGAGATCTTATCATCGTGTGTGACGAGATCGGGTGCGGACTTGTGCCGACAGACGCATTTGAGAGAGAATACAGAGAATCTGTCGGCCGCATCTGTACGGAACTTGTAAAATATACGGATGAAGTGTATCGCGTGACGTGTGGTGCGGGGGTACGTCTGCGTTAAGACAGAAGATATACTTATGCACGGAAAGAACAGGTGACAGAAAGGAGACAGGATATGCTGAATGAACTGGAGCAGGTACTTCCTGCGGACATTGAAAAGAGAAGTTTTGAGATTATCACGGAAGAACTGGGAGATAAAAAACTGATCCCGGGAACAGAACCTGTTGTGAAGCGATGTATCCATACAAGCGCGGATTTCGACTATGCGGATAATCTTGTGTTTTCCGATCACGTGGTGGAACAGGCGCTTGACGCGATCAGAAGCGGCGCTTCTATTGTGACAGATACCCAGATGGCAAAAGCCGGCATCAATAAGAAACGGCTGGCTCAGTACGGGGGAGAAGTCTACTGCTTTATGTCTGACGAGGATGTGGCGCAGGCGGCTAAGAAGAACGGCACGACCCGTGCGGCGGCATGTATGGATAAGGCGGCGGCCCTGTATCAGAACAGAGAGCAGGACAGGGGGATGATCTTTGCCATCGGAAACGCACCCACTGCACTTGTGCGTCTCTATGAACTGATCAATGAAGGAAAACTCAAACCTGAGCTGATCATCGCGGCGCCGGTGGGATTTGTCAATGTAGTACAGTCAAAAGAACTGATTCTGACGCTTAGTGATATTCCATATATTGTGGCGAGGGGAAGAAAAGGCGGAAGCAATATCGCGGCGTGTATCTGTAATTCACTGCTGTATATGCTGTGATTCTGCTCTATGCAGTCCGAATCCCCGGAATGTGCCGGCATAACTGATTTGAATGGAGTGTATAAGATGGACAGACCTTATTTCCCAATGTTTATAGATATTGCGGATAAAAAGATACTTGTTGCAGGAGGCGGAACGATTGCCCTGCGGCGTATCAGGACGCTGCTCAAATTCGGGGCGGACATCCATGTGATCGCGCCGGAACTCTGTGAAGAACTGACACAGCTGGAAGAAGAAGGGAAGATCAAGGCAGAACATAGAGAATACCGCACCGGGGATATCCGTGGCGCGCAGATCGTTCTGGCGGCTACAGATGACCATGAGGTAAACCGAAAGATATGGGAAGAGTGCCGGGCTGCCGGTATTATAGTAAATGTGGCAGATGATAAAGAACTGTGCGATTTCTATTTCCCGTCAGTGGTGATGACGGATGAGGCAGTCATCGGGATCAACTGCGGGGGGATGAATCATGCAAAAGTAAAAGAGACGCGGATAAAAATAGAGAAGGCGTTCAGAAAATGATTGCCAAAACTTTATATTTTGTTTATAATTAGTCGCATATTGTGTCTTGGGATACACCTGATTCTGTTGTGGCATCATGATTTACAGGACACAGAGAAAAAGATGCCGGATTTCCCGGTATCGTATACAGAAAGGACTATATGGAATGGGAGATACTTTACAGATTCTGACTGCCATGATCATCTATATGGCGGCAGTCATCATTATAGGAGTTACATTTGCGCGGAAAGCAAATGCAAGCTCGGACGCCTATTTCCTCGGCGGGAGAAGTCTCGGCCCGTGGGTGACGGCTATGAGCGCGGAGGCATCGGACATGTCCGGATGGCTCCTCATGGGTCTGCCGGGCGTGGCGTACTGGTGCGGTATCGCGGATGCGGCATGGACAGCCATCGGTCTGGCAGCAGGTACATATATCAACTGGCTGATCGTATCCAAGCGTCTGCGCCGGTACAGTGAGAAGGCAGGAAATGCGATCACACTGCCGGAATATTTTTCCAACCGTTTTCATGAGAAGAAGAAAGTGATCATGACGATCGCGGCAGTGTTTATCCTGATCTTCTTTACTGTGTATGCGGCAAGCTGCCTTGTGACATGCGGCAAGCTTTTCTCTACATTATTCGGTATGCCGTATATTCCGATGATGATCGTGGGCGCGGTGTTCGTACTGATCTATACGATCATCGGCGGTTTCCTTGCGGAGAGTGCTTCGGATTTTATGCAGGCCATCGTAATGATCATTGCGCTGGGCGTGATCGTGCTCGTGGGAACTTATGCGGCAGGCGGCCTCGGTGCGGTGATCGACAATGTGAAAGACATTCCGGGATTTCTTGAATTCTTCGGTATGGCGACGCCTCAGACTGTAGACGGTGTGCAGCAGGCTGTAAACGGGGTTCCTCTGTTCGGGGAGGCTGCTCCTTACGGGATAATTTCTGTCGTATCCATGCTGGCATGGGGACTCGGATACTTCGGAGTTCCGCAGGTTCTTCTAAGATTTATGGCGATCCGTCATGAAGACGAGCTCACCCGCTCCCGCCGTATTGCGACGGTATGGGTGCTGATCTCACTTACGATCGCCGTGTTTATCGGCGTAATGGGACGCGCCCTCTATCCGACGGCGCTGACCACTTCTTCAGATGCGGAGAATGTGTTCATTCTGCTGTCCACAAACCTGCTTCCGCCGCTGATTGCCGGTTTTGTAATGGCGGGAATCCTCGCGGCGACGATCAGTTCCTCCGATTCTTATCTGCTGATCGCGGCTTCCGCATTTGCAAAGAATATCTATCAGGGACTGTTCCGCAAGAAAGCTTCTGACCGTGAAGTGCTCAATATCTCCAGACTGACGCTGCTCCTGATTGCAGTTATAGCGATTATCATCGCCCTGGATGAGAACAGCGTTATCTTTACGATCGTTAGCTTTGCATGGGCCGGATTCGGCGCAACATTCGGACCGCTGATGCTCTTCAGCCTGTTCTGGAAGAGAACCACAAGAGCCGGTGCGATTGCCGGTATGCTCGGCGGTGCCGGAATGGTATTCGTGTGGAACCTGCTTGTGCGTCCGCTGGGCGGCATCTGGGATATCTACGAACTGCTCCCGGCATTTATCTTCTCCTGCCTGTGCATTGTAGTGGTATCTCTGTTATCACCGAAGCCGTCAGAGGAAATCGGGAGAGAATTTGAAGAAGTAAAAGCGATGGGAAGAAAATAAACAAGACCTGATACAGGGCAGCAGTTGCCGAAACTGTTGCCTTGTTTTTTGTACTGGCGGCGGGGAAAAGCCGGGAGACCCAAGTCTGGATTCGGACTGATGCGGCTTTCCATGGACGGCGATGTGATAGATATTGAGAAGACAAAAGAAATAGCAGACCGCTTTATGGAAGCAGGATTTCGATATTTTGGCACAGCATACGGCTATAATGACGGAGAGTCGGAAAAGGCAGCAAAAGTCGCGCTGGTCGATCGTTACCCGAGGGAGAGTTTCCTATTTGCTACGAAAGTGCCAGTATGGGCGGGAGCGGAGAGCAAGGAAGAAGTACAGCAGATGTTCTATACTTCACTGGATCGGACCGGAGCCGGATACGGTGATTGTGGTTTCTACCCATTCCGTGATGTATGCGGACTATTTCCATATTTCCCCGGGCAGCGGGTCAAAGGGAAAATTCTGTCGGTTCCGTGCGTCTCAGGTAGAATTTCAGGCGGGTTATGCCACAGAGTTCGCGTGGATGCTCTGTCGGAAGGGGGAAGCAAGAGATATCCCTGCGGGAACAGTGGGAGAGCGGGATAAAAGTCTAGATCACGAAACGATGGTCTCTCGAACAGCAGTAGATGGTTGGGAAAGCAGGGGGACAGCAGTCGTTTGCACGGTTTGTCTATATTACTGCAGATTAACGGAAAATCAGTACGGCAGATGCATAGTGAGAAAGAATGAAAAAGAAGAAATCATCTGTGATAATTACGGAATAGTGACAGCTCTTGCGCTGGATTCGATTGTATCCGTGAGTTTCGAAATTGTACTCAATGTGACAAGGTTTTTCCCGAGATACAGGATGACGGACCGGAAGGGCACGGATGTGAAAGAGGTATAGCAGCTTCGAGATGCGGCAGGGAAGTATTTGAAATATGTATATACGGGAAACTGCTGAATGAAGATGCATCTAAACAAAATCTAAACAATTGTACGGTGGATATTATCACTCTCTTAATATGAGAAAGATTATGATAAAGATAAGAAAAGAGGGTGATCAATATGTTGAAAGATTTGTTATTATTCCTGCTCATGATTGCAGGTGGAACATACGGATTATGGGTAATGCGCAAAGTGGACGGTTTTATTAAACGCAGCCGTGAAGAAAAAGCCGGAATTGTTAGAAAGACGTATGCATATATCGACCGGATAAAGGAAGAGCAGGAAAAGAGAGCTGTTTAAGCAAGTAAAATTATATATAATCTAAGACGCAAAACAGCCTCTCGGGGTAAATTCCCTGAGGGGCTGTTTTTAAAAAAGGATTTAAATAGAACTTATGAGTGAGGTTGAAATGCTCTCCATTGTGCGGCAAAGAAGCGCATTGTCAAATCTGCATCAAAGTGATAATATCAGATGGAGAAAAAGTATCGTACGGGGAGAATGGGACAGATGGAAAAGATAAACGGATGGATAAAGAAGATCATGTACAGAGAGCGGTTTATCTATCTGGGACGGACGGCGGCGATTGTACTGGTGGCAGGTCTTATCGGTTTGTATCTGAACCGCGCCGGTGTTATGAAAGAAAATATCCTCATGGTCCTGCTGATCGGTGTGATTCTGACCGGCGCCTTTACGGCGGGATATGAGTACGGTGTGATCGGCGCGGTGGCGAGTGTGCTGATTTTCAATTATTTCTTCACCGTACCGGTCCATACATTTGCGATCATGAATCCGGACGATGTGGCGCTGATGATCTTTTTCCTAATCATATCGTTTATCTCGTCGGCTATGACGGCACGTTTCCGCAGACAGGTAGAAATCGCGGAAGAAAATGAGAGGACGGCCCGGCGCATGTCGGAACTCTCGGAACGTTTCATCAATGTCACGGGAACGGAACAGATCACGGCTCTCGGGCTTTCTTATATCAAAGAAAATACCGGCTATGATGCTGCCGTCAGGCTGGATGAACGCGGCAGGGATGACCAGCCGGGCACAGAGGGTGCCCTTCTGTTCCCGATTGGCGGCATTACCTGCAATTCGGGAGAGATTGTTATCTTTACGAGAGACCGTGGGATCAGCGCGGAGCAGGAAATCTTCATACGCGCGGTGGCAGGGCAGATGGGAATTGCCCTCGACCGCGAGCGGATCTATGAAAAACAGGAGAAGACGAAGCTTCAGGTGGAGAGGGAACACTTGAAAAGCAGTATGCTGCGCAGTATTTCCCACGACTTCCGGACACCGCTGACGGGGATCATAGGGGACTGTGATCTGATTATACAGCGCCATGTGACGGAGCCTGAAGAGCAGGACGAACTTGTAAGGGACATCCGGGAACAGAGCATGTGGCTGACCCGCACTATGGAGAATATCTTGAGCATGACGAAGATCGAGAGCGGCACAGGTTTTATCAGCAGGAGAGAAGAAGTAGTGGAAGATCTTGTCTATGAAGCGGAGAGTCATGTGAGTGGGCTCAGGGAACACAGGAAGTTTAAGGATTCAGTACCCGAAGAAGTGCTGATTGCGGATGTGGACGCAAGGCTTATCGTTCAGGTACTGGTAAACCTGCTGGACAATGCGGTAAAACATACGAAAGAAAACGGGGTGATCCGGCTGAATGTGTCATATCAGGACGGCAGGGTGTACTTTGTTGTAGAGGATAACGGGCCGGGGATCGAGCCGGGACAGGAGGAGACGATCTTCGGAGAATTTGTCTCTCTTGCAGGCCGGGGACCCGACCAGAAGCATGGAATGGGACTGGGACTTGCTATATGCAGAGAAGTCGTAAAGGCCCATGGAGGAGAGATCTGTGCGGAGAACCGGCCGGAGGGCGGTGCCAGATTTGTCTTTTGGCTGAGCGCACAGCCTGCGGGACAGCCTGTCGGAATGGAGGAAGAATACGGGGGAACAGACTGGGATGGAAGAGAAGCAGACCATACTGATCGTTGAGGATGACAAATACATTATTCATTTTATATCAATGAGCCTGAAAGAAGAAAACTATACGTTCTGGACGGCAAAGACAGTAAAAGAAGCGTTAAGCCTCTTCTATGCCAACCGACCGGATCTGGTGATACTGGATTTGGGATTGCCGGACGGCGATGGCCTTGACGTGGTCAGAAACATCCGTGAGATTGCTTTTACTCCGATTATCGTCGTGTCGGCAAGGCAGGAGGAACCGGAGAAGATACGCCTGTTGGATGCAGGAGCGGACGACTATGTCACAAAACCGTTTTATATGGGGGAGCTTCTGGCAAGGATCCGCGCTGCTTTAAGAAAAAAGGAAAACCGGGCGGCGGATCAGGATTCGTGTTTTCTGGACGGCGGCCTGATGGTGGACTATGAGAAGAGGCGCGTGGAGGTGAACGGAAAGGAAGTCCATCTCACCCCGATCGAATATAAGATCCTGCTTCTTCTGATCGCGAACAGAGGGAAAGTCCTGACCCACCATTATATCTTAAAAGAAGTGTGGGGATATGCGGAAGGAGTGGAGGCGGGAACCCTGCGGGTGTTCATGGCGACTCTTCGAAGAAAAATCGAGAAGAATCCGTCCCAGCCGTAGCATATCATTACAGAAGTGGGGGTGGGCTACCGGTTTAAATGAATAAAGGATCCGATATACAGAAGCGCAGGAGAGAGGTTATCTTCTGCGCTTTATCAATACATCCAGTATGTCGGGGATTGCTCCCGACTCTGCATACAGCAGATACTCCGGTTCATGGATATCTTCCAGATAATGGGCGTCGGAACAGCAGATCACATTGCATTTTTCAAAATACGGGTGCTCCCGCCTGATCCGATGCAGATTTTTAAAGTCATTGAACTCCGCGCAGGAAAACGAACTTCCGGGCGGGACGAAACCCAGGTTTGAGATCAGGCTCGTGGAAGTCCTATCCACATGAGCCGGATATGCAATCCCGTGAAAGGATTCTACCAGCGGGAACACATCGTCAAAAGAGATGGAAGTGGCGTTGATGAGAAGATTCTCCACCGTATCTGTCACTTTATCGACTTCGTTCATGATCTGCTGCCTGCCGAAGATATCCTCCCGATTGGGAACGGGCATCAGTTTTTTATATACAAGAGCGTCAAATGTAAGGGCGTCTTCCAGCGAGGGAAACAGGCAGATCACATGAACCTCTTCCCGAGTTGTGAGTTCCATGCCGGGGATCACGGTCACGCCGTACTTTTCTCCGTGGTACATGGCAGCAGGACAGTTCCTGCAGGAATTATGGTCTGTGAGAGCGATCACGTCAAGCCCTTTGACCGCCGCCATGCCGACCAGATTGGCAGGCGTCATATCATCGTCCCCGCAGGGAGAAAGGCAGGAGTGGATATGCAGGTCATAATAGAGCGGGATCATGATGCACCTGCTTCGTAGATTTCGAGGCCGATATCAAATACCGGAAGTTCTGTTGAGAGTATGGCGATTCCTTCCTCTTCCGCTTTCGCCAGAGTTCCTTCATCCATCCCGATGCCCTCTGCCAGCACGATGCATGCCACATCCGCAAGGGTGGCTACGGCGAGGGTGTTCTTGTTTCCCATAACAGTTACCCAGACGCTGCCGGCGGGGGCCTTCCCCATAGCGATGCTTAAGAGATCGCAGCAGAATACCTTTGATATTTCACGTTCCGGATTACCTTTTACAAGAACTCTGCATTCCGGCAGTTCCAGTACAGTCTGTAATTTCATATTCATTGATTCTCCTTCTTTTCAGAATCTATCTGACAGTTCAAGCTGTCATCGTTCAGCCGTCATCGTCAGCGGACCTGGTCACGGTCGCCGGAAGTTTCCCGGCACCCCGAATGAGGCAAGATCCGTGGTCAGTTCTTTGATATATTTATGAAGCATTTCTTTTTCCTTTTCAGATAACGGTTTTCCTGATTTATCTCCCTGTGTCAGTGACTCGATCTTCTGGGACAGGTCCGCGATATTTGAGCGTAGAACGTAGATGCAGTCGTTGGGCGTTGCTTCCCCGCGCACGATATCCTCGGCCAGCGTCTGGCATGTGGGAGCGCCGCAGGAACCGCAGTCAAGTCCCGGGAATCGGGCTGTCAGTTTCTCCACGTCGCTCATCATTTTCAGGCTCTCTTTGAATGTATTTCCAAGGCGGAAGACCGGCTCATATTCGATATCATCCGCCCAGTACATATTCCGGATCTCCGTGGTATCATCCAGATGGCTTTTTGACACCGGCTGATATTTCGTCAGGCGTTTTGTCTTTGCCATGGCGATGTAAGCGTTCTCCACAGTGAGCGTGCCGCCGACACAGCCGCCGCTGCAGGCGTTCAGTTCTACGAATGTGAGCCCGTGAAGTTTCTCATCTTCAAGCTCCTCCAGTACACGCAAAATATTTACAATGCCGTCCGCCGCAAGGTAGCTGTCGGCGAGCAGACCGCCTGCCTCGCCCCCTGCATTGCTCCAGCCGATGCCGATGCGCCCGGAGTGGGACAGCGGCTTTAACTGGCTTTCGTCATGTTTCATATGGGGCAGCAGGAGCGGATATACATCTTTGATCGCCACCACATTGTCGATGCTGCTTTTCTCAATCCCGAGAGGAGCTTTTGCGTAAGATACTTTGGACGGGCAGGGAGAGATGAAAATAATGCCGATCTCTTCCGGTTTCAGTCCGGTCTTCTTTATCGCCCGTGCCCGTGCGATCTCTGCCGCCACTTCCACCGGCGCCTTGATAGGCAGAAGCCGGGAGATGAGTGCGGGGAATTTCACCCGGATCAGACGGATCACGGAAGGACAGGCGGAACTGATGAATGGGGCCTCGTCCATGTGCTGCCTGATATATGCTCTGGAAGCCTCGGACACCAGTTCTGCAGCCGCGCTCACTTCGTATACATCGTCGAATCCCAGTTTCAGCAGGGCGTTTAACACAATGTCCACGTTGGTCAGATTATTGTACTGCGCATAAAGAGAAGGAGCCGGAAGGGCTACCGTATATTTGAAATTATTAATAACGGAAAGCGGATCATAGACCGGAATCTTGGCATGATGGGGGCAGTAGCGGATACACCTGCCGCAGTCGATGCAGAACTTGTCTATGATATGTGCTTTTCCGTTATGTACCCGGATTGCCTGAGTAGGGCAGTATTTGATACAGTTGATGCATCCCTGACAGACAGATTCCCGAAGTCGTACGGAACGAATAAATTTGTTTGCACCCACAGGCAGTTCCCCCTTTACAGATTGACTTTCATGGTGATCGTTGTTCCCTGTCCTACCACAGTATCGATATGCATCTCGTCGGAATACCGCTTCATATTCGGAAGTCCCATTCCCGCCCCGAAGCCGAGAGAACGCACTTCTTCACGGGCAGTGGAGAATCCCTCCTGCATGGCCTGATCGATATCAGGAATACCGGGGCCTGTATCCGCGAGAACCATGGTAATGTCCGTGTCCGATATTGTGACTGTGATCGTGCCGCCGTCTGCGTGGATGACCATATTGATCTCCCCCTCATACATGGCAATGGCAGTCTTCCGGATAACGTCGCTGCCGACTCCAAGCATTTTCAATTTGTTTTTGACTGAGCTGCTGGCCTCGCCCGCGCGGGTAAAATCATTTCCGTCGATGACATAAGTAAAGATGAGCTGATCTCCCATTCAGGCACCTCCTCTGAGTCCGTTCTCGTACAGGATGCCGCAGGTGGTGAACATATAATGCTCCGTGGCAAGAACAGCGATAGACTTTCCTCTTGCCAGTGCCAGCATATTCTCATCCGGCATCTTGCCGCGTACGAAGATAATGCAGCAGATATCGAGCATCTCGGCTGTACGCACAACCTGCGGATTGCAAAGACCGGTGATGAGGACGGAACATTTCCCGCAGTATGCAAGGACGTCGCTCATCATATCCGCTGAAAAAACGAATTGTACATCCAGATCGGCAAGTTCCTCTCCATATAGAAACTGTGCATCAAGGACTCTCTGCATATCTCTGATCGTCATAAGCCCTCCTCAAAGAATAGAAATCGAACTTTTACCGTTTCAGTCAGTATAACATTTGAATATTTAAAAAGCAATAATTGTATAAACAGTAATGACTAATTACAGATATTGTATAAATATTCAGGAAAATAATTTATATATATAATATAGACGAAATTTTCTTACTTTTAAGTGGCGTATTGGGATATCGTATGATATTATTGTTGTAATGAGCACAAAACGGGTAACAGTCCGGTACGTTCATCCCTGACGCTCGAATTGTTACTGAAACAGAATTGGAGGTTGAAGAATGGCAGATAAGAAAGGTACCGTTCCGTTTTCCGGAACGAAAGAGCAGGAGGAGGCTCTCGCGAAAGTGATCAATGAGCTTCGGGACGAAAAGGGAGCTCTTATGCCGATCCTGCAGAAAGCACAGGACATATACGGGTATCTTCCATATGAAGTGCAGAAGATGATCTCGGATCAGACCGGTATTCCACTGGAAAAGATATACGGAGTCACTACATTTTATTCACAGTTTACGTTGAATCCCAAGGGCAGGTACAGGATCTCTGTCTGTCTCGGAACAGCATGTTATGTGAAAGGTTCCGGAGATATCTATAATGCTCTGATGGAGAAGCTGGGCATTGAGGGCGGACAGTGTACTCCGGACGGTAAGTTCTCGCTGGATGCATGCCGCTGCGTGGGAGCCTGCGGACTCGCGCCGGTTATGATGATCAATGATGAAGTCTACGGACGTCTGACTGTGGACGACATAGACGGCATCCTGGCGAAGTACGAATAAAGCCATGATGCCGGAAATATCTCTGAATATACTGGATGTTGCCGAGAATTCTGTGCGGGCAAAGGCGGCACTGATCGAGATCACAGTGTCCGTGAAGACGAAAGAAGATACGCTGACTGTCATTATCAGGGACGACGGATGCGGGATGACGACAGATCAGGTAAAACGCGCACAGGACCCGTTTTTTACAACAAGAACAACAAGGATCGTAGGCCTCGGGCTTCCGTTTTTTAAGCAGGCAGCGGAGAGCACGGGAGGAACATTCAGGATTGATTCGGAAAAAGGAATAGGAACAATTGTTAAAGCAGTATTCATCTTATCCCATATTGACAGGATGCCGCTGGGGGATATCAGTTCTACCATACATACACTGGTCGTATTCAACGAGCAGATTGATTTCAAGTATACCTATGAATATGATGATAAGAGTTTTTCGCTGGATACCCGGGAAATGAGAGAGATGCTGGGCGATGAAATTTCATTTATGGAGCCCGAGGTATCGCTGTTTATCTGGGAGTATCTGGATAATAACAAACAGGAGACAGACGGCGGAGCTGATATTTAAAAACAGGACGAGGAGGAATCATATGAAATCTCTTGAAGAATTACGCGCAATCCGCGCCAAAATGCAGGGAAAAGTCGGAGTGCGCGCTGAAAATGAAAACCAGATCCGTGTGGTCGTGGGAATGGCTACCTGCGGAATCGCAAGCGGGGCACGCCCGGTCCTGACCGCGCTTTCCGACGCGGTTCAGGAACAGAATTTAAGCGAAAAAATCTGCGTGACACAGACCGGATGCATCGGGCTGTGCCAGTATGAACCTATCGTAGAAGTGATGGAACCGGGAAAAGAAAAAGTGACTTATGTGAAGATGACTCCCGAGAAGACTCTGGAGGTGCTGCGTCTCCATCTGATCGGCGGACAGATAGTGACGAAATACACTCTGGGCGCGGCGCAGAACAGTCTGTAGAAAACAGGCGGAACACAGAGAAAAGGAGGTTTGAAAATATGTATCGTTCACATGTACTCGTCTGCGGCGGAACCGGATGCACCTCGTCCGGAAGCCAGCGTATCCGTGAGAGACTGGAAAAAGAAATCGCGGCCAACGGGCTGTCTGAAGAAGTCGGTGTTGTCAAGACCGGTTGTTTCGGACTGTGCGCCCTCGGCCCCATCATGATCGTATATCCGGAAGGAACTTTTTACTCTATGGTTCAGGAGGAAGATATTCCCGAGATCGTCTCCGAACATTTATTAAAGGGAAGAGTTGTCACGCGTCTGCTCTATGATGAGACGACGAAGACAGACAAGATCATCCCGCTCAATGAAACGAATTTTTATAAGAAACAGCACAGAGTGGCGCTGAGAAACTGCGGTGTGATCAATCCGGAAAATATTGAAGAATACATCGGAACCGGCGGTTATGAGGCGCTTGGCATCGTGCTCACTGAGAAGACGCCGGAGGATGTGATCCAGATTCTTCTGGACAGCGGTTTAAGAGGAAGAGGAGGAGCCGGGTTCCCCACGGGTTTAAAGTGGAAGTTTGCCGCGGCAAATGAAGCGGATCAGAAATATGTCTGCTGTAATGCAGATGAAGGAGACCCCGGGGCATTCATGGATCGTTCCATCCTTGAAGGTGATCCTCATGCAGTGCTGGAGGCAATGGCTATCGCAGGATATGCGATCGGGGCGTCGCAGGGATATATCTACGTGCGCGCCGAGTATCCGATCGCGGTGAAGCGTCTTGAAATCGCCATAAGCCAGGCACGGGAATACGGACTGCTCGGGGAGAATATATTTGACAGCGGTTTTAACTTTGATATAGAACTAAGGCTCGGGGCCGGAGCATTTGTCTGCGGAGAGGAGACCGCGCTCATGACGTCTATCGAAGGCAACAGAGGCGAGCCCCGCCCCCGTCCGCCGTTCCCGGCACTTAAAGGCCTTTTCCAGAAGCCGACAATCTTAAATAATGTGGAAACATTTGCAAATATTCCGCAGATCATCGTAAACGGTCCGGAATGGTTTGCATCTATGGGAACGGAAAACTCAAAAGGGACGAAAGTATTTGCTCTAGGCGGCAAGATCCACAACACCGGACTTGTGGAAGTCCCCATGGGGACGACGCTACGGGAGATCGTGGAGGAAATCGGCGGCGGTATCCCTAACGGTAAGAAGTTCAAGGCTGCCCAGACCGGAGGACCGTCCGGCGGATGTATCCCAGCGGAGCATCTGGATGTGCCTATCGATTATGACAACCTGAAAAAGATCGGATCCATGATGGGCTCCGGCGGACTGATCATCATGGATGAGGATACCTGTATGGTGGACATCGCCAAGTTCTTCCTCGAATTTACCGTGGATGAGTCCTGCGGCAAATGTACGCCCTGCCGGATCGGTACGAGACGGATGCTGGAAATTCTTGAGAAAATCACAAAAGGTCAGGCGACCATGGAAGATCTGGATAAGCTGGAAGAGCTCTGTTATCACCTGCAGTCCAGTTCGCTGTGCGCCCTCGGCCAGACAGCGCCCAATCCGGTGCTCTCCACACTGCGTTATTTCAGGGATGAATATATCGCCCATATTGTTGATAAGAAATGTCCGGCAGGGGTCTGTAAAGATCTGCTGCAGTTTAAGATCGATCCGGATAAATGTAAAGGCTGTACACTCTGCGCGAGAACCTGTCCGGCGGATGCGATCATAGGATCGGTAAGAGAAGTGCATATGATTGACTCCGAGAAGTGCTTAAAATGCGGCGCCTGCATAGAGAAATGCCGGTTCGGCGCGATCTACAAAGAATAAGGGAGGGCAGTGATAATGGAAAATGTAAATTTGAAAATAAACGGCCTGAATGTAACTGCACCCGCAGGTTCTACGATCCTCGAGGCGGCGCAGGCGGCGGGAATCCGTATCCCT
Organism: uncultured Lachnoclostridium sp.; assembly: GCA_946491795.1. Classification (GTDB taxonomy): domain Bacteria; phylum Bacillota; class Clostridia; order Lachnospirales; family Lachnospiraceae; genus Mediterraneibacter; species Mediterraneibacter gallistercoris. Next base: position 2,430 of record CAMLYF010000002.1, on the reverse strand, counting down.
ACGCTGTGCTATTTAAAAGAGATCAATGAGATCGGCGCCTGCCGCATGTGCGTGGTGGAAGTAAAAGGAGCGAGAAATCTGGTGGCAGCGTGTGTCTATCCGGTTTCCGAAGGCATGGAAGTGCTGACGAATACGAAGAAGCTGCTGGATTCCAGAAGGAGAACGCTGGAGCTGCTCCTGTCCAACCATGATAAGAAATGCCTCTCCTGTGTGCGAAGCGGACACTGTGAGCTTCAGGAACTATGTCAGGAACTGGGTGTGACGGATGAGGATTATTTTGCAGGCGAATCGCCCCACTATGAACTGGATGAGAGTGCGGTACATATGGTGAGGGACAACAACAAGTGTATCCTCTGCCGGAGATGCTCCGCTGTGTGTGAAAAAGTACAGAGCGTGGGCGTCATAGGACCGAATAACAGAGGTTTTGCCACATTTATCGGTTCTCCGTTCAATATGGGACTTGGGGATACGAGCTGTGTATCCTGTGGGCAGTGCATTGCCGCCTGTCCTACCGGAGCACTCTACGAGAAGAGCAATATTGATGATGTGCTTGAAGCAATCGCCGATGAGACAAAGCATGTGGTCGTTCAGCCCGCTCCGTCCGTGCGCGCGGCGCTGGGTGAAGAATTCGGTTATCCCATGGGAACAGATGTGGAAGGTAAGATGGCGGCGGCTCTCAGGAGAATCGGATTTGATAAAGTGTTCGATACGGATTTCAGCGCTGACCTTACGATCATGGAGGAGGCGCATGAATTTATTGAACGGGTGCAGAACGGAGGTGTCCTGCCGATGATGACCTCCTGTTCGCCGGGATGGATCAAATACTGCGAGCACTATTATCCGGATCAGCTGGCGCATCTGTCCAGCTGCAAATCACCCCAGCAGATGTTCGGAGCCATTACTAAGACATATTACGCAGAAAAGATGGGGATTGCTCCCGAAGATATTGTGTGCGTCAGTGTTATGCCGTGTACGGCGAAGAAATTCGAACTTCAGAGGGACGATCAGTATGCGGCGGGAGTGCCGGATGTGGACATCTCCATCACAACAAGAGAACTGGCGCGGCTCATCCGCAAAGTGGGTATTGATTTTCGCAGTCTGCCGGATGAAGGGTTCGATGACCCTCTTGGCGAGTCCTCGGGTGCGGGCGTTATCTTCGGAGCGACCGGCGGCGTAATGGAAGCAGCCCTGCGCACAGCTGTGGAGACACTGACCGGAGAGCCGCTGGAGAAAGTTGATTTTATAGAAGTGCGCGGCACAGACGGTATCAAAGAGGCGACCTACAACGTAGCAGGGAAAGACGTGAAAGTCGCGGTTGCATCCGGACTTTCCAATGCAAAGATCATTATGGATAAAGTACGTTCCGGCAATGCAGACTATCATTTTATCGAGATCATGTGCTGCCCGGGCGGCTGCGTAAACGGCGGCGGCCAGCCTCAGGTACATGCAGATGTGCGGAACTTTACGGATGTAAAGGCAGCCCGCGCGAAAGCCCTCTACGATAACGATGCGGCAAAGACAATCAGAAAGTCCCATGAGAACCCGTCCATCAAGAAACTGTACAGAGAATATCTGGGCGCGCCGGGAAGCGAGAAGGCACATCATATACTGCATACCACATACGTAAAACGTACCATAAATTAAATTCGTGTTTATCTGAGAGATATTTTCTCGATAAAACGTCCGAAAATTACTCAGAAACAGCAGATTGACTCACGTATTCGGAACGGGCGGGAATGGGATGCTTCCGGCTCCGGTTACAAGGCATAAGATATAGTAACAAGCCTGCGATACGGCTAAAAGCGATCAGGCAAAGGAAGAACTCACTTCGTTCAAACAACATCCTTTCCCTGATCAACGCCGCACCACAGGCTTTAACTATATCTAATACCCCTCCACAGTCACCGGCAGCATCCCATTCCCGCCCGTCCCGTAAGGTTCATCAAAAGGGCTGTATCCAACTGATTTTCTACTTTTATCCACTCGGAAGTGATTCTCCGGTAATCACGGAATTTACAGAAAACAGGTCGAAAGAATTAGCTTTATCGACGAAGTTCCGGTCTCTTCCGATTTGAATGAGTATTTGTTGAAAGATAGCGCTGTGGCCGAGAATAAGTATACTGCTGACTGGATGTGCCAGCAGAAAAAGAGGATACTGCATAAGCTGTGCATCGACATGGAGCGTTCCGAATACACCTCGTTCTCCATGTTAGCGATATTAAAATGCGAGTTCCAATGAACGAGTATTTTAATGTCGCGTTACATGGATTCGAGGGGATGAGGTAAAGCGGGTCGGCACATAGCGTTGCAGTATCCTCTTTTTCTGCGTCCCTTATTCAGTCATTATATTTTTGCTGCTGTAGCGGCATCTGTTAAACAAACACGAATTGAACAAAATCGCTACGCGATGGCCTGCGAAAGCTGTCGCAT
>CAMLYF010000001.1:0-194223 GCA_946491795.1 uncultured Lachnoclostridium sp. | reverse complement strand
TTGAACAGAAAAGATAAATCAAAAAGAAAGTTGCCAACGATTACTTGACAGTAACTTTCCACATCCAGCGGAAGTTTGATTTGATAGTACAGAGAAGATAGAGTATAATCTTTCTGTAAAAGTTTATTTAGTCGCATAAATAAATTTTACACCAAGAGCCAGGCCTTGCACAGACCTGGCTCTTATTCTCTGCAAAAAGTGCTGCCGCACTAATTATTTAGTGCGACAGCCCCTTTATATTCATTTAAATTATGCAAGCTTCAGAGGATTAACCTTTACGCCCGGGCCCATTGTAGATGTAAGAGTGATGCTCTTCAGGTACTGTCCCTTAACAGCTGCCGGTCTTGCCTTGTTGATTGCATCGATAAGCGTCTGGAAGTTGTCCGCTAACTGCTCTTCGGTAAAGGAAGCTTTACCGATCGGTACATGGATAATGTTTGTCTTGTCAAGTCTGTACTCGATCTTACCGGCTTTAATCTCGTTGATTGCCTTTGTTACATCCATTGTAACTGTTCCGGCTTTCGGGTTCGGCATGAGACCTTTCGGTCCGAGTACACGTCCGAGACGTCCTACAACGCCCATCATATCCGGTGTTGCAACAACTACGTCAAAGTCAAGCCATCCCTCATTCTGGATCTTCGGAATCAGCTCGTCTCCTCCTACGAAATCAGCTCCTGCTGCTTTTGCTTCCTCAGCCTTTGCGTCCTTAGCGAACACAAGGATGCGGACTTTCTTACCTGTTCCATGCGGAAGTACAACCGCACCACGGATCTGCTGATCTGCGTGACGTCCGTCACAGCCTGTTCTGATATGAGCCTCGATCGTCTCGTCAAACTTTGCTACTGCTGCTTTTTTAACAAGTGCCACTGCTTCGTCTCTGTCGTAGAGGTTTCCTCTCTCGATCAGTTTCGCAGCTTCGATATATTTCTTTCCTCGTTTCATTTTACAATAACCTCCTTGTGGTATTGGCGGGAACGTTCCCCTCCCACTGAATTAACTACTCTTCTACAACTACACCCATGGAACGGCATGTTCCTGCTACCATGCTCATAGCAGCCTCTACGGATGCTGCGTTCAGGTCAGGCATCTTCATCTCTGCGATTTCCTGAAGCTGAGCTTTTGTGATCGTTGCAACTTTGTTCTTGTTCGGCACGCCTGAACCAGACTGGATCTTGCATGCTTTTTTGATCAGAACTGCTGCCGGCGGTGTCTTTGTAATGAAGCTGAAGCTTCTGTCATTGTATACAGTGATTACAACAGGGATGATCAGGTCGCCCTGGTCTGCTGTTCTTGCGTTGAACTGCTTTGTAAATTCAACGATGTTTACACCGTGCTGTCCAAGTGCAGGACCAACCGGTGGTGCCGGAGTTGCCTTGCCGGCAGGAATCTGTAATTTGATATAACCTTCTACTTTTTTTGCCATTTCAATTACCTCCTTGTGGTACTTACGGAGCTATGCCCCTCCCACTCATCTTTAATCCATTTTCTTCACTTCTGAAAAACCAAGTTCAACCGGTGTCTCGCGGCCAAACAGCTCTACATTGATAGACAGGCTCTTCTTCTGTTCGTTCATGCTCTGCACAACGCCGACAGTTCCCTCCCATGCGCCGCTGAGCACGACAACTGTATCGCCCACGCCGAAGTTGACAACAACATTGTCGTGTTTGATACCCATGTTAGCCATCTCGCTCTCTTCCAGCGGAACCGGCTTGGATCCCGGTCCTACGAATCCCGTCACGCCTCTGGTATTTCTAACTACATACCAGGTGTCGTCATTCATGACCATGTGGATCATGACATAGCCCGGAAACATCTTGCGCTGGACTGCTTTCTGAACGCCGTTCTTGAGCTCTGTCACTTCCTCCATGGGAACGCGGACCTCAAGGATCTGGTCTTCCAGATGGCGGTTCTCGATTGTCTTGTCAATGTTCGCTTTTACCTTGTTTTCATACCCTGAATAAGTATGAACTACATACCATTTTGCCTCTGACATAAAATCACCTTTCTGATGCGGTCAACTAGCCTACCAAAAATTTAATTCCATAGTTCAGGAGCGCGTCGATCACCGCAATGATCAGTCCGAGAACTACAGAGACTGCGACAACCGCTGTAGTCTGTCTTGCAAGCGTCTTCTTGTCTGGCCAGATGACTTTCTTGAACTCTGCCTGAAGTCCTTTGAACCAGCTCTTCTTCTGAGTTTTTGCTTTATCACTCATTTGTCCACTTCCTTCCGACGACTACTTCGTTTCTTTGTGCAGTGTGTGTGATTTGCAGAATCTGCAGTACTTCTTGGTCTCCATGCGTTCCGGATGAGCTTTCTTGTCCTTCGTCATGTTGTAGTTACGGTTTTTGCATTCCGTACACTCCAGTGTAATTCTTGTGCGCACAACTTCCACCTCGCTTTTAACATATTCACTACGTGTTACTGATGGTTGCGAAGCCATCGATTTTTAGGCATAAAAAAAAGACCTACTTCCATTCGCCGTAGTAGTATACCACGGCGGATGGATATTCGTCAAGGTCTTCCTGTCATTTTTTACTTTTCCTGCCGGGCTTCCGGCTTTTCTTCCATGCCCGTCCTCAGATTCCGGTGTTTCTTTCTCAGCCTCTTATACACACTTGCCCGGAATAATGTATAAACCACCGACACAATCGGAATAAAGATCAGCATTCCGACAATTCCCATCAGGTTGCCGCCGATCGTCACCGCTGCCAGCACCCAGATGGACGGCAGTCCCACAGATTTTCCTACAACTTTAGGATAAATCATATTTCCCTCAATCTGCTGCAGGATCAGGAACATAATAACAAAGACGAGCGCCTGAAGCGGGTCTACCATTAATATCAGAAACGCTCCCACAACACACCCGATAAAAGCCCCGAAGATCGGGATCAGCGCTGTGAACGCGATCAGCACGGCTACAAGCAGGGTGTACGGCATATTCAGAATACTCATAACGATAAAGAACATCATTCCCAGAATCAGCGCTTCCACGCACTGACCGGTGAGAAAACTCGAAAATGACTTTGCGGTCAGCGAACATACTTCCAGACACCACTCTACACGCTTCTCCGGAAGGAAAGCATACATCACCTTTGTCACCTGCACGCGCAGTTTCTCCTTCTGGAGCAGCACATAGCAGGCAAAGACAAATGCGATCACAAATGTCGTCACTCCGCTTACAATAGAACCGATGGCCGACATCGTCGAATTAAGCACGTTGCCTGCGCCGTTCTGGAAAAACGACATCGCGCTGTCCATCAGTTTGTCCACATCCAGATTCAGATCACTGAGCCATTTACTTATTTCGGTGTTGTTCGTGAAGAGATCTTCGAGGAAACGCTGTGCGTCCGGCACGAATGCCCGAATCGTCATCCCCAGTGATATAACCGTCCTGGTCAGTTCCGGAATAACAACAAACATTACAAGGACAACCACGCCGATCACAATAGCAATCGTCAGCACGAGACAGACAGGCCGTGCGATCCGTTTCGCTATCTTCTTATCTTTTAGATATTTGTTTCTGAATATCTTCTCCTCCAGAAAATTCATAGGCACATTTAACACAAACGCGATAGCCCCGCCCAGTAAAAACGGAAAAATAATCCCGAAGGCAAACCCGATCCATTCAAAAATAATCGCGTAGTTCCAGAGCGCGATCAGTATAACAATTGTAAAAAGAATCAGCTGTCTCAACTGTTTTATGCTTTTTTTGTCTAAATTCATATTTCCTCCCCGCGGACTGAACTGTTGTGAATGTCATTTACACAATTAAGTATTAACCTTGCTAACGTCTATTTATTCTAACATGCCTCACCGGACACAACAAGGCTGCCGGCAGAATTTTAATAAAATCTCTGCCGGCAGTTCCGTAAACCTTAAGAAGTTCTTTATTTTTCACTGTAATGATGTGCTTCCTCCAGCATCATATCCTTTACCTTCATCAGCCGGATCTGGGTGCTTCTCTCATTTTCATCCAGCTTCATTGTAATATACTTGATGCTCTCCTCCGTTTCCGGAATGATCACATGCTCCAGCGCGTTGACACGGCGTCTTGTCTTCTCGATCTCCGCCGCCATCAGCTGGCAGGCCTTCTCACATTCCGCAAGTCTGATCATATCGGGCAGGACGTCTGCAAGAGACTTTACCGCCCCGTCCAGATCGCTGGACGTGAAAGCGAATCCATAGGAATAGATATCATTCTCGTCCGCAGTCCTTGTCTTATACTCAAATGTGGGGATATCCACGCTCATGACGTTCTTCTCCCCCGCCTCGAGATGTATCTCCTGTTTAGGCGCCAGAAGAGCAGTATTAAGAGCCGCTTCTGACATTCCCGCCTTTGCGATAACAAAGTTGCGGTTCGCGGACTTGATGCCGGATTCCACTTTCTTGCGCACTTCCATATTTTCACGGACCAGATCAAGATACTGACGCATCAGCTCATCACGTTTGTCTTTCAAAAGCTTGTGACCGCGGATTGCGGTGAGCCGCTTCTTCTTAAGCCGCGTCAGCTCCATCCTGGTCGGATTTACCTGTTTTGCCGCCAAAACGCCACCTCCTTAATTGATCAACCTGAATACCAGTACCTGCCTCCGGCTTCCGGGACAGGCCCGCTGCGCTTCCATTCCGCGGCAGTTCGATTCCGCTTCGCTTCATCTCACTGCGGGCTGACCGCCCTATGCGGAAGCCGAAAAAGCGCCTTATGCAAGCAAGCTTGCACGTCGCTTTTCCAACATCCGCGCACCGCGGAACTGCTAATCGGCATAGTACATATCCAGGTATTTGTCGTCGATTCGTTTTAATTCGGTGCGTGGCAGCATCCGTAACAGTTTCCATCCGATATCCAGTGTTTCTTCGATGCTGCGGTCGGTGTTATATCCCTGTGAGACGTATTCCTGTTCGAATGCATCCGCGAATTTTGCGTACATCAGGTCAATCTCTGTCAGGGCCGCCTCGCCGAGGATGACCATGAGCTCTTTTGCGTCTTTTCCGCGGGCATACGCGGCGAAGAGCTGGTTCATGGTGTTGGAGTGATCCGCGCGTGTCTTGCCCTCGCCGATACCCTTGTCTTTCAGACGGGACAGGGACGGCAGTACGTCGATAGGCGGCGTGACTCCCTTGCGGTAAAGCTCACGGCTTAAGATAATCTGTCCCTCTGTGATATATCCGGTCAGATCAGGGATCGGATGTGTCTTGTCGTCCTCGGGCATGGTCAGGATTGGGATCATGGTAATACTTCCCTTCTTGCCTCTCTGCCTTCCCGCTCTCTCATAGATGGATGCAAGATCCGTGTACATATATCCCGGATAGCCGCGGCGCCCGGGCACTTCTTTTCGTGCGGCGGACACTTCGCGGAGAGCGTCCGCGTAGTTTGTGATATCTGTCAGGATAACAAGCACGTGCATATCCTTTTCAAACGCAAGGTACTCTGCCGCTGTCAGCGCCATCTTCGGCGTAGCGATACGCTCGATGGCCGGGTCGTTTGCAAGATTGACGAACAGCACTGTTCGGTCGAGGGCTCCTGTCTCCCGGAAACTTTCCACGAAGAAATTGGATTCCTCAAAAGTTATACCCATCGCCGCAAATACAACAGCGAAGTTCTCATCCTTTCCGAGCACCTTTGCCTGTCTTGCGATCTGCGCGGCAAGCTGTGCATGGGGAAGACCGGATGCCGAGAAGATCGGAAGCTTCTGTCCGCGGACCAGTGTATTCAACCCGTCGATGGCAGACACTCCTGTTTGGATAAACTCTTCCGGATAGCTTCTCGCCGCCGGGTTCATAGGAAGCCCATTGATGTCCATGCGGGCTTCCGGCAGGATCTCCGGTCCTTCGTCAATCGGACGTCCCAGGCCGTCGAAGACACGTCCCAGCATATCCTCGGATACGCCCAGCTCCATACTCCGTCCGAGGAAACGGACTTTACTGTTGGACAGGTTGATTCCCGTAGAACTCTCGAAGAGCTGTACGAGCACGTCGCTTCCGTTTACCTCGAGCACTTTGCATCGTCTCGTCTCACCGTTTGCGAGCTCGATCTCACCCAGTTCATCGTATGTCACGCCTTCCACGCCGCGCACGAGCATCAGCGGTCCGGCTACTTCCTGTATGGTTCTGTACTCTTTTGGCATTTAGCGGCCCTCCTTTACAAAAGCGTCCGCGATCTGAGCGGTCAGCTCTTCATCTACTTTCTTATATTCCTCATCCAGTGCATCCTCGTGCACATATTTGAATCGTCCGATCTGCTCCCTCACCGGCATGGAAATCAATTTCTGCAGGGACGCCCCCTCAGAGAGAGCCTTCACTGCCCTGTCATAGAATGCGTTTACAAGGAGCATCATCATGTGCTGTTTCTTGAGCGACGTATAGGTATCGATCTCATGGAAAGAATTCTGATGCAGGAAATCCTCACGGATGGAGCGTGCCGCTTCCATCTTCAGGCGGTCGCCCGGTGAAAGAGCATCCATACCTACCATCTTCACGATCTCTTCCAGTTCTGCCTCTTCCTGAAGGAGCGTCATCATCTTCTGGCGTCCTTCCATCCAGTCCGAAGCCACATTTGAGTTAAACCATTTCTCCATATCGTCCAGGTACAGGGAATAGCTGTTCAGCCAGTTGATGGCCGGGAAATGTCTCTTATACGCGAGAGCCGAATCCAGTCCCCAGAACACTTTCACGATACGGAGTGTCGCCTGGGATACGGGCTCGGACGTATCACCGCCCGGCGGGGATACCGCGCCGATAACAGAAAGGGCTCCTTCGCGTCCTTCTTTCCCGAGAGAGATCACATGTCCGGCGCGCTCGTAGAACTGTGCCAGACGGCTTCCCAGATATGCCGGGTATCCTTCCTCACCGGGCATCTCTTCCAGACGTCCGGACATCTCTCTGAGCGCTTCCGCCCAGCGGGATGTGGAGTCTGCCATCAGTGCCACCGAATATCCCATGTCACGGAAATATTCCGCGATTGTAATCCCTGTGTAAATGGACGCCTCACGGGCAGCCACAGGCATATCCGAAGTGTTTGCGATCAGGACGGTTCTCTGCATCAGAGGCTGTCCCGTCTTCGGGTCCTTCAGCTCCGGAAATTCATTCAGAACGTCCGTCATCTCATTGCCGCGCTCGCCGCACCCGATATAGACCACGATATCCGCCTCAGCCCATTTTGCAAGCTGGTGCTGGATCACGGTCTTGCCGCTTCCGAACGGCCCCGGCACTGCTGCCACACCGCCCTTTGCAAGAGGGAAGAATGTGTCGATTACCCTCTGGCCTGTGACCAGGGGCATCTCCGGCGGAAGTTTCTTTTTATACGGGCGTCCCCGGCGGACCGGCCATTTCTGCATGAGCGTCAGCTCTTTGTCGCCCTCCTCTGTCTGAAGGACAGCCACCACTTCTTCTACAGTAAACTCTCCCGCTTTGATCTCTTTTATGGTTCCCTTCATGCCGTATGGAACCATGATCTTCTGCTGTACCAGTACAGTCTCCTGGACCGTGCCGATCACGTCTCCGGCTTCTACCTCGTCGCCGGCTTTCACTGCGGGAACGAATTCCCATTTCAGATCCCGCTTCAACGACGGCACTTCCACACCGCGCTTTAAGTTATTTCCCGAAATCTTCATGATATCGTCGAGAGGTCTCTGGATCCCGTCATAGATACTTGTGATCAGCCCCGGTCCAAGCTCAACGGACATAGGCACTTCCATAGATTCCACCGGCTCTCCCGGTCCCAGTCCCGACGTCTCCTCATATACCTGGATCGATGCCTCATCCCCGTGCATCTCGATGATCTCGCCGATCAGACGCTGATTCGACACACGGACCACATCGAACATATTTGCATCGCGCATTCCCTCTGCGATGACAAGAGGGCCTGCGACTTTCTTAATCACTCCTGTGCTCATTAGCTTACTCCTCCAAACAGAATATCTGATCCGACCGCCTGTTCCACCGTCTTCTTCACACCCTCGACGCCTGCTCCGGTATTGCCGGATACTCCCGGTATCTGGATGATCGCCGGCAGAGTCTTCTCACGATACTTTTCCAGCTCATCTCCCACTTCGGCTGCCGCCGCTTCCGTGATATAGATGATCCCATATTCTTCCTCCGCAAGGCTGCGGAGCTTTTCACGTATTTCCTCCCGGTTCCTCACAGGGCAGATGCCGAGCCCCAATGTGGCGAAACCGTAGATACTGTCATAATCGCCGACCACTGCAATCTTATACATACATCTCCCTTATCCTTTCCCGGATCGCGTCATCCGTAAAACCATTTTGCTTCCCGGTCAGAATGATCCGGACAGTCTTGATCTCATTTTCTCTTGCGATCAGATACCCCAGAAGAGGACCGACAGAAAATGTTTCATATTTCTGAGATTTCAATGTCTCGATCATACGGTTGTCGCACCAGCGCTCAAAAGCTGAAGGCGACTCCCGAAGGGCGTCCGCGCCGCCGGCGTAAGATGTGCCCTCCAGATACTGTGCGATCTCTTCCATCCCGGAGAGAGCCGCCCGGATCAGCTGATCAATGCTTAAGCTTTCACACTCTGCCATGGCGCTTCTCATAAAATCTGCGCTCTTTCCTGTCTTCTGGGAACGCACTGCGATTTTGATGTCTGCGATGGCAACCGTCGTATCCGCATAGTTCTCGATGATCGGTTCTCCCGATTTTTTTCCGGCTTCTTCAATCGCGTCCAGCGCCGCCCTGTCTACAATAATGTCGCAGAGCTGTCCGTCCCCTGTGTGGAGCAGCGTATCCAGCGCCTCCTGCGCCGTCCGGGACATATTGCCCGGGAGCCGGGAAAACTCTCTGTTCTCTATGATCCTGTACATCTCTTCACCGGGGATAGGACAGTCGTCATAGAACATGGCGGGATTTTTTACTCCTGTGCTCACCTCTTTGACCGCTGCCTTCAGATTGTGGTACAGCTTCGGGTAAGAGAGCACATCAAAAACGCTCATATCCGGAGCCACATCCCGGATCACGGCCCATGCCTTCTCTTCCTCACACTTCAGCACCGCTTCCGCATCCGTCCCGGAGTCCATATCCCCCCAGCCCTTTTCCATTACAGACTGAAGGACCTGGTCCGCGCTTTTGCATGCCAGAAGCTGCTCGATAAATGCATCTGAGAACAGGGATACTTCCAGTGCGCGGATGCGCGCCACCGCATAAGTATATTTTGTATTACTCAAGTTAACCCTCCTAACGTCTGCACTTTATCCGAACAGCAGCCTGTTCACCTGATCTGATAATTTCTCCCGCTTTGAAGCAAATACAGCGCTGATCGTACAGTTTTCCTCAATACCTCCGTAGACTAGCAGGAACCCGCCGTCCATCTTCTCCGGTTCCCTGGAAACTGTCAGGCTTCCGCCTTTTGACGCGGCGATATTCTTTATCTTATCCGGGAAGCCTGCGGGCATCCGCCCCAGATCTTTTGCCGAGAAACGGATCTCTCCCGCCTCAGGCAGGACGTTTTTCTCAAGCAGCTTCTCAAGCATTTCAAAATATTTCTCATCGTCCAGATTCATCACGGCATCATATGCCGCTTTCAGCACACCGCTGATCACATCCTGCTTCGCGGCAAGAACGGCCTGTTTCCTCTGCATATCCATAGAGGAATCTACGCGCATTCCATAATCCGCCGCATCTCGCCTGGCACGTTCCAGAATCTTTACAGCCTCAGCTTCGGTTGATTCTCTCGCAGCCTGCACAGCCGTATCCGCATCTGTCTTCGCCTTGTCAATGATCTCCCGCGCAGTGTTCTGCGCCTCTTCGAGAATCCGGGCTTTCATTTTATCCAGTCCACTCATATCCTCGCTCTCCTTCTTATTTTCTGCCTGTATGATTTTTATACCTGAATACCGCTGACAGACAGGAAGGAGATCAGAAGTGCGAGGATCGCATATGTCTCAACCATCGCCGGGAAGAGCATAGCCTTACCGAACTGATCCGGTTTCTTGGCAACAATACCGATGGCAGCCGCAGCTGTCTTGCCCTGAGCGATCGCCGAGAGAAGTCCTACCACACCGATTGGCAGGCACGCCGCCAGAATGAGCAGTCCTGTCTGAACAGAAAGGTCTGCAAGACCTCCGCCGAGCACGCCGATCTTGGACAGTGTGATAAATCCGATCAGAAGTCCGTACAGTCCCTGTGTACCAGGAAGCAGCTGGATGATCAGCACTTTTGCAAATTTGCCGGGATCTTCGGTCACAACTCCCGAAGCCGCCTGACCTGCAATGCCGACACCGATGGCAGAACCTGTACCTGACAGAAGAACAGCGACAGCCGCTCCAAGTAATGCATACACAATTCCTAATTCACTCATGATAAAGTTTCCTCCTTAATCTCTGCATATTTTGTATTTTCTCTAAACGGGTGAAACGGCCGTCCGCCGCCCTCATAAAACTTTCCAAAAAATTCTACAAACTGCAGGCGGTTTGTGTGTACATACGCACCCAGCAGGTTGATCGCCAGATTCATAGAGTGTCCGACGATGAAGATCAGAATAAAGAAAATGATTCCGATCACGTTGTTCGGCAGCATACTGCCCATCTGGTTGATGACCGAAGCAATAACGCCTGTCGCAAGTCCCAGCGCCAGCAGACGCGAGTAAGACAGCACATCGCTGAGCCATCCGGTAATATTGTAAAGATCATATGCGCCAAGCGCGATCCGAAGCGCCGGATTCTTATTTGACCTTCCCGACATAAGGACAATCCCCGCAGCTCCGACGATCGCGAGCGCCTTTGCCAGAGTATTCAGCCATCCCGGAAATACGATCTCCATCTGTGCGATGGATGCGAACAGATCACTCGGAAGCAGCATCAGGATCAGCCCAATCAGAAGCATGAACCAGAGCACCACATCACAGAAGAAATCCATGATCTTTCCATCCCTGATGCACAGGTACCCTTTGATTGCAAGTCCTGTAAACAGATGGATTACTCCGAAGAGCAGGGAATACAGCAGCAGTTTCATGGGCTCGTCGAGAGGCACAAACCACAGCGCCGGCGGAGTGATCGTCGTACCGAAAAATTTTCCTGTCACGATGTCCACAATATTTCCGAAATATCCGCCGAAGAGAACACCCCACACAATGGTCGAGAGTCCGCAGTAGAAGAACAGTTTCAGCGACTTCTTCATCCCTGCGGACATTCTCGGGAATTTAAGCACCAGTATGCCGCACACGATAGATACGATCACTCCGTATGCCGCATCGGAGAGCATCATGCCAAAGAAAAATACGTAGAAAAATGACATGATCGTCGTCGGATCGATCTCTCCTTTGACCGGGAGCCCGTAGGACTCCACAACGCCCTCCATATTGGCGGAGAACGGGTTGTTCTTTAAGATAACCGGAGGTTCCTCGTCTTCTTTTAATTCCTCCACATCCGCCATACAGTCGTATTTTTTCATCATGCAGTCCGCCACATTATCTGCCACCGCTGCCGGTATATAGCCGCTGATGACAAATGTCCGCTCTGACTGGGGCAGCGTTCCGAGCACTTCGTACTTATCGGCGCGGACTCTGTAATAGTCCGCCACAATCTTCAGTCTCTCACGTTCTGATGCAAGCGCCTTTATCTTCTCTTCAATCTCTGATATGTTATCCTGACACTCTGCGATCTTCTGTTCCAGCATCTCTTTCTCCCGGGCAGGCACTTCCTTCCACGACTGGGACGGTCTGGCGAACCCTTCGCTCCGGAGCGCGTCTTCCACCGCGCCTGCCTCTTCTGTCAGGCAGATCACCGCCAGATAGACCGTGCTCTGTTCCTGTGAAATGATATGCACGTCGGCACTTTCCACATCCGGAGCTTTTTCCGCAAGTATCTCATACACTTTCTCCGCCGTAGTGCCTCCGGGCATCGTCCCCGGGAAGAATACCGTCCGCTCCGTCTTCATCACCTTCAGCGGCACATCCAGCGCAAGCCATGGCGTCAGGCTCTCGATACTGTTCGTAAGCTTCGTGACAGACGCAAGCTGCTCCGCGTGTTCCCGGTCCAGATCATAGATCTGTTTCGCCGTCTTCAAAAGCTCCCGGCGTTCTTCCCGGACTTTCATCCCCTCCTCGCTGGAGATCAGTTTCTTTCCTTCCAGAGCCGCGAACATGGATTTGTCTTCCGGCGCATATCTTTCCAGAATATCCAGCGACTGGTCCACCGACGCTGCCGCCTTTTCAAATCCCTGTTTCTTTCCTACAGTATCCATCTTGTGAAAATCTTCATCCTCTTCAAGAACATGGTTTACTTCAAGGACTCCCATACTCTGGAGTTTTTCAAGGATCGCTTTACGGTCTTTCTTTAAGGCGCAGATACTTATTCTCTGCATCTTAAGTACCGCCATTCATCTCTCCCTCCTTTACCACGCGGCACCTGCGCGCCGCTTACTCTTTCTGTTTTACAGCCTGTTACAGTGATCACATCCTCCATTTCTCATGCCAGCATGGAGATCACCATCTCCACCGCCTCTTTTTCCTTCTCTTTGGCGGAAGTTTTAAGTCTGTCTGTATCGCTCCTGATAACAGCTTCCGCCCCGCGCACCGATTCATCACCGGATACATGTGCCTGTTCCATCACTGTTTCTGCCTCTTCACGGGCATTTCTGATAATCTCCTCCCGGATCTGACCTGAACGCTCTTCTGCCTCTTTTCTGATGCGTCCGCTCTCCTTGCGGGCATTCTCCACGATCTCCCGCGCCTGTTTTTCGGTCTCGCGTATCGTCCGGATTGTCTCTTCTACCATATTTTATCCACCACC
The DNA here is from genome assembly GCA_946491795.1 of uncultured Lachnoclostridium sp. Taxonomy (GTDB): domain Bacteria; phylum Bacillota; class Clostridia; order Lachnospirales; family Lachnospiraceae; genus Mediterraneibacter; species Mediterraneibacter gallistercoris. The sequence goes on along the minus strand of CAMLYF010000001.1, from coordinate 181,479 downwards.
TTTCCGGATCATTTCTGTTTTCTTAGTTTTTCCATTCCTTCCTGCTTCATGCAACAAATAGAATATCATATGTTTTTGCACAGCATTTGGTAATATTATACATGATGTTATGAATTATTCAAAGCATTTATTAGCACATTTGATAATTATTTATTAGTTTATCCAAATCAACAGAAGCAAAATTAGAAATAGGTAACACTCCCGCTATGCTTTAATGATAAAAACCCTGCAGAAATCTTCCTTTTCAGTTTCTGCAGGGTTTTATTTTTATCACATTTATACCAAAACCTTTGCCAAGAATTCTTTGGTTCTTTTATGCTCTGGATCGTCAAATATTTCCTTCGGTGACCTGTCCTCCAGAATGACTCCCTGATCCATGAATAGCACACGGTCACTAACACCTCTGGCAAATCCCATCTCATGCGTGACCACAATCATCGTCATTCCTTCCTCTGCCAGTTCTTTCATAACATGCAGCACTTCTCCCACCATCTCAGGATCGAGAGCCGATGTAGGCTCGTCAAATAACATGATCTGCGGATTCATGGCCAGTGCACGAGCAATTGCAACTCTCTGCTTCTGTCCTCCTGAGAGCTTGTTCGGATACGTTTCAGCCTTCTTCTCCAGCCCCACACGTCTCAGCAGCTTCATAGCCTTTTCTCCGCTTTCCTCTTCGCTCATTCCAAGCACACGCATTGGTGCCAGCATGATATTTCGTTTCACACTCATATTCGGGAAAAGATTAAAATGCTGAAATACCATACCCACTTTCTTCCGGTAATCATCTATTTTTATAGAGGAATCCAGTATATTTGCTCCGTTTACCAGAATACTTCCTCCGTCTGGCTGTTCCAGTAAATTGATACATCTCAAGAATGTAGATTTTCCCGAACCGGACGGACCGATCACACATACGCATTCTCCCTTTTTCACGTGAGTGCTGACGTCTTTAAGAACTTGAACATCGCCGAAATTCTTTTTTAAATGCTCTATCTTAATCACTGTCTCTCAACCGCCTTTCAAACTTTCTCAGAAGAACCGTCAGGATTTTTACGATCACATAGTAGATCACACCCGCTGCAAGAAGCGGGATAAACATCTGATATGTTCTTGACGACACATAGCTTGCCGCTTTGGTCAGATCCAGTATTCCCACGTATCCCAAAATAGATGTCTCTTTGATCAACTGTACGAATTCATTTCCCAGCGCCGGAAGAATATTTTTAACTGCTTGCGGCATAACAACGAAACGCATCGTATCCGCATAGTTCATTCCAAGTGATCTTCCAGCTTCCATTTGGCCTCTATCTACCCCAAGTATTCCACCTCTGATCACTTCCGAAACATAGGCTCCGCTGTTTATACCAAAACTTACTACTGCCGCCACATAACCAAGCCTGCTGTGGAACACAGCAAAATAGATGATCATCAGCTGAAGAACAGACGGTGTGCCCCGGATGATATCTACGTACAAAGCCGCCAGAGATGCGCCGACTCTTCTCTTTTTCTTTCGTTCTGCACGCAGACGAACAATCGCGATAAACAATCCAATCACAGTTCCCACCATTGTTGAAAAAATAGAGATAAGGATAGTTACCTCTACACCGTTCAAATAATACTGCCAGCGATTCTCATCGAGAAAGATAAATTTCAATTTCTGAATAAATCCCTGATTTTCTCCTGCGGAGGATACCGTAATTCCCTCATCTTCTCCTGAAAAATATTTTTCATATAGCTCGTCATATGTTCCATTTTCTCTTATTTCGTCCAGTCCTTCATTAATCAGTTCTACAAGTTCCTCATTTCCCTGCTGGATACAAAATACAGTATCTTCTTCTGTACCCGGCACTTCGGTATAATGGATCTCCGTAGTCTGACGGCAATAAATTTCAGCCATGATCGTATCGATCACAACTGCGTCCACTCCCCCATTTTTCAGTTCCATCACTGCACTAGAGGCTGTCTTAAATCTGGTTACTCCCGCCCCTTCAACCACACCATAATCCGTATTCTCACCGGATACGATCAAATCACTGATGGAGCCTTCCAGAACCGCCACTTTCTTTCCGGTCAGACCTGCAAGATCTGTTATCTCAGTTCCGTCATTACAGACGATGCTCTGTGAGCCAGTATAATATACATCAGAAAAGTCAACACTCCTTGCCCGCTCTTCTGTCGGTCCTACTGCCGCCGCGATCACCTGAACATCTCCAGCCTCCATAGATCCCATCAGGGAATCAAAAGGCAAATCGCTCCAGATCAGCTCCACTCCCTGTACTTTAGCTATCGCTTCCAGAAGATCATAATCAAACCCTGTCAAATTACCATTGCTGTCCAGATACTCAAACGGAGCGTATTCTGCATTTGTTCCTACCACAATTTCCTTCTGCTCCAGTTCTTCTGCCGATACGCTGCTCATCACCGAACCGGTAAGAAAAAGAACTGCCAGTATCGGTAACAATATATATTTTGTTTTTATCCTCATTAGTTTCACCCCGTTTCTTTCAGCCAAGATCTTGTTACGGGATCAGAGGATATACGGCTCATAAGCCTTCATATTCCTCGTATCTGCTGTCGCAGGATCGTTAAAGTAATCAAATTCCGTAATCTCCTGCCCCAGATACCCAGTGTATCCATGCCGCTCAAGTGCTTCCAAAAATGCCTGGAGATCGTGTGTACCGTCTCCCCAGATCAGATGTCCATACGGATTCCCGTCTATGAAATGCATATGGATAATATCGTTACCGAGTATCCCAAACCACTGATCGATCGTTTCTCCGGCCACCCCCATTGCAGTCGTATCAATCATCGCCTTCAGATTTGGATGATTCACCTCATCCAGCATTCTTTTTACATCCTGCACAGTCGTTGCCAGATTGGATTCTTGCGGGCGCAAAGATTCCATTGCAAGACGGATACCCCTTTCTTTTGCATATTCAGCAAGTATGGAAATCATTTCCCGCGAGCGTTTCCACGCTTCCTCACGTTCTTCATTCCAATACCCCCAGCCAGAATTAATTGCCATAATCTCAGCACCCAGTTCTTCACCTGCATCCAATGCCTTTTTAAAATAGCTGAGACTCTTCTCAAACTGTTCTTTTTCCTGGGCAGCGAACTGATACTGATAAGTACAGTTCTCTGGAGTAATGACTTTGAGCGTAAGCCCTCTTAGATCCAGAAGCTTTTTCACTCTCCTGCAATTTGAATACTCCATATAACTCAAAAAGAAATGCGGTGTTCCTGGCCAGAACTCGATAGTCCGTATACCTGCTGCCTGCTGCGCATCAAGAAAATATTCTAAGGAATAAAAAAGGTAATGAATGTTCATCCCCGCAATCTGTTCTCTTTTGATCAGTTTTTTCATCATTTATCTCCTTATAAATTCACTCTAGTTTGCTTCCCATATACTTGTGAAATTCCGGATCTTTTGGCAAATTCAGATTGATCTGCCTTTCCCGTGATGTCAGCACAAACAGCAGCTGAAGAGGCAGCATATATTCCAACGCTGAAAAGTCAGGATCGTTCACAAACGTGCAATCGGAAAATCTTCCGACTGTATCCATATCCGCCATCTCTTGTGGAAGATTTACCCCATATTGATGTTTCCCCTGCCGGTCGTAATACTTTAGCAGCTTTGCCATTCTATTTCTTTCATATCCTCCTGCCGGAAAAAGATAAAGGAAATCCGTATCATCCGTCACTGCATTATAAATACCGTGCATAAATTCTTCCGCCTCATATCCTCGCACAGGAAACCGGCAGGTCTCAGAAAATTTCAGACAGCATTCTAAAAGAGCAGCTTTCTGATCACTACTGGAAATCACCATCATATCTTTGCTGCTTTTCAGACTCACCGCCGTTTTTTCACACCAGCCGCGGCATTCTTCAAGGACTGCAGCCATATTACCTGTCACTGCATTCAGACGTTTCATATATTCTTCCGTCTGACAAGATGTGATCTTCCCAACGTTTTCTGCTAACATAATAAAGAACAGAATGAGCGTCATGAGAGTCACTGTATAACCTTTTGTCGTAGCGCCTGCATCTTCATATCCGCATTCCACATACAGATGCGCATCTCCATGTTTTATGATCTCGGAATCATGCTCGCCTGTCACAGCCAGAGTAGCGATTCGTCTATCTCTCACTGTATCGAGTGCGTTGATTACCGCTGTACTTGTACCCTGCTGAGAGATGCCCAGTACAAGAGTTCCGTCTCTAAGAATGTTGATATCCTCTATAAGTGTAACGGGGTATACAGGTGAAACCCGTATACCCAACAGTTTTTTTGCAAACACAGCAGCGCCTACAGCAGCATTATATGAAGATCCGGATCCAGTCAGCAGGATTTCATCCGGCATTTTTCCAGTCATCATCCTCGCGCATATTTCCAAGATTTCTCTATGATCGTTCAAAATAGCTTTAAGGATTTCTGGCGTTTCATAAATATACTTTAAAGCATCTCCGTGATAAATCATTGCATTAGTTCCTCTTGTCTATTCTTCGTACGGCTTTCCATAGCCGAAGGCTCCGTTCAGTGTACATACATGAGCTGCAAATTTTGATGCTTCCGCGAGAGATATACGAATTGCATCCGATTTGTCCACACCCTTCTTTATCTGATCGATATAGCAGTCCATAAAAGAAGTGAGGAAAGAATCCCCAGCCCCCATTGTATCTACAACTTGATCAATCAGCGTTGCCGGCTGAGTATAGAATTGTTCTCCATCATACATGATACAGCCTTTGGAACCTCTCGTGAGTGATACAATCTCCGGTCCTAATGAATAGACGAACTTCAGATGTTCTTTCGCCTCTTCATCATCTCCGTCAAAAGAACAGAAAGCATATGTCACATAAGGCGCGTACTTCTCATAGTATTCCTTTGATGAATCATCGGAAAAGTCAAAAGATATCTTTATCCCCGCCTCTTTCATTGGCTTAAGCTGGGATTCTGTGTAACAATAATTTCCTGTATGAACGAAATCAAACTCTTTCATATATTCAAGGTCAAATCGGTCAAGAATATATGGAGTTTTTCCTCTTACTCCACCTTCGTTATAATCTCCGAACACACGGTCTCCATCAATTAACGTGCATTTTGACCATCCGTTCTCACCGACAAGTTGTTTGCATTTAACCATCTCAATATCCAATTCATTTAGAACTGAAATGACAAACTCCGCTATATCATCGCTTCCGAAATATCCCATATACGCGATCCGCTCAGCTCCGAAGATTCTGGAATATGCACAGAGATTTACGCAATTTCCTCCCGGATACATCATGTTCGAATTCTCGTAGATATCTACTACATTGTCTCCAAACCCCAATACCTTTGTATTATATTTTGCCATCGCTTTCTCTCCTTAATATTCTACAACGCCCATGTATCTTCTCATATCAAGAGGATGCCTTCTCTTGTCCTGCAGACCTGTACGATATGCCACTGTCATTGCATAGAATACCATCGGACAGAAGTATTCATTTACGCTCTCATCAATTGCATCGATTCCCAATTCCAGTGCGTCAATAACCTCATATTTCTTCGCATATTTCTTGAGGAATGCAAGCGCTCTCTCATCCATCGTTCTCGCTGCCCCTGTTCCCATGAGCAGTATGTAGAGGTGATCCTCATCCGTACACTCAAACGGGCCGTGGAAATACTCTCCCGAGTGGAGATAACAGCAGTCCATCCACTGCATTTCCTGAAGAGAGCAGATAGAGAATCCATATGCCTGTGAATAGGAAGCTCCTGATCCCATAATATAAAGGAACGGCTCATCAAAGTATTTCTCTGCAAATACCCATGTACGGTTCTGTACTTTCTTAACCGCTGCACGTACGATTCCGTCTGCTTTCTCCAGTCCGTCAAGTATAGCTTCATATTTCGTATATCCTGGCTCCTGTATCTTCATCAGTTCGTTCAAAACCCTCATAACAATTCCCTGCGGCCTATCTTTTTCATTTGTATCATCTTCCCAGCTGTATACCACCGGATTCATATCCTCCTGAGCACAGATTGACTCCGGATTATGTGTCATTGTGATAATTGCTGCTCCACGCTCTTTTGCAAGCTTCGCTGCGTCTACAGTTTCTTTTGTATTTCCTCCGTGTGAGCATAAGATAACAAGAGCTCCTTTTTTCAGGAATTTAGACGGTGATACAGTCATCTCTCTTGCAGTCATCCAATGTGAATGCATAGTTTCGGACTCTGAGTTAATAAAGTAATATCCCGGATAAAGATCGACAAGTGATCCTCCACACGCTGTCAGAAATACATCATTAATATGACCCTGTTCCTCATAGATTTTTTTGATAAGTTCTTCTGGTCTGTTCATATTTTTTCTCCTTTTCTGAAATATATATTTTCCTGTTCCTTCTATCCTCAACTCTCACTGGGAGGTCTTCGACGCTGACCGCGCCGGTTTCTTCCCCAAGATGTTTATATTACATTCCCGCTGAAATTGTACAGAACACTATAGCCAGTACGACAAGAATGAGAAATACTTTCCATATTGTCTTCCACCACTGTGCAAATGAGATTCTACACACAGCAAGACCTGCTACTGTTGTTCCGGCAACTGGACTCATAAGGTTTGTAAGCTGGTTGCCATACTGAAGCGCTGTAACTGCTGCCTCAGGATTTACTCCATGAAGGTCACAGAGTGGAGCCATGATTGGCATGGACAGCGCTGCAAGTCCGGATGAGGACGGCACCAGTAGAGTCAGCAATGACTGAACTACATACATTACTCCTGCAAATACCACATTGTTGGAATTCTCCACAAGGTTACTGAGTGCATTCAGGATCGTATCGATGATCTTTCCATCCTGAGCGATTACCATAATACCGCTACAGAAACCGATTACCATTGCTGCAAATGCAATATCCTTAACCCCTGTAATAAACTCTTCTGCAATTTCTGTTTCTGTCAGTCCTCCGAAGATTCCCATCAGGATACCCATGCCAAGGAAGCACATGGACAGTTCATTCATATACCAGCCGAAGTTAACAAGTCCGAACACAACCAGTACCATTCCTACCACAAATGTAGTAAGCACCAGTTTCTGACGAAGTGTCATATTCTGGTCAAAATCAACTTCTTCTCCACCCATTTCTTTTCTCTTTTTAATGTCATCCTGATAGGTGATCGACTTTTCAGGGTTCTTCTTGATTTTCATAGCGCGCCATGTAACAAAAGTTATGATAACCGCCATCATAATAACCCACTGAATCATACGGAATACCAACTGCGGATTTCCCTGGATACCCGCAATCCCCTGCGCTACCAGCACACAGAAAGGATTCACAGTAGATGCTGCGTAACCTACTGTTGCAGCCAGACACACTGTCATGAATGTTGTCATAGAATCATATCCCATGGCAAACATAATTGGCATGATCAGCAGATAGAATGGCACCAGTTCATCAGACATTCCGAATGTACTACCGCCCAAACCAAACAAGGCCATCAGAATCGGTATGATCAGTATTTCTTTATTTCCCAGTTTCTTTACAACTTTCTGTATTCCCATATTCAGAGCGTTCGTCCGTGCCATTATCTGGAATACTCCGCCAATGATGAATACGAAAGCAAGGACCTCAACCATAGACTGGATTCCTTTTCCAGGGGCCATCAGGACCTCCGCGATTCCTTGTCTTAAGTCTGTTCCGTCTTCTGCAATTTTTTCTACCGCATGATATGTTCCTGCAACCGCTACTTCTCTTTCCCCAGTTGATGTCTCCATGAGAGTTCTGTCAAATTCTCCGCTCGGAAGAATCCACGTCAGAATTGCAACGACTATAATCAAAAAGAAAATCAATGTAAGAACGTGGGGCATATGTATCTTGAATTTTTTCTTTTCAGCCATTTTCCTTTTCTCCTTTTGTTACTTTGTGTATACAATTTTTCCATCCATAATCGTCATTAACACACTTGCCTCTTTTGCTTCATGTGCACTGACTTTCAACAGATTTCTGTCAAATACTACTATGTCAGCTAGCTTTCCTTCCTCCAGTGTACCTAGTTTATTTTCCATGGAAAGATTTTTCTGTCCTCCGATCGTCCATGCTTTAAGCATTTCCGTAACTGTAATCGTATTTTGAGGCTGGAATGATTCTTCCATTCCGTCCAGATATCCCCCACAGGAGTAATAAATCGATTCCGGTACACTTGTGATCATAAGCGGCAGGTCTGTCGCACCACTTAAGATCATACCTGCATCCTGCATTTTCCGTCGATTCCAGTAATATCTGCCTCTTTCAAGTCCAATCGTTCTTTTGATATTATCCAATAGTATCTCCGCCGGATCCAGTGACATAATCTGGAAATAGAGTTCTGCCGTCACCCCCATAGCGCCCAGCTTCTCCAGATCAGCCGGATCTGTAAATTCCATGTCTGTGATGGCATGACGGTTTTTCAGTTTCCCTTCGCGCTTCTGACATTTGTCATAAATCTTCGCAATCTTCCCTACTGCTCCGTCCCCCTGTGCATGTAGTGACCATCTGAATCCCTCCGCATCCGCTGCCAGCACGTCCGCTTCTATCTCATCATAGGGAATATCCAGGGTGCATGTGAACTCCTCGTTTTCATAGGAATTTTTGAGGTCGCCTTTGAAGTCTGCAATAGTGCCGTCTGTCATCCGATTGAACCCGCTGAATCTTACCTTATCACTCATAAACTGTTCACGCATCTTTCTTGCATACGTAAGGTTCATTTTTTCTCCTACCGGCTGTGACATAAAGAACACACGCAGCCTGAGTCTGTCAGATTCTTCCATTTCTTTCAGGTAATCCGTAAACCCATAGAAGTCATCGAATCCCATTTCTTTTACAGTAGTTACACCTCGGGAATTCATCATTGTCATGTAATCTGAAAATTCTTTTTCAATAAAATCGCGATCATTTAGGTACTCTCTCATGATTCGGTAATAACTCTCCGGATAGCATGACTCTGGTGTAAAGCCATACTCTTCTCTTGCACGGCAGTTCATAATGCAAGTTGACCGATCTGCTGCAAACAGCACTACCGCCCGATCCGGATAATATTTTTCCAACATTTTCTCGCCCTGTTCCCGGCTCCACTTCCCGGGATCCCATCCATGTCCGAAAAGCGCCCCGGACGTTCTCTTCGCGGTCTCATAATCTTTCAGCACATTCAAGCCTTCTTTACTGGTAGTTACATCTGAGACATCCGCTCCGATATGGAATATGGCATACCCTGTAAAAAACGTATGGGTATCTGTAATTCCTGGCATAACCAGTTCCTCATCGAACTGAAGGAATTCTTCTGTATCTCTCGAGATATCTTCTGGCACCGATCCGCGCCCTATTCTAACAATCACGTTATCTCTGATACAGAGCCATCCTTCATAGGGTTCTGGATAAACACTGTCGAAAAGATACTTTGCAGCGATTACCTTTGAGAATTTTTTCCCCATTTTTCATTCCTCCTTCCTTGTTTTTGATTATATCATTATATAACGTTATATTACAATATAACCTTTAGATCGTGAAGAAACTTTGTCACAATTCGATATTTTTCTCATCTGATTTTTGTAATAAACAGACAAAAAAAGAGCTTAAAAAACAGTTATTTTATGATTTTACTGTGAAAAACCAACTGCTTTTTAAGCTCTTTTCTTTTTTCGATATGACCTTTTCAAATAGAAATACGATAACGTGAACCCGCAATAATCTCGTAGCTTATATAAAGAGGCATTTCCGCTTCATCATTGATAAAGCTTGTCAGTATCATAACCGGCTCGCCAATATTCATTCTTAAATATTCTGCAATTACGCTGGGAACAAGTCTTACCTCGATTGTACTTCTTCCTTTTTCCGATTCTTCCACATGATACTCTTCGCTCAGAAGACGAACAAAAGAATCATCTTCTAATTTTTCCACCTGAAAGTCAGGCACACGGCTAACTGGTATGTAAATATGTTCGTATATGATTGGAAGATCATCTGCAGATAGTACACGTTCAATATGATACAACCTTTTATCTTCTGAAAGCTTCAGGAAATCATTCTGCCAGTTTTCTGCTTTCATCACAATACAGGACAAAATATGAGATGATGGCTTTCTTCCATTGGCTCGGCATGCGGCCGAAAAACTCATATTGTTATCCTTCTCTATCTTACGATATATCTTGGGAGCCTCAACAAAAGTTCCTTTTCCCTGGCGCTTTACCAGAACTCCTTGTGCGCAGAGTTCCTCTATAGTACGTCGCACAGTAATCCGACTTACCTGATACATCTCCGACAACTGTATCTCTGTAGGAATCTGATCTCCCGGTTTATATTTCCCATTCTGTATCTGTTCCTTCAATTCTTTCATCAACTGGCTGTATAAAGGCTGCTGTGAATTTTTATCAAGTTCCATCGTCACATCTCTCCTTTTCAAAATGAAGGGAATCACTGCCATGAAAGCCTGTGCAGATGCCCTTCTCGTTCCATCCCGGCAAACCCGTTCTGCCGCAGCGCCTCATACAGCACGATCGCGACCGAATTTCCGAGGTTCAGCGAACGTATCTTCTCCATCATCGGTATTCGGATACAGTTTTCCTGATTCTGTACGAGAATCTCTTCGGGTATCCCCGCGCTCTCTTTCCCGAACATGATATAACAGTCGTCCTCATAAGAAACTTCCGTATATAGTTTCTGTGCCTTAGTGGTCGCCATATAGATCTTCGCCCCCGGATTCTTATCGAGGAAATCCTGATAATCAATATAGGTAGTGACATCCAGGTCCTTCCAGTAATCCATCCCGGCACGCTTTAACGCCTTTTCACTGAGACTGAAGCCAAGCGGCTCGATCAGATGGAGCCTGGTGCCGGATGCAACGCACGTTCTCCCTATATTGCCTGTATTTGCCGGAATCTCCGGCTCAAGAAGTACAATATTAAGCATTATTCTTATCTCCCGTCATTTTCTCTCAGCCTGTTGATAAATCTCTCCACTCGTCCCAGAGCTTCTTTTAAATCATCCAGCGAATATGCATAGGAGATACGAAGGAATCCCTCCCCGCACTCTCCGAAAGCAGTTCCCGGAACGACTGCCACCTTCTCTTCCTGAAGGAGCCTTGTGGCAAATTCCTCCGAGCTCATTTTGAACTCTTTTATACTCGGAAATACGTAGAACGCCCCAAACGGTTCAAAACACTCCAGTCCCATCCGTTTAAATTCATGCATAAGGAACCGGCGTCTCTGGTTGTAGGACTGCCGCATTTCTTCCACTTCATCTTCACAGTTCTTAAGACCTTCTACCGCAGCATACTGACTGGTCGTAGGCGCGCACATGATCGCAAACTGATGAAGCTTTGTCATCTGTTCGATGATCATTTCGGGACCGCAGCAGTAGCCGAGCCTCCATCCGGTCATGGCAAATCCTTTGGAAAATCCGTTGATCACCATCGTTCTCTCCCGCATCCCCGGAAGACTCGCTATAGAAACATGCTTTGTCTGATAAGTAAGCTCCGAGTAGATCTCATCCGACATCACATACAGGTCATGTTCTTTTACAAAGTCTGCCACCGGTTCCAGATCTTCTCTTGTCATAATAGATCCTGTGGGATTATTTGGAAACGGCATGATCAGCACTTTTGTCTTCGGCGTTGTATATTTCTCAAGATCTTCCACCGTCAGTTTGAAATTATTTTCATATTGCAGCGGAACCACCACCGGCACTCCGTCCGCCATGACGGTGCATGGCAGATAGGAGACATAACACGGCTGGGGAATCAGCACTTCATCTCCGGGATCGAGCATACAGCGCAGGCCAACATCGATGGCTTCGCTCCCTCCTACAGTCACCAGTGTTTCTTTCAGCGGATCGTAAGTTACACCGATCTTGCGCTCCAGATATTTGCATATTTCCTTTCTCAGCTCTTTGAGACCTGCATTAGATGTATAAAAAGTTCTTCCTTTTTCAAGACTGAAGATTCCCTCATCTCGGATACGCCACGGCGTATCAAAGTCCGGCTCGCCTACACCCAGAGAAATGGCGTCTTCCATTTCATTTGCCACATCGAAGAACCTGCGTATCCCCGAAGGCTGTATATCTATGATCTTCTTTGATAATGGATTTCTCATTACGGTGTCACCAGCATCCTTTCCGACTCTTTTTTCGGTATCATGATAGTGCCGTGGTCTTTATATTTCTTCAAAATAAAATGAGTTGCAGTATTGAGCACGCCCTCGATCGGAGAAAGTTTCTCAGACACAAACCGGGAAACCTCCTTCAGGCTTTTTCCTTCCAGAGTCACCAGCAGGTCATAACTGCCGGAAATCAGATAAACTGCATAGACTTCCGGATAGTTGTAGATCCTCTCTGCGATACGGTCAAACCCTCTGTCCCTCTGCGGAGTCACGCGCACTTCGATCAGAGCCGTCACCATCTCAACTCCGGTTTTATCCCAGTCGATCAGCGTGTGGTAACCGCAGATGATCTTCTCTTTCTCCATCTCTGCCATCTCATTGGCGACCTCTGCTTCTTCCACTCCCATAAGCACAGCGAGTTCACCCAGCTCCACCCTGCTGTGTTTTTCCAGATATTTCAGTATCTCTATTCTCAGCGCTTCCTTATTTTCACTCATCTTTTACTCCTCCATATTTCCAGTTCATCCGGCGCAGGTCTGTCCAGATATCTGATTTCTTCACCGTTCCGGATCACCCGGGCGTTCTGGTCTGCTGCCATACCCAGCCGCACCGGCCGGGCGCCCGTCTCTTCAAGAATCCGGATCACCTCTTCCGCCTCATCGGTCAGGATGAGATAACTGCCGGCGGATGTCATCAGATATGGATTCAGGCGATAGAACTCACAGATTTCCACCGTCTCCTGTTTCAGGGCAATCTGAGGCATATCGATCTCAAAACCAATGCCTGCCGTATCCGAAAGTTCCCACAAAGCTGCCAGAATCCCGCCGCTTCCGATCTGGCGCACCGCAGCGCTCCTGTCGCATTCATATATTCTCAGTATCTGGTCCGGTCGTATCAGTTCTTCTGTCAGCCTTTTTGTCTGTTCAAGAAATGCAGATACAAACCGCGTCTCCAGTTCCGTCTGTGCTTCATCGAGAATACGCAGGGTTCCTTCGAGTCCTGCATATCCGCACATAATGATCTCCCTGTGAACCGGAGTCTTCCCTGCGGATACTTTCCCACTGTTCTTCCCTGCTTTTTCCTGCGGAGTCTTCTGGTCATGCAGCACCCCCGCGGCATTTACAGATACGACTGCATGTACGACTGCGCCTGACACCTCTCCCTGAAAACTTGTCACCTGAATCTCCAGTTCCCTGCACGCACAGTCCACACCGGCCGCGATTCCTGCAAGCTGTTCTTCCCGGCTTCCCTGCGGGAGCATAACATATACAGCCGCGCCCCGGGCGCGTACATTGCGGGCGGCAAGTTCACCGGCCGCATGATATACGGCATAATACCCTGTCCTGACGTCATCTCCTGTGGCAAGTGCATCCGCCCACACATATCCGTCCCCTGCTTCCGTCCGGAAACCCGAGCACATTTCCCACGGAGACGGCGTAAACAGCATATCAGTATCCCCTGTATGCAGCTGCTTTCTGACAGACCGGCGCCATGCGGTCTGCGTGATCTTTCCGATCCTCATAATATCTTTTTCGGACATTGCCTGATGTTCTCCTGTCTTTTCATCACATTCCTGTTTCTTCATCATATAACATACGGCAGTACCATGGTCAGCACCATTGCCGCTATCAAAACAAGTATAATTATAGATACGATACGTCTGAATTTATTATCGTGAAAATTCATTTCCAACAACCCTTTCTTCTATTTCATACACTTTTGCGTCTCCGCTGAGCGGATCCCTCTCCCGGTAATCAAACAGAACCATTCTTCCGAAAAGCTGTTCCAGATGCGTCATTTTACGCATCTGTCTCCTGTCATATCCAGCATAATTTTTCAGATACCGGCGCTCTTCTTCCTCTGTTTTATAGAAAGCCGCCGCTTCATCCGAGGTCACTTTGTTCTCCGGAAGAAACGAGGGCCGGTTTTTCACATTATCCCTCAAATACAAGTCCAATGTCAACCATGCGGCATACTCATCCATCATATTCTCAGAGACTCCGGACGCAGACTGTTCCTCCTCTTTAAGACCATCCGGACGTATTTCCATATGTTCTTCCAGAAACCGAAACAGGATCTCGTATCTCGCGATGCGGGAATGGCTGACCTTAAACAATCCGTTTCTGTCATAATAATCCGCCAGAGAGCTGTACATGGCAAACGCTCCGGCAAACTCTTTTTCCGCGTGTTCCACTGTGTTTCTGAACTGTCCGCTGTTGTAATAAACCTCTACCATCTCTTCAATCTTTTTTAGCCGGATCACATCGGCATAAGGCAGCCACTTTGTAGAGAGGACTTCATAAGGCGGACGGTCCTGATATACAAGATCATATTCCTGCGCCTTCTCGTGCATCAGTGATCCCTTAAGCACTTTTAAAAATCCCAGCTGGAGCTGATCCGGACGCATCGCGTACACCCGGTCAAAAGACTCCTCAAAACTGTCATAGTCCTCATATGGAAGTCCCGCGATCAGATCCAGATGCTGGTGTACATTCCTCTTCTCCCGTATCTGTGCCACAGTGCGCTCCACTTTTCCCAGATCCATCTTTCTGTTTATCTCAGATATTGTCCCTCTGTTTGCAGACTGGATACCGATCTCAAGCTGAATCAGCCCCGGCCGCATACTCCGGACCAATGCGATTTCTTCCTCATTAAGAAGATCCGCTGCTATCTCAAAATGAAAGTTCGTTATGCCTTTATCATGTTCTTTGATATATTTCCACACTGCCACAGCGTGGTCGTGCCTGCAGTTAAAAGTCCTGTCCACAAATTTCACCTGCGGCACCTCATGGTCGATAAAAAACTGAAGTTCCCGTTTCACAAGGTCAAGATTACGGAACCGCAGACATTTATCAATAGAAGAAAGGCAGTAACTGCAGGAGAAAGGACAGCCTCTGCTGGATTCATAATAGATGATCCGGTTTCGAAAATCTTCAATATGCTCATATACGAACGGAACCGTACTCAGATCCAGAACCGGCCGGGGCTGCGTCTCTGTGATGCGCCCGTCACTTTCACGGTATACAATCCCGCGGATCGCTGACAGATCCGTTCCCGAATGATAGCGATCCATAAGTTCCTGAAACGTCTCCTCGCCTTCCCCGCAGATAATCCCCGACAAACCTGAATACTGCTCCAGCATCTCCCTGGCATTATAGGAGACTTCCGGGCCGCCCAGCCAGATCTTTGTCTCCGGCAGGATCTTCGGGATCTCCCGGATGAGCTGTTCCACATAATCGATATTCCACAGATAGCAGGAAAAGCAGAGAATATCCGGCTGCCGTGTGTAAATATCCATAAGGATCTCATCTGCCGGCTGGTTGATCGTATACTCTGCAATCCGGGTTTCTTCCATATAACTGCAGGCATATGCCCTCAGGCTGTACACCGCAAGATTTGAATGGATATATTTCGCGTTGATCGCTGCTAAAAGAATATTCATCTGGATACACCTTTCTTCATAGACTATCTGAATTATTCTAACACCTATTCCCGCTTTCAGCAACGAACTATTGACATTTATAAAATTATCATGTAAAATTAAGGCTCGTGCAGCCGGGGTGTTAGCGGTACCTTGTACCTGCAATCCGCTATAGCAGGGGTGATATTGCGCAGAGGGCGGCAGTCTGCAGGGCTGCCCCCGGTAAGTGATGTTGATGTCTGGGTCTCACGCGACGGGAACCTGTGAACCGTGTCAGGTCGGGAACGGAGCAGCACTAAGCAGGAGCTCCCGGGTGCCGTGAGGGTGCCTGGGCTGAGTCAACTGCCGGGGTAACGCCTGTGGATCATGTTCGAAGCGCAATGCACGTTAAAAAAGAATAACGGATTTTTGGTCTTTGAGTTACTGTTTACAGTAACCTTATTGGAAACGCACATTCTCCTGAATGATAACGAACAACACATTTTTCTGTTTAATATCACCAAGGAGGATTTTTTATGCCCAAAACTAAGTTTCAGGAAGTAATTTTTACCATTATGATGGTTTTTGTCATGGTCTATGCAATGATCTGCTATAATATCGCTTTGAATATAGGCGGTCTGAACACAAGCGTGTTTCTGTCAGCATTTCATGAATTTGTGATCATGGCGCCGGTCGCATTCGTACTCGATTTCTTTTTTGTAGGACATATTGCGAAGAGAACAGCTTTCCGTATCGTGAACCCGGAAAAGGAAAACCCGTTTCATCTGGTTATCGCAATTTCCGTTGTCTCTGTCGCATGGATGTGTCCGCTTATGAGCCTTGCAGCGACAATCTTATTCAAAGACGCCGGAAGCCAGTTTATCGCAGTATGGCTGCAGACTATCGCACTGAACTTCCCGATGGCGTTCTTCTGGCAGATGTTATATGCCGGACCGTTCGTCCGCTTTCTGTTCAGACAGATATTCCGCGAAAGAGAAAAAGCTCCTGCAGCAGAAAAAAGCCTCTCCTGATCTGGAGAGGTTTTTCTATATTGACTTTTTCTGCATCTTCTTCCGCTCCCTCAGTTCCCGGAAGAACCCTGTCATAAGTGCGCTGCACTCTTCTTCAAGCACCCCTGTGGTAAGCTCAGCCTGATGGTTGAATGCCTTGACATCCAGCAGATTCAAAACAGACCCCGCGCACCCCGCCTTAGGATTCATACAACCAACCACTACCCTTGTCACGCGCGACTGTATAATGGCTCCCGCGCACATCTGGCAGGGCTCCAGTGTCACATACAGCGTACACTCTTCAAGTCTCCAGTCGCCGAGCTTTTTGCTTGCCTTCCGGATCGCTGAGATCTCTGCATGGGCAAGAGGGCTCTTGTCCGTGTTCCTGCGGTTATAGCCCCTGCCTATGATTTTTCCGTCATAAACGATCACACAGCCGATGGGCGTCTCATCCAGCTTATAGGCTTTCTTTGCCTGCCGGATCGCTTCTCTCATATATTTTTCATCGATTTTTCTCTGCTCTGTGCTGAGATCAGTATTTTCTATAGACATAATTTTCCTTTCACGCTTCGTTCTTTTTCTCTCTCTTCCTGAATAAACTGGAATGAAAAGAGACAAGACCAGAGGTTATTATATTTTATGAATCCCGGAATTTTTTATCTGTATGAATATGAAAATTACAAGCGCAGCCGAAACGTAGGCTTTGTCAAAGTCTCACGACATTACCAGTCCTGCATCCTTCAGATTAATGCCAGAGGCATCCCTGTCAGAAGCAGCAGCACACTCAGTCTCTCTGCTTTCTGCTGCGAAGAGGATGCCATGATCATTTCACAGGTCGCGGACCTGCCGCCGTGCGGCAGGAATATCTCAGTCCGACTGTCCGTATCTGAAACACATTTTCCGGAAAGACGGTCTCTCCAGCAGATCGACGGATTTATCCTTCAGAATACTGACAGAGACGCGCCGCCTCTCTTCTGGATGGCTTCCTCGTTCTTTTTTGATATCAGACCTGAAATGATGCACCCGTCCGAACCGGCCCCGGCGCCTGAAGCAGACTCATCCGTACCGGAGAATACACCTGAGCCGGAAACTGTATCCGTGCCGGAATCAGCTGCCGAACCAGAGACTGCATTACAGACGGAAATCTCATCTGAAACAGCCCCCGATATCGAAGCAGAAACACCTGCTGGGCAGGCAGATGACATCACACCGGAACCCGCCCTGCAGTCCGCCGAGGCGAAGGACCTGCCTCAGGTCAAAAAGATCAGCCGTGAAGACCTTTCCCTGCTGCCGCGGAAATTCTGGCCGCTGGCCAACAACAGCTTTCTGCTGCACGGTTATCATAATTATAACCACCTTGCGCTCATCGAAGAAGACGGCAGAAGATGGCTCGGAGTCCCCGGTATATACGATACGCGCGAGGCCCGGGCAGCCGATCTGTTCGGCTTTCCACGGTTCACGCGCGCATATGTCTCAGTATTGGAGCTGACCGATGAAGAACGCAATGATACGGCAGACTTCGGTCACTGGTGCCGGTGCGTGGGAACTATATGATCCCGTTCATCTCCTGATACAGACGCTTTGCATAGCTGTCAGTCATACCGCACACATAATCTGTCACAAGCAGGAGGCGGAGATACAATTTCTCCGCTTCATTCTTTCCCTCTGCCTGCAGTCTGTACGCATTTTTGTAGTTGTCAGAGATAAAGGAAACCACGCGTCTGTCGATCGTATCCTGTCTGACGTCAGTATCGTAATAGAGAACAGCCCTGACCAGTTTATCCATAAGGTTGTCAAGAATAGCAGACTCCGCCACTTCCATCTTGTAGATCTCCATGGAAGAAAACACACGCCGGTATGCCATATCGCCCAGCAGCTCCATCAGTCTCTCCCCATAGGTTCCGTAAAACAGATCCTGTCCGAATGTCCCGGCCATGATACTGTCGTAGTTCGAAGTAAATCCGTATGTAGCACAGCTGATCAGGAATCCCTGAACACTTATGATCCAGTTCTTTACCGCATAGGATTCCGGGTTTCCGACCCCTTTCTTCAGCCCTCTCTCATAAAGCTGGCGCAGCTTTTCCAGCGGTTTGAACGGGGACTCCGGGCAGGCACGCTCAAGCGGCGCCAGTTCCCTCTCCAGTGTATAATATGAGATAAATCCCTTTACAAATGCATCCTCTATATCGGCTGTCTTATATGCCAGATCATCAGCCGCCTCCAGAATATAAGTCAGCGGATGCCTGTTATTTCCCGCTCCCGTTGCTTCGGTCACACGGCGGAAAACCGCTTCATCCGCAAGATAATACCCCATCTTTTTATCCTTGATATTTCCGCTGTCTCCACGGATCCCGGTAGACGGAACCGGATATTTGATAATGGTATTGAGCAGTGCATAGGTCAGATTCATGCCGTGCTCGTCTACCAGGTAATGCAGTTTTGTTACAAGCCGCAGAGCCTGGGCATTTCCTTCAAAATGATAGAAATCCTGCTTCATCTGTTCACTCAGCATATCTTCTACAGCCTGTCCTCTAAAAGACAGCTTAGACAGATTTCTGGCGAACCATTCACGGATCGCCACCTCGCCGAAATGACCGAAAGGCGGATTCCCTATGTCGTGGATCAGGCCCGCGCACTCAAGTATATGCGAAATATCTTCCTTCATACGCGGGACAAATCCGGAATTCCTGCGGAATTTCAGAATATTTTCCCCGATATTCTGTCCAAGTGATTTCCCCAGAGAAGACACTTCCAGAGAATGAGTCAGTCTCGTCCTGATAAAATCACTCTTATCAAGAGGGAACACCTGCGTCTTGTCCTGCAGGCGGCGAAATGACGCGCTGCCGATGATCCTGTGATAATCCTTCTCAAACTCGCTCCTCAGATCCGCGGACTTCGCTCTTCCAGAACCTTCCCGCTCCCGCTTCGGGGACAACAGCGTTCTCCATTCCATCTTGCGTCTCCCCTTTCACATCTGTAGTGACAGTTCAGAGTTTTCTGTCAGTCGAGATAGATCGGCGGCTCATACGCCTTGCCAAGCAGAGCCTTTTTTCGTTCCTGAAGTCCCAGGAACGCCCATTCTGTCATATCTGTCCATTTATGGATCGTACGGTCGTATACCTGTACATACCCGATTCTTGTCGGATGCATCCGCACACTGTTGGACTGATATTCTCTCCCAGTGTAAGGATTTACTTCGCCGACTTCTCTGTCTTCCTCCGCGTCATCATGAGAAATGACCGGTTCAAAATCTTCTTTTTCATCTGCCGCGGATTTGGAAGAATACCGCTCTTCTGCCTGCTGCTCCTCATTTGCAGAACCGGCCGTGTTATCAGCGGCCGTATCTTCCCGGACTGTCTCTGTCGTCTTTGTCTCTTCAGAAGAATCCGCCGCGGCCGCCTCACGCTGCTTCCTCCGGAGGAAGATTCCGCCGGTATGGAAAAGAGATTTCTTCGGCTTTTCCAGCTCTTTTTTAATCTCTTCTACCGGTTCTCCGGCTTTTGCGTTTTCTTCCAGTTCGGACAGTTCTTCATGAATCTCATAGAGTTCTCCGATTGTCATATCACGCTCATCCGGGGCAACGTCCTCTCCGGAAGCATTCTCTTCTGACGCAGTCTCTGCAGCAGCCGGTTCCACTGTATTCTCTACAGCCGGATCCGCCGCCTGCACTCTTTCTTCTGACTCCGGAGCTTCCGCGGTCTCCCGCAGCGGCTCTTCTGCCCGGATTTCTTCTGTCTGTATTTCTTCTGACTGTTTTTTCTCTACTGCGTCTGTTCTCGCGATTGCCGCTTTCTCAAGCGCTGCTGTGCTGCGATGCTGTGCCGGCGCTTCCGACATAATGCTCAAATGAAACGGGCAGTCAAGAATCGCCGCGATCATACGCATATCCTGCTCCTGAAAATTGTCCCTTCCAAGGCGCTGTGTCAGATTCTGTCTCGACATCTTCTTGCCGGTCCGGACTTCGATCAGCTCGGCAAGCTGTTTGATCGTCATTCCTTTTCTCCCCAGAATGATCTTGACCTGTTCACCAAATGTTAAATCTTCCATGGTTCTCCTCCTTATGTATTGCTTATATTCCCCAATGTTGCTGCCTGAAACCAGTTCAGCCCGCGCCATTCGCAAAGCCGCACTGTTACCTGAGATACTCTTCCAGCGTAATTCCCTGTTCCGTAATCTCTTTAGCCGCATCTTTCCCGACATAACGGTAATGCCAGGGTTCATAGATAATGCCGGTTATATCTGACTTCTCCGGCGGATACCGGAGTATAAATCCATACTCCCAACAATGTTCCATCAGCCACTTCTGCTCATCGGTATCTCCCTGCCGGTCATCCAGGGCTTCATATTCTGTTGATATAATATCAACGGCAAGCCCTGTGGCATGCTCGCTTGTTCCCGGTAATGCAACTGAAGTGCTTGTCTCCTGATACGCCTGAAGCGGAGTCATTTTCTGATTCAGTCTGTTCTGCATAGATGCATTAAAGGTCTCAATCTGCTGGTCATAGGAACGATAGGCGGATGTAACATACATACTCAGCCCCTGAGCCGCCCCGTCATCCAGCATCTGCTTCAGATCTGTAATGATCCTGTCATCCACCGGATAGCCCGGCGATATCTCCGTCAGTTTTTCCGGTACATAGGATGCATCCAGCGGGTGATCCTCATTCACAAGGATCAGCTGCCACCCGTCCTCGTCTCCGGCAAGTGTCTCCGTGTTCTCCTCCACAGCCTTCTCTTTTTTTATCTGTTCTTTCAGTTCTTCATTTTCTGCTGTCAGCTCCGCTTCTTGTGCCGCAGCTTCCGCCTTATTCTGAGAAACGATATGATATGCGCCAAGGGATACTGCCAGCACTCCCACTGCCAGTCCCAGCGCAGCCCCTATACCGAAAGGCTTCATCTTATGTCTGTCAAAATCAAATTTTATCATAATGTCAACTCTGTATGTAATTCCGTATCTATATCCGCATCTGTGGAACATACCGCCATTTTGTAGGGTAATCCTTCGACGCAGTATTCGCAGTAGTAATAAGGTTCCGGGAATTCTGCCGGCTGTCTTACGAGAACCGGCGTATCATCCATGCGTATGCAGAAAGAATTTACAGGGAGAGCCATTCCCTTTCCCGTCGCTTTCATAAAGCTCTCTTTTAGCACCCAGTAACGGAAGAAAAGATCCGTCTTTTCTTCATCGCTTCCCGCCTCTTGAATCGATTCATACTCTTCCCGGCAGAAATAGCGCCTCGCGACATTCATTCTGAGCTGTCCTTTCTTCTCAACGTCACAGCCCACCCGGACTTTTCTGCCGTCCGTACATACCGCGCACATAACACACGTCCCGGAATGAGAAAAATTAAACACCGCCTCTTCCGGCAGACTGTATGCCGCCCGTATCTTCTGCCACAGCGCCCACACGCCGACGCTCTGCGCTTTCTTTCTGTCCAGCCGGAGCGCATCTGCCTTTTTCTTTCGGAATTCTGGAACCATTCTGTAATACCTGTCATAACATTCCTTGTCCAAAAGCGGCGTGACATCCGCGATCCATGCTCTTACCATTTTCTATTCCTTCATATATCTGATTTCAAATGTCTCGATGGTAATCGGCTTATTAAACAGGGTTCCCTGTGCATAATCACATCCGAGTTCTTTTAAGACATTTAACTGATCCTGTGTCTCCACACCGGAAGCCTGAACAAATGCTCCGAGCTGACGGCAGATATCAATCACTGCCTGCGCAACGATGCGGCTGCGGGTATTTCCGACAATATTCGTGATCAGGCTCTTATCCAGTTTCAGACCGTCAAATTCCATCAGAGACAATATAGAGAAACTCGAATCTTTCGCTCCGAAATGATCCAAAATAACCCGTACATTTGCCTTGCGGATCTTGCTGCTGGTCTCTGCCAGCATCTCCTGATTCATATCATTGCTGGATTCCGAGACTTCCACCTCAAGATACTCACATCTGACATGATATTTTTCGATCAGATGCATCATCTTATCAGCAATACTCTCCTGTTTGAGGGTTGCTCCGGCAAAATTTACCGCGATCGGTATAAGCGGTATTCCCTCCAGATCCCATCTGTGAAGCGTTTTACATACCTCTTCAAATACATACAGGTCAAGATAATGAGAGAGCCTGGTCTCTTCCAGAAGATTGATGTACCTTCCGGGATCCACGATTCCGAGATCCTTGTGGTGATATCTGACCACCGCCTCAGCCTCCGCCACACGTCCGGTAGCCGTATCTATCTTCGGGACAAGACAGACGATAAAGTTTCTGTGTTCCAGATCATCCAGAAGATCCTGTTTAATAATCGGCTCATGATGTCCTTTTTTGAGGTTCTTATAATATTTCTTCTTCTCCTCGCGCATCATGACTTCCGCCTTATTGACCAGCTTTTCTACATCAATGTCGACTTTTTCCCATGCATATCCCATGGATACAAGCCCGAGACTGATATTGTCAAGCTTGGTATGGGAAGCATAAACCTGCTTTGTAAAATTTTCATATGTGGTATTTTCAACCAGAACAAGATACTGATCTCCCGTAAGCCGGTAAACCTCGCCACTGTGGAAATATTCCTGCAGCACTTCACCTATGCGGGTGATCACTTCATCTCCATAGTCTCTGCCGAACTCTTTATTAAAATTCTTCAGTCCGTTGATATCAATAGAAAGAGCCCCCAGCGATTTGAGTTCGCCGCTCTTGACATTATCCAGATAATCCACCAGACTGTTTCTGTTCAAAAGACCTGTCAGATCATCATGATAGCTGAGATACTCCTGCTGTTTCTGCATCTTCTGCAGCGCGATTGCCTGAGGGATATACGGGAGAAGAGCTCTCATAAGATCCAGTGTACAACCGCCTCTATGTACGCCTGCAACTGCCAGGATAGCGATCGTATCGTCACTGATCTGCCGGAAAACACTATAGCAGTCTGATGTAGTATCCGTGATTTCCGTCTTCATCCACTTCGGCTGTTCTTCCTCGGGAAGCAGTTTCAGACGGTCTCTCTGCCACTCTACATTTTCGGCACACCACTCATAGATCGTCTCGATATCCCCCTGTTCTTTCTCAATATAATAAGCGTACTCTGAATCGTAGTAATCACGCACGGTGCTCAAAACATCATTCATGATTTCTGCGATAGAACGCGGTTTATAGCTTTCACTCATCTCTTAATCTCCCCTGTCTTTCAGTTCACGTAAACATTTATGTTTACTACAAATATATCAAAATTTCTGTTTATCGCATATCACAAGGCATTTTTATTGTAGTATACGCTACCTGAAAATGCAAGATAAAACTGGGAAGAACCGGTCAGGCCCTTCGCCGCCGGTTCTTCATTCTCTATGAATTCTTCATTATGACACTCTCAACCACATCCGCTACGTGTTCACATGCATCAGCGCATCTCTCAAGGTAAATGTAAATATCTCGCCATGCGATAATACGAATCGGATTTTCTGATTCTGTATAGAGCCCTCTGATGCTCTCTATAAAGAGTTTATCCGACTTTTCTTCCAGATCATTGATACGTATTATAAGCTGTTTGAGCGTTTTGGAGCGCTTAAAATTCTTGAACTCAACGAGGAGATCTCTCACTGCATCGCAGCACTGAATCACAACATCCGTCATCTTCAGCGCATTCGGTTCGATGTCCTGTACATTATTCATATATACCCTCAGCATGACGTCCTCTACTTTGTCTGTCATATTGTCGATATTCTGGCTCAGGGAAACAATATCTTCACGCTCGATAGGCGGCAGAAACTCTTTTGCCAGATGGTCGAGCATCTCATGTTTCTTCGCGTCAGCGCTGTGTTCCACTTCATGGATACTGTCAAGCTGCGCTTTCAGAGTGTCCGGCCTGAAGTTTTCAAGCGCCGCTTTCAGCATCTGCGCCGCCCTGCAGGAATCCTCCGCACATGCCACGAAGTTATCAAAATAAAACGAATCCTGTTTCTTTGCCACTGTTCTTTCCTCCTAAAATACAATAATAAATATCTTTGCAACAACAAAACTGATCAGCCCGCAGCCCGGGAATGTAAAGATCCAGGTCAGCATCATATCCTTTACAACGCCAAAGTTGATAGCTGACAGCCTCTTCACAGCGCCAACGCCCATGATCGCGCTTGTCTTTGTGTGAGTCGTAGATACCGGAATACCAAATACACTGGAGAGGAGCAGACACACCGCTCCTGCCAGATCTGCAGAAAACCCCTGGAACTTCTCCAGCTTCACCATATCCATTCCCACAGATTTTATAATCTTCTCTCCTCCGACACTTGTTCCCACTCCCATGACCGTACTGCACAGGAGCATAAGCCATACCGGGATAATCATCCCCTGCACACTGCTCTGTCCATTACAGAATGCAACGCCCAGAAACAGAACTCCGATAAATTTCTGTCCGTCCTGCGCACCGTGCATAAAACTCATAAAAGCCGCGCCGAAGATCTGTGCCACCGTAAAAAATCCGTTAGTCCTGCGTCTGTCCATGGCCGCGCAGATTATAGTAATAACCTTGCAGATTACCCAGCCCATGAAAAAACCGAGCGCGAGACTGAGCACAAGTCCGTAAAGCACCTTCACCCACTCGTTGAAATTGACGCCTCCGACACCGTTGTGTATGGCGATCGCAGCACCTGTAAGACCCGCGATCAGACTGTGGCTCTCACTCGTCGGTATGCCGAACACAGAAGCCGCCACACTATAGACTACGATTGAAAACAGCGCGGCGCAAAGCGCAATAAGCGCCTCGTCCGTCTGCCCGCCAAAGTCGACCATGTTGCTGATCGTCGATGCAACGGCGCTGTTGATATGAGTCATGACGAGCACCCCGAGAAAATTGAATACAGCGCTCATCATAATCGCCGTCCTGACTTTCAGACATCTTGTAGCGATGCATGTGGCAATCGCATTCGGCGCGTCCGTCCAGCCGTTTACAAATATTACTCCCAAAGTGAGCACTACCGTTACCATCAGTACAGGGTTGGAAAACACCTGCTGACAGAAACCTGCAAAAGAAACATCCATATCTTTCCCTCTTTGTTATATATTAAATTTCCGTATAATATCTGTCGCAGTATTCTTTATTTTACACAAAAAAACTGGCTTGTCTTCGCCAGATATTTTACGCAAAATTTACTTAAATATAACATTCGAGGTATTGCTGTGTCAATAACAGCTTATTTTCTTAGCAAAAATATAACGCCCATTCGCAAAGCCGCACTCCGTGCTTACTGCGGCTCCCGCCGCTTCTTTATACGTTGTCTCCGGCTCCGTCCACAGTTCAGCCGCGCCATTCGCAAAGCCGCACTCCGTGCTTACTGCGGCTCCCGCCGCTTCTTTGCTCATATACGGGCGCTCACTCCATGAAAAAGGACAGGCGAAAAACCGTACAAGCACGGTTTTCTCTCCTGTCCTTCTTCATGGCTGAACTGTTATTATAAGTTCCACTTCTTGTCCTGGGCGACTCTTAGTCTGGTCATCGCGCGGGCAAGAGATGCCTGGGTATGATAATATTCCTGTATGCTCTGTTTCTGCCGCATCTGTTCCTCGGCCCGTTCCTGCTGCTCCTGCGCGCGGCGGACGTCGATGTCCTCCGGCTTCTCGGCAGTATCTACAAGCAGAGTCACACGGTTATTTACGATCTCCGCAAATCCGGTGCCTACAGCGAGGTCTCTCCACTCATCTTCTCCTGCGAGCTGGACCCTTGCAGTACCTACGGTAATGGCTATAACCATATTCTCATGGTTAGGCAGAACCCCTTTTTCTCCGTCGGGAGCCGGGATAATGAGCTTTTTACAGCGGCCCTCGTAAAAGACCTTATCACTTGCTATGATCTTCAGACCAAATGTATCCATTATGCATACACTCCTGTTCTATTCTGCGGTCTTACGCTTCTGCCGCTTCCGCTTTCGCTTTCTCGATCACATCATCGATTGTACCCACATTAAAGAATGCGGATTCCGGATATTCGTCCATCTCGCCATCGATGATCATCTTAAAGCCGCGGATCGTCTCTTTCAGTGGTACATATTTTCCGGGAGTTCCTGTAAATGTCTCAGCTACAAAGAACGGCTGTGACAGGAATCTCTGGATTTTTCTCGCACGCATGACAGTCGCTTTATCCTCATCGGAAAGCTCTTCCATACCAAGGATTGCGATGATATCCTGCAGCTCTTTATATTTCTGAAGGATTGCGATAACCTTATTCGCTACTTCATAATGCTCTTCACCGACAATGTCCGCCTCAAGAATACGTGAACTGGACTCCAGCGGATCTACGGCCGGATAAATACCCTGCTCCACGATCTTTCTGGACAGAACGGTCGTCGCATCCAGATGGGCGAAAGTAGTAGCCGGCGCCGGGTCAGTCAGGTCATCGGCCGGCACATATACAGCCTGCACTGATGTAACAGAACCGTTCTTCGTGGAAGCGATACGCTCCTGCAGTTCACCCATCTCTGTTGCCAGCGTGGGCTGATATCCTACGGCTGACGGCATACGGCCGAGCAGCGCGGACACCTCGGAACCTGCCTGTGTGAAACGGAAAATATTATCGATGAACAGAAGCACGTTTCTATGCTCTTCATCACGGAAATACTCCGCCATCGTAAGTCCTGTCTCCGCCACACGCATACGCGCTCCAGGCGGCTCATTCATCTGTCCGAACACCAGTGCTGTTTTCTCAAGTACTCCCGATTCTTTCATTTCAGACCAGAGGTCATTACCCTCACGGGAACGCTCTCCGACTCCGGTAAAGATAGAATATCCGCCGTGCTCAGTAGCGATGTTTCGTATCAGCTCCTGAATAAGCACTGTCTTACCGACTCCGGCTCCTCCGAAAAGTCCGATCTTACCGCCCTTTGCATACGGCGCCAGAAGGTCAATAACCTTGATTCCTGTCTCCAGGATCTCAACTACCGGGCTCTGATCCTCAAATGACGGCGGATCTCTGTGGATCACCCATTTTTCAGAATTTTCAATGGCATCCCCGTCATCGATCGTCTCGCCGAGCACATTGAAAAGTCTTCCCAGCGTCTTCTCTCCGACAGGTACCTTGATGCCATCTCCTGTGGCTGTAACTTCCATATCCTTATGAAGGCCCTCGCTCGCTGCCAGCATCAGACAGCGCACCTCGTTGTTTCCAAGGTGCTGGGCAACTTCCATGATGCATTTTTTACCGTTATTCTCGACTTCAAGCGCATCTTTGATAAAGGGAAGTTCGCCGTCTTCAAATACTACGTCAACGACAGGTCCCATGACCTGTGTGATTCTTCCTTTATTCATAATCATTCTCACTTTCTTTTCAAAAGTATCTACCTACTTCTGCTGTGCCCTTGCACCTGCGCAGACTTCCGTGATCTCCTGTGTGATTGCCGCCTGTCGTGCCCTGTTATACACGATAGACAGGTCATGGATCAGATCCTGCGCACTGTCCGTCGCCGATTTCATCGCCATCATACGGGCATTATGCTCACTTGCATACGCCTCTACAAGACATCCGTATATCATACCGGTCACATAGTTCGGCACAATGCTGTCCATCACTGCCTCTGCGGACGGATACAGCTCAATTGATTCACGATGCACATTAAGAGGCATCTTCATCTCATTGAACGAACTTCTTTCAAGCGGCAGAAGCTTCATCACTTCCGCATCCGACTGGACGGAATTTTCCATTCGAGTATATACAATATAGATCTCGTCCAGTTCGCCTTTTTCAAACTGCTCAAGCAGCACTCCGGAAATATCTCTGGCACGGTGCATCGTCGGCTTCTGTACGGTATACTGGAAATTTGTATCGATCTCCACACCGCGCTTCGCGAAATAATGTCGTCCCAGCTCTCCCACAATAAAGAGCTTATGAATTCCCGGCTTTGCCAGGATCTCTTCTTCCAGCTTGACAATATTGTGGTTATATGCACCCGCCAGTCCTTTATCGGCAGTGATCACGATAGAACCGATCTTCCGCTCTTCCTGAGGGATTTCCTCCCTCTGCATGAAATAATTATGTTCAAGCTCCGGCAGATGCCTTAAGATTCTTGAAATCTCGCCCTGAAGCGCGTAGAAATACGGCTCTGTGTCCGCCAGCTTTTTCTTCGCATGCGTCATCTTGGAAGAGGAGATCATATACATTGCATTTGTAATCTTCATCGTGTCTTTGACACTGTTGATACGGCTCTGTATCTCTCTGATATTTGGCATGTTATCACCTGCTCTTCTTGAATTCCTTTGCAGTCTCCACGATCTTTGCGATCAGCTCGTCAGACAGCACTTTCTTTTCTTCAATCTCCTGTCCGATCTCCGGATGTGCAGTATCGAAATATGTAAGCATATCTGACTGGAACTGCTTGATCTCCTTTTTGTTGATTCCCAGGAGTACTTTATGTGTCGCCGCGCAGAGAGTAATAACCTTCTCATGCAGTGACAGCGGATGATACAGCGGCTGCTTTAACAGCTCCATCAGACCGCTTCCGTATTCAAGCTGTTCTTTTGTCGCGGGATCCAGATCGGAACTGAACTGTGTAAACACTTCCATCTCTCTGTACTGCGCAAGATCGATACGGATACTGCCTGATGCTTTCTTCATCGCTTTGGTCTGTGCGGCACCACCTACACGGGATACGGAAAGACCTACATTGACAGCCGGTCTCATACCTGATGCGAAAAGTCCGCTTTCAAGGAATATCTGACCGTCGGTAATAGAGATTACGTTAGTCGGAATGTAAGCGGATACATCTCCCGCCTGCGTTTCAATAATCGGCAGTGCCGTAATGGAACCGCCGCCTTTCTCATCGCTCAGACGGCTGGAGCGCTCCAGCAGCCTTGAGTGGAGATAGAATACATCTCCCGGATATGCCTCACGTCCCGGAGAACGTCCGAGAAGAAGTGACAGCGCACGGTACGCAACCGCATGTTTGGACAGATCATCGTATACGATCAGCACATCTTTGCCCTGATACATAAAGTATTCGGCCATTGATGTTCCTGCATAAGGAGCAATATACTGCAGCGGTGCGCAGTCGCTTGCCGTGGAGGATACCACGATCGTATAGTCCATAGCGCCGTGTGTCTTCAGTGTATTTACAACTTTTGCCACTGTGGATGCTTTCTGTCCGATTGCGACGTAGACACAGATCACATCTTTACCTTTCTGGTTCAGGATCGTATCCATCGCAATAGATGTCTTTCCTGTCTGACGGTCTCCGATGATCAGCTCACGCTGTCCGCGGCCGATCGGGAACATTGCGTCGATAGACAGGATTCCTGTCTCCATCGGAACACTGACAGACTTTCTGTCAATAATTCCCGGAGCCTCCTGCTCGATCGGGCGGTAATCATCTGCTTTGATCTCGCCCTTTCCGTCAATTGCCTCTCCGAGTGCATTGACGACTCTTCCTATGTATGCTTCACCGACAGGTACGCCGGCTTTCTTTCCTGTACGGTACACCTTCGTGCCCTCACGGATTTCAGTATCACTTCCGAAAAGGATACATCCGATCTCATCTTTGCGGATATCCTGGACCATTCCCTTAAGCCCGGTCTCGAATGTGATGATTTCTCCGTACATGGCGTGATCGATTCCATAGATCGTAGCGATCCCGTCACCTACAGAGACGACAGTTCCGACTTCACTGTCTTTGCTCATTGTATCAAAATTCTCTATCTCTTCTCGGAGTATAGAGATAATCTCATCTGAGTTGATTGAACTCACCTTGTTCACCTCCAGGTTAAATTAAGAGTAAGACTTCTGATGCAGTCTTATTATCAGTGTCCGCCCAGAGTCTGCTTAAGTCTGTCCAGACGTCCTTTCATGCTCCAGTCATACTCGTCACTGCCCACGCGGAGAATAAATCCGCCCAGCAGACCCGCGTCATGCCGCACTTCGATCTGCGCTTTTTTGGCACCGTACTTTCTGCACAGGAAGCTTTCCATTCCCTTTTTCTGTTCTTCATCCGGCTCGACAGTACATGTCAGTACGGCATTGAGGACTTTATTCTCCTCATCCCGGCATTTATCATATGCGGCGAAGATTTCGCCCATAAGATCCATTCTCCGATACCTGCATGCCGTCTTCAGGAAGTTTCTCATATCTTCCGGAAACACTCTGTCTATAACCGCCATTTTCTTCTTCAGGGCGACTGTAGGATTCATAAACAGATCAGAAAGCTGCGGAACAGCGTCTAATATCTCGCGTGTCTTTCTCACACTCTCCTCGGGAATATTCAGCTCAAAAAGAA
This sequence comes from uncultured Lachnoclostridium sp., assembly GCA_946491795.1. GTDB lineage: Bacteria > Bacillota > Clostridia > Lachnospirales > Lachnospiraceae > Mediterraneibacter > Mediterraneibacter gallistercoris. The sequence goes on along the minus strand of CAMLYF010000001.1, from coordinate 150,714 downwards.
CCGTTCCGTATGAGACCGCAGTAGAAGAACAGCGTATTTCTTTATTTGTCTGCATTGCCATCGCCCTCACCTGCTTCTTTCAAGAACTGATCATACAGGTCCCGGCTTCCCTTATCATCCGCATTGCCGCCAATGATCTTTGCCGCTGAAGCAGCAGCAAGCCCTGCGATCTGTGACTTCAGTTCTTTCATCGTCTGCTCACGCTCGACGCGCACATTCTCCTTCGCGGATTCGATCATAGTGTCTGCCTTCTCTCCCGCTTCATTTACAATACGGTCATACTCGGCTTTCGCACTCTTTCTTGCATCCTCTATAAGCTGTACAGATTCCTGTTTTGCTCCGCTTAACGCTGCCTCATACTCCTGTTTCAGCCTGTTGGCATCCGCCTGTGCCGCCTCTGCATTCTTAAATCCATCATCTATCATCTGTTTTCTCTTATCCATGATATTCATCACGGGACCGATGAGGAAATGTTTCAGCAAAAGATAAAGAACAACAAGGTTGATTATGGTCCAGACAAGGTTCAAGTCTATTGAAATCACCTTTGCAACCCACCTTTCATGTTATCGTCTCTAAATTCTGCCATTGTCATTACTGAAGAAGGATGATGATCAGAAGTCCGATGATGAAACCATAGATAGCTGTTGCCTCTGCAAGCGCACATCCGAGAATCAGGTTCTTGCTGATCTTGCCCTCTGCCTCAGGCTGTCTTGCGATTGCTTCTGTAGCTTTTCCTGTTGCAATACCAATACCTACACCTGCTCCAATACCTGTTAACACTGCAATACCTGCTCCGATAGCAATAATTGTTCCCATAATTTTAATCTCCTTTTTTTCATATTGTTTAATGTGTTATGAATTACTTCTGCCGCCCCTGCTTTATCAGGGTTCAGCCTGTCCCGCCGTCTGCGGGCTACTCCATCTCCTCGGTCATAAACAGCGCTGTCAGGAATACGAATACATATGCCTGAAGCAGACCGTCGAAAATGTCAAAATAAAAACTTACCGGGATCGGTACGATCAGCGGCACAAAGAACTTAAGCAGTTCCAGCACCACAAATCCCGCCAGCATATTTCCGAAGAGTCGCATACAGAGCGACAGCGGCCGGATGACGATCTCCAGTACTGTGATAGGCGCCACCACCGGAATAGGCTGGGCAAAATGTTTCATCCAGTGAACTACCCCGTTCTTGCGGATGCCCGAAAATTCGATCAGGCACATACTCATAATAGCCAGAGCTGCCGTCACGTTCAGATCTTTTGTCGGCGGTTTAAAACCGCACAGCGGCGCAAGCGTATTCGCTGCTGCCAGATAGAGAAGTACCGTAATCAGATAAGGGCTGTATCTTCGGCTTTCTTTTCCGATAACCCCTTCAAAAAAGTTCTGTGCCCAGCTTATGCCCGCTTCCAGCGCGAGCTGTACTTTACCGGGATTTTCCACCCTGAGATTTCTCGTCAGGATAATAGACAGCAGAACAAGAACCGCCATGATGATCCATGTAACCACCACGGATTCGGAGATACCTCCCACGACCGGAAGAGTGAAGACTGTCTCACAGTTCAGTTCTTCCATCAATGTTTCTGTCAGATTTCCCGTATTGCTCCCTCCTTTGTCTGTTTACTTTATCTATATTAAACTGGCGCCGGGACTGCACATGTGCCGGATTTAGGCATAAAAAAAAGAGCTGTTCCCCTTTGAACCCCCCTAAATCCATTTTCACTTTTCAGTTCCAGCTCATCGGAGCCGGAAAAAGAATATTTCATCCTTTCTCAGACACCTGCTTTCCTTCCGTTCTTTCTTATTAAATAGTAACTCCGGAAAGCTGACTAAATATTACGCCCCGAATCGAAATTTGTCAACATTTTCACAGAGTAACCCGCATGTCTTCCAAACGGTCAATTTTTACTTCATTTTGTCTTTTTTTCCAATATGCTCGAAATGAACTTTTATTGAATTTTCACGTGATTTTCGCGATTATCCGGCGCTCCGCAGAGTTTCTGTATCATTTTGTCTAAATTCACCGAAAAATCATTGATTATTTGTATGTTTCATACAATATCACATCTTTTCCCGGAATGTACAGCTATAAAAACAGCAATCCGGTATAAACCTTACGGCGTTTGCGCTATAATATAGGAGAGGTGCATAAATGAACAGCAGAAAGCAATTAATATCAATATATTTTTCTTATAAATCCGACATCTTTTTCTTTGCGTGCGGCATACTTATGTTCTGCAGCGAGATATGGAAACAGTTTACCCTTACCTTCGCCATCGGCGGAGGCAGCTATATCTGGTGGTATTTTCCATTCCAGCTCTGCAGCATTCCAATGTACATCCTGCTTGCTTATCCGTGGCTGAGCGGCAGCAGCGCGCGAAAAACTCTTCTAATGTTTCTGATGTGCTACTGCCTGCTTGGCGGAATTGCCGTCTTCGCCGATACCTCCGGTCTGCATTACCCGCTGAAGGCACTCACCGTCCACTCATATCTGTGGCATATTCTTCTTATTATATTGGGGATCACGGCAGGGATCACATACATCCGACTGCTCCGTTCAAATAAAAAAAAGGCGCTGTTCTCCCGCACTCTCATGACTGCGTTCCCACTGCGCCCTTTTGTATACAGCTCACTTCTTTATCTTTCCTGCTGCCTGATTGCCGAGTTTCTGAACCTCTCTCTGGACAGATTCGGTACGATCAACATGTTTTATATAAATCCTGATTACCAGATGCAGCAGATTATATTCCGCGATCTTATCCCTGTTATCGGAAATACAAACACAATTCTGCTCTATATCGCCTCAACAGTCTCCGGAGCCCTCATCCTCTTTCTGTTCTGGAAGCTGATCTCACGGCTTGTCCGCTGAGCCGCTCTTTTTTGACTTTCTCCGCGCAGCTCTCTTGCGTACCACGACTTTCACATCATCCCCGTTCTCCGCAATCTCTCTCGCGATCTTCAGAAAATCTCTGTCCTTAGCTTTTCTGCGTGGGATAAATCTGCCGACAATCCTGCCTTTCCCGCGATTTTTAACAAAAAAGAAACCGATAACGGAAAATACGGATGCGCCGATAAAATTGACGATCAGATCCTGCATTGTATCGATCAGGCCGATATCCAGATATCCGCCGATCCCCAAATCCCGGCCATTTACCACCGTCTCCGTAATATTACTGATCACATAAGGCACATTGCGTCCTTCCGGATCCAGGGTTACGGAGCGGAGCGCATGGATAACCGTATCTTTCTGCATATCATATCCGAGCAGCTGGTCCATGCCGAACTCAAAGAACTCCCAGATCACACCGATCGTCATTGAGAAGCAGAACGCAACAATCGCTGTAAATAACGGCGACAGATTGAACACAATCTTCTCACTCCGGTTCAAAAGATCTACCATAGAAAAACCGATCGCTGCTGCAAGGAAACCGTTGATCGTATGCAGCACCGTATCCCAAAAAGGAAAGACCAGGTAGAACTCACTGATTTCCCCCAGAATCTCAGCCGCAAAAATAAAAACCAGAATAAAGATTTCCAGCGTTGTCGGAAGTTCCACTTTAAACGTAACCTGTACAAGACTGGGCATGACCAGTAACAACAGTGTCAGCCCACAAAAAAACACATTTTCATAATTTCTGTTCAGCAGCTGAAGAACCAGCATTACGATCACAAGAATCCGCAGCGTGAAATACACGATAAAGGAGCTCCTGTGCTCGCGGAGTTCCATATACAGCGCTTCACCCAGATTGCGCATACGTCCGCCTGTCCGTTTTCTGTTTTTCCGTTTTTCTTTGTCATTTTGCCTTATATCATTAGTGTCACTGTTCTTTCTGTCCATATAACCGTCCTTTTCATCTCTTCAAAAAACGTATCGTGTATAGTATAACCACCCATTCAGAAATGGTCAATTCTTAATATTTTATGTAATTTTATTTATGTTTTCTGTAACTCACTTGCATATATTCCCTCAACCTAGTATAGTGAAGCCGCACACATATTAATTTACAGTTCACACACAAAAGAGGGGAATATGACAACAAAAAACAAAAGAAGATTATCAAGAAAAAGAAGAAGGCGCCGCGCGCTTCTTCTGCGGACCGCAGCTGTTCTGCTGCTCTTCGTGGTTCTCGCCGCGGCAGGAATATCCGCATACCTGTACACCCATCCGGTCAAGCTGAGGGATACGGTTATCAAACATGAGCTGATGACACCGTTTGATCCGTGGGATAATGTAAAAGACCTGTATTTCGCCCACAAAAAGGATGTCCACATCCAGTCAGACGCTGATGTGGAAAAACTTGGAGATTACCCGGTCACTTATACATGCCGAGGGCACAAATATAAAGCTACTGTCAAAGTAGAAGACACAACGCCTCCTCAGCTGGAAGTAAAGCCTTATACAACAGATCTCGTAGAAAAGATCACACCGGAAATGTTCGTAAAAGAGGTCAGCGACTGTACCGAGACAACTGTACATTTTAAAGACCAGAAAGCATGGGATAAAGAAGGCACCTACGATGTACAGATTGCCGCTGTGGATACTTCCGGAAACGAAACGGTGAAAACAGCAGAACTGACCCGTAAAAAGGATGTCACACCCCCTGTGGTACAGGGCGCCGACAATGTGGAAGTACTTCAGGGAAGAACGGTAGATTTCTCTGATGGCATCACGGTAACCGATGATATGGATCCCGACCCGAAGTTATCTGTCAATTCCGATCAGGTGGATTTTGCCACTCCGGGCACCTATGAAGTTAAATATACAACAAAAGACCGTTCCGGAAATGAAGAGACCACTATCCGTAAAGTCACAGTCAAAAAGGACCGGGACTATGACCGGAAAGTCGTCTATCTTACATTCGACGACGGCCCGTCCTCACACACGGACAAGATTCTTGACATCCTGAATAAATACAATGCGAAAGCCACTTTTTTCGTAACGGGGAACAACCAGAAGCATAATGATGTACTCAAGCGCATCGTCGACCAGGGAAGTGTTGTTGCCCTTCATACATATACACACGATTACGCAAAAGTCTACGCATCTGAAGAGGCATATTTCGACGATCTGCAGAAGATCTCGGATATGGTAAAAAAAGCCACCGGAGTCGAATCAAAACTGATCCGTTTTCCCGGCGGGTCAAGCAACACTGTCAGCGCACAGTACTGTCCCGGTCTTATGACAAAACTGACCAAGGACGTGCAGGAAAAAGGATACCAGTACTTCGACTGGAACTGTGATTCCACAGACGCCAGCGGGAACAATATCCCCGCAGAGACCCTTGTTAAAAATGCCACTTCCAGCACCGCCCAGCACATAAACATATTGATGCATGATACCGATGCAAAGGGCACGACCGTGGACGCTCTGCCGGATATCATCAAACATTACAGGAGCCAGGGCTATGCATTCGAGGCACTGACCATCGATTCCTATCCGGCGCATCACGCAGTAAATAACTGACTATAAAACACATAAAATTCATTATCTAAGGAGCCTGTTTCTATGTCGAATCGGATTCAGGCTCCTATTTCATATCCTGATCCTGTCTTCGGAAAATCCTGCTTTCTGACACTTGCGGGAGATCTGCGTTTCCTGCTACACTATACACTATAAATTGTTACCACTTAACAGAATTCCGAGGTAATATCATGAACCATCCGTTTGATTACGAAATCATATACAGCAGCCGGAAGACCATCGCGATCCAGGTAACGCGCGATGGCCGTGTCCTCGTGCGCTCTCCCAGACACTGTTCCCGTTCCTATATTGATTCTTTTGTCTCTAAAAATGAAGACTGGGTACTGAAACATCTTGCCCGCGCAAAAGAGCTGGAAGAGCAGAAAAAAGCCGCTTCTTCCGCGCATCCGCCGCTCTCTGCAAAAGACCGCAGTCGCTACATTGAAATCGCAAGGGATATCTTCACCAGAAAGACCGAATATTATGCCCGCATTATGGGCGTCTCCTACGGACGCATCTCCATTCGCGAGCAGAAAACCCGCTGGGGGAGCTGCAGCAGTAAGGGCAACTTAAATTTCAACTGGCGGCTTATCCTCGCCCCGGAAGAAGTACTGGACTATGTCGTTGTTCACGAGCTCGCTCACCGCAGGGAGATGAACCACTCAAAGGCATTTTATGCCATCGTGGAATCCGTGCTGCCGGATTATCGAGCGGCGCGGAAATGGCTGCGGGATAAAGGGCAGATGCTGTAGGAGATGGTGTGAACAACACGCTTTCCATACTGCTTTCTCTATACAGCCATCATTCTAACGAATTGTTTTCTCTTTGTCAAAAATGCCGAAAATGAAATCACCTGCATTTCCACATTGCAGTTCTTCTTTGGTTGTGATACTGTATTTGTCACAGACCGCAGTTTCGCACAGATACTGCCGCCCATATTATATATTCGAAGTGATTCTTATCCATTTCGCTTCTCTGGATGTTAGTCATCCAATACCAATTCGAATATCTGCGTCCACCTCGGACAGATATCCATCGCAACTAATTAATCAGTTATTTTTACAAAAACAAAGCAATCTGCTGTCTGTTATGATATTATAATAGTATGGAGACAGTTCTGTGCCGCTGGAAACGGAGGTTTTATTGCAGGACAATCACAAAAGGAACAGTGATCTCAGCCATCTGGAAGATTTAGCACTTAAATCAGCCATAGACTATTTCGGCGATGAACTGATCCACTGGCTCGGGATCCAAGAAAAAACTGTCCGGTCGGCACCGACCGAGATCGTGGAACTAGAAACCCGCCATATGTATGAGGATTTTCTCTACGAAATGGAGAACGGGAATTGGTATCACTTTGAGTTTGAAAGCGATTCTCTTACCATCGATGATCTGAAGCGATTTCGTGAATACGAGGCATCTACAGCAAGACGGATAAATGCTCCGGTAATCACTTACGTTATATGCTCTTCCAAAGTTAAGAAAATTCGCAGCAGCATATCCGAAGGCATCAATACATACCGGGTAAGAGTTATCCGCCTGAAGGATAATGATCCTGGTAAGATCCTCTCGCAGCTCGAGCAAAAAACAGCAGCCGGGCTGCAACGGGAAGACATTATACCTCTGCTGCTCTCACCCCTAATGGCAGAGAAGCCGGAACAGAAAAACCGCATTATGGACGGTATCCATATATTGAAGGAAACGGAAAACTCATTCAGCAGAAGCGAAGTGCAAAAAATGAAAGCCATTCTGTATGCTTTCGCAGTAAAATTTTTAAATAACGATGATTTGACAGTTGTAAAGGAGGCGATTGCAATGACAAAACTCGGACAGATGATATGGGATGACGCAATAAAAGAAGGCGAGCGAATCGGTCAGGAAATCGGTGAGAAACAAGCTTCTGAACGCTACAGCAGGCTGATCCTCATCCTCAGTAAAGAAAAGAAAGACGACCTGATCATTAAGATTGCATCTGACCCGGAATACCGGGAAGAAATGTATAGGAAATACGGCATCTGATTTTCCCGAACGGATAAAGGCGCAGCCCGCATATGGACTGCGCCTCTATTCTTTTCCTTAAATATTTTCTATTAATCCGCTTATCTGTTATTGTATACCGATCTCTTTGAGCGTCCGGTATATCCGCGACACCGGAAGCCCCACTACATTATAATAGTCTCCGTCGATCCGGTCGATATACGCAGCAAACCTTCCCTGTATGCCATATGCTCCCGCCTTATCCAGCGGATCTTTTGTCGCTACATAGGCACGTATCTCGTCTTCCATCATAGCATTGACATACACTTTCGTTCCCACCGGATAATTGATCACTGTCTTCTCTCCGTCCGGTCCGAAATCCAGAACAGCAACGCCGGTATATACCCAGTGTTCCCGTCCCTGCAGACGTGTAAGCATACGGACTGCATCTTCTTCATCCGCCGGCTTTCCCAATATTTCTTCATCCAGCACGACTATAGTATCTGCGCCGATGATGACAGTATCTTCTATATCCCCATCAAGTTCTGAAGCTACATTCTCCGCTTTCATGAGAGATAGCTCTTTTACGATCTCTTCCGGTACGGTGCTCTTATATATTTCCTCCTTATCGCTGACTCTGACCTCAAAATCCACACCGATCTGTGCGAGGAGCTCTCTCCTGCGCGGAGAAGCCGAGCCAAGAATGATACGTTTCTTCATATTATTTATTCTCCTTATTCCGCAGCGCCGTGCTGCTTTTTTATCTCAATCCGTCCTCTGTACTACGGCAGGCTGTTTCTTCCCGTACTTTCTGAATATGTGTCCCAGCATCACCACAGCGCAGATGCTTAAGATCAGTTCTGCCACGAACTGTGCATAGGCGAGACCATACAGCGGAAACAGACGGTTCAGTATGATCAGGGCCGGGATTTCAAGCACAACCTTTCTCATAATGGCAAATACGAGCGCATATCTTCCGAGTCCCAGCGCCTGAAATACACCGACTGCCAGAAAGTCAATACTGAGAAATACAATTCCCAGACAGAAGCCCCTCAGGAATGACGAACCATACGCAATGATGGTCTCATTCTTCATAAACAGGCTGATCAGTACATCCGCGCCTGCATAATATCCGATCGTTACCACCGCCAGAGCAGGTACAATCAGTTTGAGCGCAAACAGAATCGTACCTTTCATCCTTTTTATATTTCCTGCGGCAAATGTATAGCTGACAAGCGGCATGATTCCCTGTGAAAATCCAAGCGCTACCTGCATGGGCACCATATAGATCTTGTACGTGATCCCCATAGCCGCCACAGCGTCAGCTCCATATACAGAAGTGAAATTGTTCAGAATTGTCATTCCCGTCACATTCAGAAGGTTCTGGATCGAAGCCGGAATTCCGACGCCGCACACTTCTATGATGATCCTCTTTTTGAGGCGGAACTTTCTTGGGTTAATGCAGACAAATGTATTTCCTCTCTTTATATAAAGCAGGACAAAGAAATACAGACACGCCACACAGTTGGACAGGAATGTTGCCAGTCCCGCTCCCGCTGCTCCCATGTTCAGTCCCCAGGGAAGTATGAAAATCGGGTCTAAAATAATATTGAGCAGACAACCGCTCATCGTTCCGATGCTGGCGTGAAGAGCCGCACCCTCTGACCGTACCAGATATGCCATAACCACATTGAGGATGGCCGGCGCCGCTCCCAGATAGACAGTCCAGAACATATATCCCTGCGTCGCTGCCCGGGTAGTCGCATCTGCCCCGATAAGCGTCAGAAGCGGAGTATGCAGAAAACCACAGAGAAGTCCGAAGAGTACACCGCACATAAGGGAACAGTAAAAACCGAAAGCCGAGCTTTCCGATACTGTTTCATAATCTTTTCTCCCCAGTGCCCTGCTCATCATACTGGATGTGCCCACGCCGAACAGATTGTTCACCGCGTTAAATGCCAGCAGTACCGGTGCAGCCAGAGATACCGCGGCGTTTTCCACCGGATCGTTCATCATCCCTACAAAGTAGGTGTCCGCCATATTGTAGAGCACCATAACAAGGGAGCTGAAGATCATCGGGACAGCAAGTTTGGCCACCGCTCCGGGGATCGGCGCTTTTTCAAAAAGTTCTATCTTATCGTTTTCTTTCATCTTGATATCATCACTCTCCACATTTTATAACCGTCAATCCATCTCCATCCATGCTTTCCGGATCAGTTCCGGTTCTCTCACCATTCGGTATGCCCCTGCCGCCATACACTCTGCCGCATAGAACATCCCTTTCCGACCGATACTCATGCCCGCCTGTGCTGTTGCCGCCCAGTGGTGCAGCGGCGTGCCCTTGCACATTGCCGCCGCACTCAGCATGATCGTAGGGACTGTGTGGCTCACATCGGATACGTCCGTTCCGATAGATAGCGGCACCGGTTTGTCCTCAAGAGGCTCCAATCCTGTAAAGTACTCCCCTTTGTTATCAAAGCCTGCCGCTTCTGATATCTCTTCCGCAAACTTCAACTCTTCTTTTGTATAGGACGGCGCCGGAATCTTTGCCATCTCTTCGTAAAAGATCTCTGCCAGAGTCCGGTTCACTTTCATTTCCTTATTACATGTCACCCGTTCGATCTCAACCTTTGTCCCTGTCATGAGCGCCGCCCCTCTGGCGCAGTTGTCTACCCGCTCCGAGGCGTCAGCCGTCCTCTCCCACTTATTGGAACGGATAAAATAATTGGTAGACGCATAGGCCGGCACGATATTTGCCGGGCCATCCGTATTCGTATAAGTATAGTGCATCCGCACGTCATCCGTCACATGTTCTCTCAGATAATTGACACCTACGTTCATCAGTTCGGCCGCATCCAGTGCGCTTCTCCCCATCTCCGGATGTTTTGACGCATGTGCCGCCGTTCCGTAAAACTTGTAGTTCTTAATATCCTGTGCCTGCCAGATATCATAGCTGACGCGGTTCCGGTCAAAAGGATGCCACGTCACAGCCACAGACAGATCGTCAAACACACCCTGCTCATTCATCCGGATCTTTCCGACCACGATCTCCTCCGCCGGGCAGCCGTACACACGGATCGTTCCCTGAAGATTCTCAGCCTTCATCCGGTCCTTCAGAGCGCAGGCAGCTCCCGCACAGGCGGTTCCCAGCAGATTGTGACCGCACCCGTGTCCCGGACCTCCGTCCTGTTCCTGCCTGGATACACATTTCTGTCCCAGCCCGGGCAGGGCGTCATACTCCGCCAGAAAACCAATGACCGGACCAGTCGGTTCGTTTTCTGCCTGCACACTTTCTTCCGGTTCGTCTCCGCGCTGCCCGCTGCTCCATTCTGCTGCAAATGCAGTCTCAAATCCCGCCAGTCCCCAGGTAATTTTGAATCCCTCGGCTTCAAGAAAATCCGCCAAAGCACGGGAAGATTTATATTCCTTCAACGACAGCTCCGGATGACAGAATATATAATCCGCAGTATCTTTCATTTTTTTCAAAATCTCTTCTCTCATATTTTCACATCCTCAAAAACAGTCTCGTACAGGTAAAATGCAGTCAAATCATTTCACTAATATGAAATTTTACTATATTTCAGGATAAATTCAATATCTCTGCCGCATTTCATGGTAACAACAAAAAGGAGAACCGTACAGAATATAGTATGGTTCTCCTCTTTTTAATTGGACACAGACAATTATAATGATATTTTCGGCTCAAATCTTTCCCGAAATATCCGCACACGCTTTCATTGCCTCAATAACTGCGCTTCGGAAGCCTTTTTCTTCCAGTATCCTTACCGCCCCGATGGTCGTGCCTGCCGGAGAACAGACCATATCCTTTAATTCACCGGGATGTTTTCCCGTCTCCAGCACCATTTTGGCGCTTCCGTATACAGCCTGCGCGGCGAATTTATAGGCCTGTGTTCTCGGCATTCCCTCCATGACTGCGGCGTCCGCCATCGCCTCGATTAGCATAAACACATACGCAGGGGAGCTTCCGCTCACAGCTACGACGGCATCCATGATCCTCTCGGGAACAATCTCAACTTTTCCGAATGCTCCCAGAATCTTCAGAGCGTATCCCAGCTCTTCGTCCGTGACGAATTCATTAGGGCATGCTGCTGTCATGCCTTCCCCGACCATAGCCGGAGTATTAGGCATAGTACGGATGATCTTCATCTCCTTTCCGAACTGTTCTCCCAGCCATTTCAGCGTTTTGCCCGGAGCGATTGTAATGACGAGCTGCTTTTCTGTCATACTATCCCGGATCTCTGCGATCGTATCAGCGTAAAACTGGGGCTTTACAGAGAGAACAAGCACTTCCGCCGACGCCGCCTCTCTGTTGTCCGCCGTCACACAGATACCGTAATTGTCTTTCGCGTTCTGTCTGCCCTGCTCACTGATATCAGAACCGATAATCTCATCCGGTCGAAAGATGCCTTTATTAATGAGACCGCTCATAATAGCGCCCGCCATATTTCCTGTACCGATAAATCCAATCTTCATATCCACGCCTCCCTTAAATACCTGAACTGTCAGCTGAAGCTCTGCTCCGTCCTCTCTATGATCTCGTCCTGAAGCGGTTTATCCAGATTTCGGAAAAAGTCGCTGTACCCTGCCACGCGGACGATCAGGTCTTTGTAGTCCTCGGGATGTTTCTGTGCATCGATCAGAGTCTGACGGTCTACCACATTAAACTGGATGTGATGCCCGTCCATTGCAAAATAGGAACGGATCAGGCTTGCCATGTTGTTCAGTCCCGTTTCTCCTGCTACTACATCAGGAGTAAATTTCTGGTTCAGAAGTGTTCCGCCTGTCGCCAGATGATCCATTTTGGCACAGGATTTGATCACCGCTGTCGGACCGTGCGTATCTGCTGATTTTTCAGGAGAAATTCCTTCCGATACCGGCTTATGTGCCTTTCTTCCATTTGCCGTTGCAAGAATAACGTCTCCGAAATATACATGACAGGTGGTCGGCAGCATATCAATCCGGTACTCTCCTCCCCTCATATTCGGGCGGCCTGTGATCGTGCTTCTGTACAGCTCAAAGATATCCTGCATGATCTCGTCTGCGTAGTCATCATCATTGCCGTATTTCGGGCTTTTGTCATGGACCATATGATAAATCGCATCGTACCCTTCAAAGTTGTGCTCCATGGCCTCGATCAGTTCCTCCATGGTAAAGTTCTTTTTGTCATAGACATTGTATTTCACAGCGGCGACACAGTCGGTGACCGTTCCGATGCCTACACCCTGAATATAGCTGGTGTTATATCTTGCGCCTCCCGCATTGTAGTCTTTTGCGTTGGAAATACAGTCATTTGTCACAACAGACAGACAGGGAGCCGGCATATCCTCGGCATACAGTTTCTCTATCACGTTATTTCCCCGGATCTTAACATCTACGAAATACTCCATCTGCTTCTTAAATGCAGCCCACAGTTCGTCAAATGACTTAAAGTCTTTTGCTTCTCCAAGCTTAAGACCGATCTGCTTGCCGCTGTACTGGTCATATCCGTTGAACAGCGTCAGCTGAAAAATCTTCGGAATATTCAGATATCCGGTCAGAATATAGGCTTCGCTTCCCCATGCGCCTGTCTCCACGCATCCGGATGAACCGCCGCGTCTTGCATCGGCCAGCGACTTTCCGGCATTTACCAGCTCCATGATCTGGGCTTCTGTATTATAGAAAGCCGGCTGTCCCCATCCTTCCCGGGAGATCTCACAGGCCCTCTTCAGGAATCTTGCAGGAGTCTTTTTACTGATTGTTACATTGGAATTCGGCTGAACCAGTCTCATATCATCCATGCAGTCCAGAATCAGGTAACTCACTTCATTTACGCCGTTGCGTCCGTCCGGAGTGACACCTCCTGTATTGATATTTGCAAAATCTGTGTAGGTCGCGCTTTCTTTCAGTGTAATACCTACTTTAACAGGTGCCGGCTGGTTGTAGAACTTCACCCACAGACACTCCAGAAGTTCCAGTGCTTTCCTGTCATCCAGAATGCCCGCCTCCACATCTTTCCTGTAATACGGATACAGATGCTGGTCCAGTCTTCCCGGACTGAATGCATCCCACGGATTGAGCTCAGTTGTGACTGCAAGATGGGTAAACCAGTACAGCTGGATTGCCTGCCAGTATGTCTGAGGCCTGTGTGCCGGAACCACTTCCAGATTTGCAGCGATCTGAAAGAGCTCGGCCTTTCTCGCCTCGTCTGTTTCTTTTTCCGCCATCTCAAGAGCCAGCTTATGATAACGTTCCCCGAGGATCATAACAGCGTCGCAGGCAATGTCCATTGCTTTAAGTTCCTCGCATTTATCCAGAGCCTCCGGATCATTGAGGTAATCCAGTTCATCCATTGTCTTTTTGATCTTTTCTTTGTACTCCATATATCCGGTGGTAAATACCTGTTCGCCCCCGCATGTGTGACCGGGGCCTCTCTGTTCCATAAACTCGGTAAACATTCCCGCCTCGTAGCAGTCATGCCACTGGGGCGTCATTCTGGAAAGCAGTTTTTCCCTCATGCTTCTTCCCGTCCAGTAAGGAATGATCTCCTCTTTCTGGAGTCTGCGGTCCTCCTCTGTCGTTTTGAAGGATACCAGTTTTCTTTCGCTCATAACAACCATGTCTTCTTCACTGTGGCAGCAAAGTTCCGGGAATGTAGGCGAAGCCTGAGGATCCTTTCCCTTCTCGCCGACAATCAATTCGCCGTCGCCGAGATACAGTGTCTTTTTCGAGAAATACTCTTTCAGAGTCATGGCTCTCATAACCGGAATGGAATATTTTCCGTCATTTAATTTGTAAAAATCTGTCTCAATCTTCGCTCTTTCCAGATCAATGTGAACCGGTGTATTCACACTGATCTCTCTGAGTTTCCGGATTCTTTCATTCATTCCCCGTGATTTTCCCATCGTTTCAGCCTCCTGTTTTTGTATTTTTAAAGCCTGCGTTGATAAACAGAGCGGTCAGCGCTTCCATCTCTTCTTTGTCCGGAGCGTGCAGGTCAGTACCTTTATATGCTGTATCCAGTTTTCTGTATTTTCCGCTTCCTATATCATGGTAAGGCAGCAGATTGATCTGGATCGGATGAATGTCATGTTCCTGAAGAAACGCTATGATTTCCTTCATACTCCGCTCGTTCCCATTCACTTCTTTCACTGTGGGGATCCGGACACAGATCCGGGCTCCGTCATGTGAAAGCCGGACCAGATTTTCTAGGATCAGCCTGTTATCCACTCCCGTATACTTTTTATGGAGCCCCTCATCCATCACTTTTACATCATAGAGAAAGACATCCGTATACGGGAGAATCTTCTGAAATCTTTCATAGGGAACATAACCGCAGGTGTCTATCGCAAGCGGAATGCCCTGCCGCTTCAACTCCTTTGCAGCTTCAAGGATAAAATCCATATCCATGGCCATAACCTCGCCGCCGGAAAAAGTAACTCCTCCGCCGGACTCTTCATAAAATATCTGGTCTTTCAACAGTTCGGCGGTTAATTCTTTCACGGTATATTCCCTGCCGGCGATTTCACGCAGGTTCAGGACACACACTTCCGCGCATGCGCCGCAGGCAGTGCAAAGCTTTCTGTCGGTCCGCGCTGTCCCGTTTTTTAACGATACAGCTTTTTGGGGACAGACCGCAGCACAGGCACCGCAGCCTGTACATTTCTCTACGCTGCACAAAAGCTCTCTGCCTCTATTCTGGGCTTCCGGATTATGACACCAGACACATCGAAGCGGACATCCTTTGAAAAATACAGTAGTACGTATTCCTTCTCCGTCATGGATACTATATCTTTGTATATTTGTGATCAGGCACATTTTCCTGTCTCCTCTGTGTTATTCAGCATATATTTTCTTCTATCACGGGAAAATACCTTTTAATTTCTCCGCATATACCAGTTTTTTCAACGCGACAATATATGCCGCCATACGATAAGAACAATGATGGGCTTCTTTTTCTTCAAGAATATTCTGGAAAGACCTTGACATCAGTTTCTCCAGCATCTCATTCACCTGATCTCTGTCCCACGTTAATTCCTGTATATTCTGCACCCACTCAAAATACGAGACGATCACCCCTCCACTGTTTGCAAATATATCCGGCAGAAGAGTTATCCCTCTCGCATCAAGGATCTGGTCTGCCTCCTCTGTTGTCGGTCCGTTTGCCGCCTCTACCACATAAGAGCAGTTCAGCTTTGCCGCATTATCTGCGGTTATCTGATTTTCAAGGGCTGCCGGGACAAGGACATCACATTTACAGGTAAGCACTTCTTCGTTCGAAATGTGTACAACACCTTCAGCATTATAATCTTTTATCATTACATTTCCCTGCTCCAGAAACGCTGAGACGGCATCCGCGTCCAGTCCGCCCTCGCAATAGATACCTCCCGAAATATCGCTGAGTGCTACTATCTTTGCTTTTCTGTGATAAAATATACGCGCTGCATTTGCGCCTACATTTCCCATCCCCTGAATTGCAACTGATGTACCCTCAAGCGGCCTGCCGTCCAGCGCCAGAATCAGTTTCGTACTGATAACAACTCCTCGCCCTGTTGCGGAATTTCTGCCTTTGGAACCGCCTAGTTCAATCGGTTTTCCTGTTACCACGCCCGGACACGGATGTCCTTTCAACTGACTGTATGTATCCAACACCCACGCCATTGTCTGAAAATTTGTATTTACATCCGGAGCCGGAATATCCGTATCCGCTCCTATGATCGGCGCTATGGCAAAAGTATAACGGCGTGTAAGAGCGCGAAGTTCGCGTTCAGAGAGAGTCGATGGATCTACCTGAATTCCTCCTTTTGCGCCTCCATATGGAAGATCTGCCACAGCGCACTTCAGAGTCATCCAGGTGGCTAGAGCCTTGACCTCATCAAGATCGCAGTTCTGATGAAACCGAATACCGCCCTTGAACGGACCGCGTATATTAGAATGCTGTACTCTGTAGCCCTCGAATACTCTGACGCTTCCATCATCCATTTCAACCGGAAGATAGACTTTTGTCTCCCTCTGCGGATTTTTCAGTATCTCAAACATAGATGTATCAATATTTCCAAGTTTCATGGCCTTTTCCATAACATCAATCACGTTCTTATATGGATTATATGTGTGTCTCATATTTTACCTCCGATGTATCTGCACTGCTGCATATCGCCAGCGCACTTATTACAAGTACAATTCCCGCCGCTTCCGGCAGCGTAATGCTTTCATGAAAAAATACGATCCCGAGTACTGTAGCTGTCACAGGTTCTATCGATGCAACGATCGACGCTTTACTGTTTTCTGTATATTTCAAGCCGATCGTGTAAGTCAGATAAGGAACGACTGTACAGAGAATACCGAATACACAGCTGAACGCAAACATATCCGCGCTCTGGAAAGCTGTCGATATAACACGCTTCCCGTCACTCAACAGAAACGAAGCTGCCGCCGCAATAAAAAAGGTATAAAATGTTATCGTTAAAGAATGGTATCCTCTCTCCAGCGCAAACCTGCTGAAAATAGAATACAATGCATATCCTAACCCCGCTCCAAGTCCCGCAAGCAGCCCGAATCCTGAAATTCTGCCTGCATCGGAGATGACTCCCGTAACAAGCACGCATCCCGCTATTGTCATAACCAGCGCCAGTATTTTTCTTCCGGTCATTTTTTCACCAAAAAGGAAATACGAAAGTACCATTACTATGGCCGGCGCCGTATAGAGCAGAACTGCCGCAACAGACAGGGAAGTCAGCGTTATGGCCTTAAAATAGCACAGATTAAAAAACACGATACTGCATATTCCCGTACCTAAAAAGCACCACAGGTCACGAAGACGGATCTTCAGAAGCGGCCTCTGGAAAAGTACCATATATAAAAGCAGTACGATAAACGTCACAATTGCACGCAGAGCAACGATATCCATTGATTCAAGCCCGATGCCATTCAGTTTTCTGACAAAAAGTCCCATGCATCCCCACAGCATTCCGGCAATCAGAATAAGCATCAGTGCAATTTTTTTCAATTTACGGCACCTCCTATTGCATTCCGGTATTATGTTCCGCTCAGCATAGATCCGAGATAAACCGGTATAATCTTCTGACCCTTCTCCACAAGACTTTCTTTTCCGCCTTTCACACACCAGTCATAGATCATCCCCCTCTCCAGTGAGGCGTAAGTTTCAGCCGCCGCCTCTGCTGTCTCATCAGTCCGGAATTCCCCGCTCTTCTGTCCTTCCTCGATAAGCTGCGGAATCAGCTTATAATAAAACCGCTCCTTATTCAGCATTTCCTGCCGTTCTTCCGGCATATTGACATAAATATGTGTCACCAGCTCAAAAGGAACTTCCTTCTCGATCAGTGTAAACAGTTCTTTATTAAGATAGATCAGTTTTTCACAGACTGACAGTCTCGGGCTCATAGATACCATGAGCTCTGCATATTTTCTGTCGAACAGATCGCCCAGTGTATGTTCCAGATCATCCTTCCGGGTGAAAAAGCGGTAAAATTCGTCTTCCGATACTTCTGCAAGAGCAATCACATCTGCTATGCCGGTCTGCTCATACCCCTTCTCACGGAACAGTTTCCATGCAGCCTGTACGATACGGCTGCGCGGGTTTTCCTGCTCTTCCTGTGTCCGGCTTCCGAGAAGGAAACCGTTTCTAAGCGGATCCTGACTGTCAATGATCCATTCATTAAATCCGGTAATATAGGCGCTTCCGGTAATCTGCGGTATAATGCCCTTTCCTCCCGCGATATCCACTTCACCCACCGCTTCCCCGCGAAAGACAGAGCCCGTAATACTTTCATACAGGAATCTTTCGTGCAGCTTCAGCTCGCCTTTGGCATACAGTGACGCTAATTTGGCGCTTGTGCCTGTACCGCAGGGCGAGCGGTCCGCCTGCGCACTGCCGAATATCACACAGTTTTTCATATCGGCATTTTTGCAGTCCGTGTGCGCGTAAAACTCCACAAGATCGACGCTCGTAATATCCAGATACGGATGTCTGACCGTCACCGTGGCGTTGATCTTATCCCTCAGTTCCATTCCCAGATCTGTAATCTCATCAATATTCTCTGTCTCCAGCGAAAGACTTATCTTCTCCGCATCTACAAGGGCAAAAAAAGAACCGCCGAACGCGATATCACAGTGGACTTTTCCAAACTGCGATGTCTGCACCGTGACATCCTCTTTCAATAGGAATGAGGGTACGTTCAGGATACTGACCTCTACCGCCTCTCCGTCCACTACATGCACCTTTGCACGGATCAGACCGCTGGGTGAATCCAGCACCACTTCTGTATATGGCTCCCTTATATCTACCATCCCGGTTTCTACCAGCATAGAAGCTGTCCCGATACTGCCATGTCCGCACATATTGAGGCAGCCGCCGCTGTCCATAAATATAACGCCGTAATCCGCCTCTTTGTGTACCGGCTCCGTGAGCAGAGCGCCAAACATATCCCTGTGCCCCCGGGGCTCCAGCATCAGCGCTGTGCGCAGGAAATCATAATGATCCATCAGATATTTTTTCTTGTCCATCATGGTTTCGCCATGTAATTCCGGGAAGCCGTCATAAACGATCCGGGTCGCCTCGCCCTCTGTATGTGAATCAATGGTTTTCAAATGATATGCATATTTCCGCACCCTCGGACATTTCATTCTTCCGCCTCCTTTTCCGGAGCGCCGTCTGACGTCTTCCGGGGTGCTGTCAAAAATCCGGTGTCTTCCTCACCTCCGAATTTCTGGCGGGCAATGGTGGCAAGTGCCTGAGCGGTTCCCTCTACTTCCAGAAGTGCGCTGTTGATAATGATATGTTTGTGCTGAGGATCTCCCGGCGCATATTTCGCAAAATGCTTATGATATGCATATCTCGCCCGGTCTACTTCGCGGATCATTCGCTTCGCTTCATTTTTCTCCATTCCCAGCGGTCCCACGCAGTTTGCCAGCCGGTCCGCATACGGAGCATAGATATAAATATGAATGGCGTTCAACTCGTCTTTCAGGACATAATCCGCACAGCGGCCTACAATGATACAGGAGCCTTTCTCCGCCAGCTCGTGGATGATCTGCGTCTGTGTAACAAAAATCCGTTCCTGCTGTTCCGGGGAATCTGTTCCCAGCGGCACCAGCATTTTCCAGAAACTGGATCTTTTCTCTTCCTTGCCGCTCAGAGTCGATACAGGCAGATTCATACGCTTTGCCGTCGCCTCCACGATATCCCTGTCATAGTAATTAATGCCCAGCAGCTGGGACAGTCTCTTTGCAATCGGTCTTCCCAGACTGCCGAACTCTCTTGTTATTGTAATAACATACTTCTGCATTGCCTTACCCCCTGTTCTGATATGATAAGTTGATCTATGAATTCAGGAAACGAGAAAGGAATGCTTTTGTACGCTCTTCCTTCGGATTTTCCAGTACTTCCTGCGGCGTCCCCTCTTCCACCACATAACCGTCGTCCATAAAAATAACTTTGTCGGAGACATCCCGTGCAAATGCCATCTCATGGGTGACCACAACCATAGTCATACCTTCTTTTGCAAGATCTTTCATAACGTTGAGCACCTCTCCGACAAGCTCCGGGTCCAATGCGGATGTCGGCTCGTCAAAAAGCAGCGCCTGAGGCTCCATAGCCAGCGCTCTTGCGATGGCGACCCTCTGCTGCTGTCCGCCGGAAAGCATTGCCGGCATCGCTGAAGCTTTGTTTTCAAGCCCTACTTTTCTCAGAAGCTCCATGGCCTTTTCCTCTGCTTCTTTCTTATTCTTATGTTTTGTCAGCACCGGAGCAAGCGTTACATTTCCAAGGACCGTTTTCATAGGAAACAGGTTGAACCGCTGGAAGACCATGCCTACTTCCTCACGGAAATCTCTCAGCTTTATCTCTCCTCCCGTAACGCTTTTCCCTTTGTACTCGATATCTCCTGCCGTGGGGATTTCAAGCTGGTTGATACACCGCAGCAAAGTGCTTTTTCCGGAGCCGGAAGGCCCGATGATGCACACTACCTCGCCTTCGTCCACATCGATATTGATATCTTTGAGGACCTCAAGATCGTCAAAATTTTTCTGTAGATTTCTGATTTTAAGCATCATATCACTTACCCCCTGATCTTATGTTCTACCAGCTTCTGCAGAATGATCAGAATCGAGATCAATACAAGATAAAATACAGCGCCTGTGGTATAAGCTTCAATCGTTCTGAAGCTGATGGCTGCATAGTTCTGGATCTGTTTTGTTATCTCATTTACCACGATCACAGACAGCAGAGCCGTATCCTTTACTGAAATAATAAACTGGTTAAAAAGCGCCGGGAGCATAGAACGAAACGCGGGCGGGATAATGATATGGAACATTGTCTGCGTAGGGGTGAGTCCCAGCGAAAGCCCCGCCTCTCTTTGTCCCGGGTCGATTCCTTCCAGTGCGCCTCTTACAATTTCTGCTATAAAGGCTCCCGAGTTGACTGTAATTACAATAATACCGGCTGTGTTGCTGCTCAGATCCACGCCAATGAGTTTCGGAACAACATAGTACACATACAGCGCCTGAACAATAAGGGGTGTCGCACGTATGATCCATATATATACTCCGGCAATCGCTTTGAGGATCCTGCAGTTTGTCTGCAGTACGAAACCTGTCACAGCGCCCAGCAGGAATCCGAGAAGAATACCGACTACCGCGATATACAGTGTAACTTTCAGTCCCTGAAACAGCATGGGGAGCAATACGTTTAAAAAGCTCAAATCCATAGATGAATCCTCTCTTTCTATGTTACTCATTAAAGAAGCAGGTGACGCTCCGGCTTAACAGCTGAAGCATCCCTGCTCTTTTTCATCTTTTTTATTTCAGATTACTCCAGCCATGTTGAAGTCAGCTCATCTATTGTGCCGTTATCGGTCAGATCGGAGAGCGCCTGATTGAAAATATCCACAAGGCCGTCATTGCGTTCCGCCGCATCATTGGAAATAGCAATCGCATACGGTGACTGCCCCTGATTGAACTGATCTCCTACGACTTCAAGCTTTGTATTATCTGTTGTCTTTATGTAGTAATAAGCATTCGGTGAGTCCTGAATTACTGCATCGACCTTTCCCTGTTCAAGAGATTCATATGCAGTGGTGATCGTATCATGTACCTCAAGACGGGAATCGTCCACTCCGTTATTCTGGCAGTACAGATGTGAAGCCGTTCCTTTTTCTACAGCGATCGTGTAGTCCCCGTCTATCAGAGTATCAATATCTGTAATCTCCTTTGGTGACGTCTCTTTATTGATCATAACTACCTGGCCGGAATCACAGTATGTATCCGAGAACTGCATAACCGCTTTTCTTTCATCAGTTGCGCACAGGGCAGCCATGCCGAAATCAAGTTTTCCCTCTGCAAGAGAAGTTGTCAGCGCCGAATAATCCATTACCTGAACATCTCCGTCCAGCTCAAATCCAAGATAATCCTGAAGCGCTTTCTCCAGATCAATATCGAAACCGATCAGTGTAGTACCATCCTTATCATAGTATGTAAACGGGGCAAAAAGTGCTGTCGTTCCGAAGGAAAGTTTTACACCGTCCAGCGCTCCCTTGACCGAACCATCTGTGCCGGAGGATGAAGAGGAACTGCTGTCCTCTGCAGATGTTTTATCTTCGCTGCCTGTGCTGCTTCCTGATGAACTTCCACAGCCCGCTGCAAGTGTCATCACCATGGCTGTCGTCATCAAGATTGAAATTATTTTCTTTTTCACAATAGTTACCTCCTTTTGAGAATCATATGCCTCTATAAATGAAATAAACAAAAGGGACAGGCAACTGTCTTTTTCGACTCCGTTGTCTGTCCCTTTCGATTATGCGTCTTATTTAAGCACAAAACCTTATATTTGTAAAATTAACTTTTTTCATACTGTCATGAGGATTTGTAATGTTTGTTCGTAAATGAGTAAACTGTTACTGTCAGTTATACATTATGTCTGTACTCATAGGGCAGTACTTTTATCTGATTGTATCCCGGACAGTCGCGTACCCATTCCAGTGACTCTTTCACAATGGCAGTCTGCATCGGAATATTGTTCGGCTCTCCCGCATTGGAACCGATCGGCACATGCGGAGCCGTAATCCTCGGCGCCCCCTGCTGTCTTGCGATAGGCGGGAGTGCGGCGATCACACAGCAGCTCATCCCTGCCGCCTCGCAGCATCTCGTAACGATCGTGGCAGACCTGTGGCAGGTGCCGCAGCCGCCGGTGCACAATACGATATCGACTCCCTGAGCTTTTAATTTCCAGGCAATCTCAGGTCCTGTCTCCTCCTTGAATTTTTCTACATTTCCGCCGCCGCCCATAAATGTATACGTCTCTTTCGGGAGAGAACCGATAAAGCCCTCTGCCACAAGCTCATGAAGACGGTCAATGGGAAACATAGCGTTCACATCTTTATTAATGTCCGAGTTGTCAAAACCGCCGTGTGTGACCATCAGCTCTGAGGACGGTGTATCGAACTCAATCGTCCGATAGGAATAATCACCGGATGTATTAAACGGCGTCTGGCTCTTTTTATGAATTCCTCCTGCCGTAATAAACGCCACCTTACATTCAGAAAGCGGTTTCTTTAATTCTGTAAATACAGGAACCGGTGTGACCGGCACAAAGATTTCGGACTGCATACCCTCTACTGTTGTTAATTTCATATTCATCCTCCTTGCATTCTTATATGGATTCCACAGGGATATCCCTTTTACCGGATATTTTCATCGGGCTGAAATAGAACTCCACATTCTGCCCTTCTTTTAATTCTACATCTGTAAATACCCACCGTCTGGGCACTGCTGCCGTACCCAGACCATCCATGATCTCTGCCTTAATGGCAGTATCATTTACTTCTGTGATTGTTCCACCGATTAAGCATGGTTCAAATTCACCGTTTTTTATCGCACATGCATCATAATCATATGGATTTTCATTTACCTGAAGATAGCTGAAGTAAAACTGCATCTCTGTTCCGGCCGCAGGCTCTTCCTCTCCGGAGTTTTCCTGTGTTCCCCTTAAAATACATTCTGCGGGAACCGTAATAACGCCCAGACGGCCGTGCAGATGCACTTTTACCCGGTCTCCGGTTACTTCTTTCACCAGTCCGCCCATCAGGACAGGATTGATGATATACTCTGCCCCGGCCATATCAGTGCATTGTCCCGGAATCTAACAGCTCAGTATCCGGAAGTCCAAGCAGCCTGTTGTTATTGTTAACAACTTCATTGTCCCACTTCTTCGGCGCGGGCTTGATCTCCACTCCGGCCATCTTGTTCTTCAGCATCTGGATCGCTCTTGCCGCCACCTCTTTTGTGACACAGGAACAGCCGGCTACATTGTTCTCAAAACCGCCTTTGTCCATATTTTCTTCGATCATGGCGTCAGCATATTTATTTCCTACTACAAGCTGCCCCTGATAAGCACAGAATGAGACGCCTACCACAGGAATGCCTCGTTTTCCCGCCTGTCCGATATGCTGGATAAAATCAATATGGTTATTTCCGAAACCTTCTGTCGTAATGATACAGCCGTCAATATCCAGAGACTCCAGAAGAGACCCCAGCCTTTCGGAAACCCACATCTTCTCATCGTTCACCTGAGGCGAACCGACGAAAACAACTCCTACAAGATCCATTTCACTGTCCGCCGCGAGTCCCTCTACAAGAGGTTCCCGGATATAGTGCCTGGTCATCTCTTTGGTAGCAGGTCCGATACAGGTCAACGCATGGATGGAACCGTCGCGCACCTGATTCGGAGTCAGGATGATCGGCACGTTTCCGCAGTCCACGTTTTTCTGTCCGCCCAGAATACCGCAGGGTTCTGTCGGACAGATTACATTGTCATGCATTGCTCCCTGTCCCATAATCTCTTTTACAAGCACGACTCTCGGGTTACCCGGTCTGCGGACGTCTTCACACACTTCCTCACGCACTACTTCACCGTCATATTTCTTCAGTTCGTCCCGTACTGCCTGAATAATATAATCCTGACACTTATGTGCCGCAAACGGCCCCGGCCGTGTCATTCCGGTCTTTTTCTCGATCACAACATTGCAGCGGATGATAATATCATTCTCATCTGCGCATCCCGGATGACCGAAATACATTTTTTCGTCCAGATATCCCTCTGAGGAGCCGAACTCATGGATCTGTACACCATCCTCATCCACGCCTGTCAGCATGAATACAACGCCGTCCGCCACTTTTGTCACGCCGCTTCCAAGTTCGCCTTCAACTTTTGTAGCGATCGGGCAGATATCCATGATAGTCTCCGTGTAAATGTGCCTGTTATCCGGTTTGATCACATCAAGTTCGATCTTCTTGCACAGAGGATCTTCCTTAAGCGCTTTTTCGATAATATTTTTATCAATCGTAATCTTTCCGTCTTTAATGGAAGTCTCTGTCCCGATCTCTGCGTCTGTAATACGGATATGTTTCTTGATAAGAGTACGGATAACTTTCTTTTCACCGGCCTTTTCTGCTTCCGGAACTGCAGAAGAGTCTGCTGCTCCTGCAGTTTCTCCGCCTGTACATACAGGTGCCGCCGCACCCGGGCCTGAAAACACAGGGATATCCATGCTCAAATGTTCCAGTTTTTCTGCTTTTCCGATTTCAATATGTATCATGCCGTTTCCTCCTTGTACTGCTTTGACCTGCGGAACCGGACCTGCGGGAGCACCTGTCTTCCCTGCTGCAGGTGCAGATTCCTCTTTTCCTCTATCCGCCTCCTTTGAAGCTGTTTCTGTTACTTCATTTACTTTGTCGACCATATCTTTGGTAATAGGAGTCAGGGCTTCCACATCGCATACAAGTGTGGAACCGATCACCTGCTCGATCTTCAGCCCGTCATCGCTCAGTTTCAGAAGACCGGCCTCCTCCATATCGTCAAACAGTGACGGATCTTCCAGATCTGCCGCGCTGATCACCAGTCCTTTCTGTCTCCTGCAGCAGAAGATCGCCGGATCTTTCAAATGCTGTTCCAGTGTTTCCTTTGTAATTGACATCTCATTTCCTCCATTCTTCTTTTCTATCTTTCTGTTATGTGTATCTGCTGTTCTGCCGATCGTACCGCCGGTATTTTGTCTATGTGTGGATCTTACGGATCAGTTTATGGTTCACTGCCCGGAGTGCGCCGTCCGTACAATGATAGACCGGTAATCCCAGTTTCGGGGCACACGACATCACAGTGTTGGTACAATCTGTGCAGTTGCTGATCAGAAGAGCCTGCGCGCCTGCTTTTTTAAGTGCCATTACTTTCTGTACCTGTCCCGGACATTTTCCCGGATTTTCACATTTCAGGCTGTTCTTTACCCGGTGTGCCTGCTTGCAGTACTCTACGCCGGCAGCCTTGGAGCCCATACTCTGCGCAATCTCTTCCAGCCGTTCCCTGCCCGCGCCGCATGCGCACACCAGAAGCCCCAGTTTCTCCGGCCCTTTCATAAAACATTCCGTCGCGATCAGACCGCCCGTAGTCTTTATGACCGGATCATCGGGCTGTACACGCTTGCCGGTAAAAGGACCGCCCATAATGATTTCCCCATATTCGTCCGCAAGCCCGCCTGCCATATCAAAGACGTCCCGTACGCTCATCCCGATGGGCACATTCTCAAAGATTCGGATCAGATCTGTATTTCCTCTCAGCTTTCCTGCAACAGTCATATCCTTGTCGATGAGAGGTTTTTTCAAATCTACAGCTTCCTCTATCCGGCAGGCCGTTTCTGCATTGACTACGATCGCGTCAGCATCAAGAGGGAGTGTATCTACGCCGAGCAGCGTACCTGTCACTTCTCTTATAACAGCTCTCTCTTCTCCCATCGGATACATATCAGGTAAAAGTGCGATCCTTATTCTGTCATCTTCCAGCGTTTCCCTCAGTTTTTCAACTGCCTGAGTATGTACTTCTTTGATTGCTACGACGCCTTTTGATGAATGTACGATATCCATAACAATCTGCAGCCCCCGTATCAGTTTCTGCGGAGTCTTTTCAATTGCCGCTATATTATGTCCAAGGATCGGCTCGCACTCCGCGGCATTGACGATCACAATTCCATCTGTTTTAAATGGTTCTTTAAGTTTATAGTATGTAGGGAATCCTGCGCCGCCAAGGCCGACGATTCCGGCTTCTCTGATCAGTTCCAGAGGATCGCTTTCCGTCAGCTTTACAAATTCAGAAGGCTGCACTTCGTCAGCCTGCACGCGGATTTCATTTTCATCAATCCCCGTGACACTGCCGCTCACACTGGAAAACAGATTTGCTCCAAGCTCACCTTCTCCAACAGAAGCAATAAGCTGCCCGCGAACAATTTTGTCACCTTCGACAACTGTTGGGGCAGCCTTTGCACCGATATTCTGTTTTAAAGGAAAGCGAAATATTCGCTTCACCAGATCACTTCCTTTCCGTATGTTTGCCTCTGATTATATGCGCGTCTCCGTCAAAAGTAAAATGACGTTTACTGCTTTTATCATGACAGTTTCTCATCATAGAATCTATTGACAGAACCGGTTTCGATGTCTATACTTTATAAAATATTAATAGCTATCAGCTACCATTACGAAAAATGACAAAGACGTCAGGGCCGTCCCCGACGTCTTTTTTCTTTATTTAAAAGGGGCATATAATACAGTCGCGGCGGGAACAAGAACAGGAGGAGATCATATGGATATTAAGAAACTTCTATTGTTTGCAGATGTGGCGGAAACAGAAAATTTCACAAAAACAGGCGACCGTATGGGATACACTCAGTCCGGCGTGAGTCATCTTCTGAAATCACTGGAAGACGAAATAGGTTTTTCTTTATTTATACGATCCAAACAAGGGGTAAAGCTTACCGGAAATGCAAAGATGATCCTTCCCGGCGTACGTTCCCTTCTCGCCATGACTGAGCATCTTGAACAGATGGTAAGCGAAATAAACGGGCTCGAAAAAGGCCAGCTCGTGATAGCAACATTTTCCAGCATTTCTATTCACTGGCTTCCGAAGATCATACATGTCTTCCAGCAGAATCATCCGGGGATCAAGATCAAATTGATGGAGGGAGGCACAGACGATATTGTAAACTGGATTGAATCCGATCTTGTCGATTTTGGGTTCGTCAGCAAAAGAAATACGAAATCTCTTGACTGGATTACTCTGTATGAGGATCCCCTTTATGCAGTTGTTCCTCTCGATTATCCGGCTCCGGAAGGCGGAATCTTTCCTATAGAAAAGTTTGAAGGGCAGCATTTTGTCATCTCTGCCATGGGGACGGATTACGATGTTCATCATGCGCTGAGCAGTTCCAGTGTTAAACCGAATATTGACTTCACCTCAAAGGATGACCATGCGATCATCTCTATGATTGAAAATAAACTGGGAATCAGTATACTTCCGGGGCTTACCTGCCGCAACTTTGAGTCCCATGTATCGGCTTATCCTCTGGAACCGTTCTGCTCCCGAACCCTTGGGGTTGCTATGAAGTCCAAAAAGGATCTGACGCCGGCCGCTCTGAAATTCCTGAAACTGACAAAGGATATGATGCCTGAACTGATTTAACAGCTCCCGCATCATATCCTTTTATAACTTTTATTCCTGCGCCGCTTCTATGATCTCTTCCGGGAATCCCGCGAACTCCAGCAGCTTCACTGCATTCTGTGATGTAGCCGGCCCTTCCATAATCTTATAGCTGAACGCGATATCATCCTCCCCGATTTCCTCACTGAAATGATAATTCAGATAATCGCTGCCGAGAAGTTCCGTCAGTTCTTTATCGTGCGTAGCCACAAGCGCAATGCAATTCTTATCCCTGAGATACTCAAGGATTGCCCTTGACGCCCGGATGCGTTCTCCGGTATTAGTTCCCCTCAGTATCTCATCAATGGCACAGATTGTTACCCGCTCCTCAGAAATACTGTCAAGAATCCGTTTCAAATATCTGATCTCGCGGATAAAATAGCTCTCCCCTGCCATCAGGTCGTCTCTTACAGCCATGGACGTGATCACTTCGGCCGGCGGCATTACAAAGCGCTTTGCCGCACACGTATTGATCGCCTGCGCGAGCACCGCATTGACAGCAGCAGCCTTTATAAATGTAGATTTACCCGAGGCGTTAGAACCGGTGATCAGACAGCTCTTTTCAACGGAAAAGTCATTTTCCACCGGCTCTTTGATGAGCGGATGATATACTTCCGTCATTTCCAGTCGCTTCTCGTCTGTATACTCCGGAATACAACACCATGGCAGAGACTTCCTAAATGACGCCGTACTGATCGCCGCGTCAAGTTCGCCGATACAGCGGTACACCGTCAGATAGTTTTCCACATTATTCATCAGACGTTTCATTACTTTATTGTATGTGGTAATCTGCATTAAAGTAATACCCAGCAGATAATCGAGGCAGGTACCCAGCGCATCGCCTGTGCGGGCTCCCTCTCTCTTGATCCGAAGGATTCTATCTCCCCGTATAACCCCTTTCAGCCCGGCAAGTGCATCCTGGAGCTCCGGAAATAATTCTTTGATTCCTTTTCTCGCGGCAATCTGCTTCGCATTTCCCAAAAGGCTTACAGCTGTGCCGATCAGAGACAGTTCAAGGTCATGCTTCATATTCATCCAGAAGTATATCCCGAGATTTACAGCGCACATGCACACAAAAGGCATCACTCCTCCGTCAGTGGGACGGATTAGCATAAAGATAAATGCAGCCGCAAGCAGGATCTGCAGCACCCGGTATACCCATTGATGTCCGAATACATAAGACTCTATCCCGTCCAGATAGGCGGGAAGATAATATGAGGAATCGCTCTTTCCGATATCACACAGCAGTTCCTCAATCTTTTCTCTTTCTTTTTCATTATCTGCCCATGTCCGCACTCTGTCCTCAAAGATCCTCTGCTCTTCCAGTGACATCCTGTTCCGGCGTAATCTCCAATACAGGATTTCTTCTCCCGGAGATGTGTCGCACTGGGCGGCTCTCTGAAAAACATCATTCATAGACAAATCATTCCACGTAATGTCATCCAGACCGGTGCCGTCATTTACCACATCATAGTAATTCCTGACTGCATCGTTCCATTCCCTGATCTTCGGAATCTTTCCGAACTTCTCGTGAATATACGCTTTTCTCTTCCGTTTCATACTGTAATATGAGATCAGCCATATGACCAGCAAAAAAAGGAAAACCGCCATAACGCCCAACACCGCGGACAACATAGAGATACCACCTTTCATCTTGTATTATTCTATTAATACAATAAGATTGTTTGGAAGATTTGTCAATATTCAACTGCTTATCTTTCAGTACCCTTCCACCATCTCCCCGAACCGAATCTCAAGACCCTCTAAAACACCGGATGGCACCGCTTCCCCATAGCTGTACTCCCCGCTTTTCTTTGCATCTTCAAAATTGAATACAGAGATCAGCTCCTGAAACGGATCTACAATCCAGTACTCTCTCACACCGGCTTTCTGATACTGTATCAGTTTTCTGACATAATCGTGGGATGAATTACTTTTTGAAACGATCTCGATCACCCAGTCCGGGGCGCCGGAGCATCCCTTTTTCGTCAGGATATCTTTATTGCATACAACCAGAAGATCAGGTTGTACAATGGTCGAGTCATCCCCGAAGAGACGGACATCAAAGGGCGATGCATAGACATCGCACTTTCCGTTCTTCTTTCGGATATAGCTCTTAATTTCAAAGAGAAGCTCCGCCACAAAATACTGGTGCAGTCTGTTCGGCGCAGAAAGCATATACAATTTTCCGTTGATCAGCTCTGCCCGCGACCATTCCGACAGCTTTTCAATATCCTCTCCGCCATACTCTCTGGCAGAATACATATAGGGTGTTGCCGCATCCCTGACAATAGTCGGTTCTTCTTTCAGTTTGTCATAAGTAAATGGAATCTTTTCCTTTGTCGTAAGCACCTGCTCGATCGCGAGCAGTGTAGCATAGCGGGGATTCTTTGTTGCACCTGAGAATATCTTATTGACCGTGCTTACCGGAATCCCTGAGAGTTCTGCAATCTCCGCGTTCGTAAGTCCAGCTTCTTTTTTCAGCTTTTTCAGATCAGATATATTCATATTTTACATGTTCCTTTCTGTTCCGCGCTCATTCCAATTTCACACCGTCTCATCCTCTTTTGGATATTATATGTCATATTCAGGATATTCACAATGATATTTTTCCATATTTTACGATTTGTTTTTTCAATTATATCCATATATGGATATTCGAATTGTATGCTCTAACTCTCTGCAAAATACTGGTATATATCTGACATCTGCGTTATAATACATGGGCGAAATTTGATAAGAAAGAAGTGAACGATTTGACAGAGACACCTAAGAATCCCTCTGCTCTGCAAAGTCAGGCTGCAGACACAAAACAGAATACGGCTGATAATCCTCTCGGATACAAAAGCATCCCGTCGCTCCTGAGAGGCTTTGCCATCCCCAGCATCATCGCCATGCTGGTCAGTTCCTTATATAATATCGTAGACCAGATTTTCATCGGCCAGGGCGTCGGCTATCTCGGAAACGCCGCTACAAATGTAGCTTATCCTCTTACAACAATCTGCCTTGCCATCGCGCTCCTGATCGGGATCGGAAGCGCCTCGAGATTTTCTCTTCATCTGGGAGCAGGTGAAAAGGATATCGCACAGCGGGTTGTAGGGAACGGAATCTGCATGATGGTAGTATTCGGTGTTATCTATGCGCTGCTCGTTGAGATTTTCATGCAGCCTCTGCTGACCGCTTTCGGCGCCACACCGGATGTCATGCCCTATGCGGAAACTTATTCGCGAATCGTAGCTCTCGGCATGCCCTTTCTTATCGTCACCAACGGCATGAGCAATCTGGCTCGTGCTGACGGAAGTCCGAAATACTCCATGGTATGCATGCTGATCGGAGCCGTCATCAACACGATCCTTGATCCTGTATTTATCTTTATTTTTCATCTGGGAGTAGCAGGAGCGGCATGGGCGACCATCATCGGCCAGTTCTTTTCCTTTATTTTTGCCCTGCTGTACATAAGGAAATTCAAGAATATAACACTGACAAGAAAAGATATCGGCCTGTCAGCAAAGGAATGCCTCCAGACTGCTTCTCTCGGAATGAGCAACAGCCTGAATCAGGTTGCGATTACATTTGTACAGATCGTGCTGAACAACTCATTGACCTACTACGGCGCAATGTCTGTATACGGGAAAGAAATTCCTCTCGCCGCCTGCGGTATCGTGATGAAGACAAACGCAATCCTGCTTGCTGTCATTATCGGAATCTCTCAGGGTTCCCAGCCGATCATCGGCTTCAATTACGGCGCCCGTCAGTATGACAGAGTGCGGAAGACTTATAAACTTGCCATCACAGCAAATCTGTGTATCTCCGCAATCGGATTTATCCTCTTCCAGTTCTTTCCGTATCAGATCATCTCCCTGTTCGGCACAGGCGATGCGGCTTACTTCGAATTTTCGGTAAGATTTATGAGGATTTTCCTTTTTATGGTTATTTTCAACGGAGTGCAGCTTATCTCTTCCAATTTCTTCGCCGCTATCGGGAAACCGGTAAAAGGGCTGCTTCTGTCCATGACACGGCAGGTCATCTTTCTCATTCCTCTTGTGCTCATCCTGCCTCTGTTCTTCGGCCTGGACGGCATCCTCTTTGCAGGGCCGTCAGCGGACAGCATCGCATTCATCGTGACGATCTGCCTGATTGCAAGGGAAATGAAGAAAATGAAACAGATGGAAACAGAACAGAAAAAGTCGAAACAGGCTGCCATGTAGCAGCCTGTCAATACAAAATCTCTTCTTTCATTTTCATTCCTGTTCAGCCGTCTTTCTTCGGCATCATCACACACGCTTTGAACTGATCGCAGTCAATCTTTATATCAAACTCCCCGCCAAGCGCTTTTGCATATGTGCTGACGATCGCCAGCCCCAGTCCGTTGCCGTCGCCGGATCGTGCTTTATCTCCCCTCGCGAACCGCTCCACGATATCTTCCTTTGTAAAGTCCATTGGATACGCCGATGTATTGGTGATCTCCATACACAGATTTTCCTTCAGCGGACCTCCGTTTGAACCTTTCCTGCTGATGTAAGTAGTGACAAAAACCCTTGTTCCTTTTGCAGAATATTTCAGGGCATTTTCCAGGAGATTCTGGCAGATACGGTAAAAATAGGAATTATCTGAGACCAGCTCCGTATTTTCATCTGTCAGACGGGTGACGAACTCTAAGCCGCTGTTCTTGATCTGGTCATCCATATCCGCAAAGATCTGCTCGATCATACGGTTCAGTTCGAACTTCTCCGGATGGAGCTCTATGTTCCCGCTGCTCGCTTTTGCGAGACTGAAAAGGCTGTTCACCATTTCTTTCAGCTTTTCCGCGCGGTCTGATATGACGTCCACATAATCCCTGACCGTATCGCTCAGTTCTTCTTTCCGGATCAGTTCAATATAACCCACCATAGATGTGAGCGGCGTCTTCAGATCATGCGATACATTTGTAATAAGATCCACACGGAGCTGGTCACTCCGGGAGACTTTCTCCAGACTCTTCTTCTCGATCTCAAGCGCCACGTCAAGCCTGCGCCGGTTGAGATTCTCCATCTGCTCCATCATATAGTCGAGCTGTCTTTTCTGGAACCGCTGCAGAGCTGTCTCCGCCAGTATATACTGAAACAGCACAGAAAATATCATCACATATCCTGATGCAAGATTCGTATTCCATCCGGGAGTCCAGTAATTTCCTCCACCTATAAGATAGGACAGATACCATGCTGCGATCAGAAACGCCACAACACCGCCCAGCTGTATCCAGCCTTCCATCTTCTTCCCGTGTTCCTTCCACTCCGCATAACTGTTGTCATCGTCCGGCAGCCAGTTTCCGAATTTTCTGTTGAGCATATCATTAAAGCCCAGCCATACGCCGGATCCCAGCAGGAGATTGCCCAATATTCCATAAAACAAAGCCTCTCCTGTAGGATGGTATCCCCGATATACAACTGTAATCACAATCAATGTGATCCCCATAGCTGCGAGAAGCACTTCCGCCATCAGTTTGTAATACTCTCCAAAAAATTTCTTTGCTTTTTTATCTATATCTTTCCATTTTGTATCCAATTCCCCACACCACCTTTACATATCTTGGTTTCTTCGTATCGATCTCAATCTTTTCGCGGATATGACGGATGTGCACCATGACCGTGTTCTCCACTGCATACGTCGCAGTCTCCTGCCATACATTCTCGTAAATCTGCTCCGCCGAAAAAACCTGCCCCGGATGCTCCATAAGAAGTTCCAGTATCTTGTACTCCGTGGCTGTCAGCCGTACCTCTTCGCCTTCCACCTCAATGACTCGCTGCTTCTTATCAAGTACCAGACCGCCGTTTACAATCCGGTCTGCATCCTCTTTCGGCGCTTCACCGCCCCATGCACGGTATCTGCGCAGGTGCGCTTTCACCCGCGCCATCAGCTCTGCTGGATTATAAGGCTTCTCCACATAATCGTCTGCTCCCATGATCAGGCCGGACACTTTGTCGCTCTCCTCCGTCTTTGCCGACAGGATGATCACCGGTATCTTATGCTTCTCCCGCAGCTTCATGAGCGTGGACAGCCCGTTCAGCCTCGGCATCATCACATCCAGAAGGATCAGGTCGATCTTGTTCTGCTCCAGCACGTCAAGAGCCTGCATCCCGTCATATGCGCCCATCACCTGATATCCTTCGTACTTCAGTAATTCACTGATTGAGTAAACAATTTCCTTATTGTCATCCACAACCAGTATTGTTTCTTGTGCCATAACTGCTCCCCCTGTTTTTTGTTTCTATATTGAATATAAAGTGACGGGCTTAAAAATTCCCGGACCTAAATCTTAAAAAAATCTTATTTTCTGTTCTGCAAATTTTCTATTCTGTAAAGATTACCGGATCAGAACAGGCTGAGCTGCTCATAATCCGTCTTGCACTCCAGCACTTCTTTCGGTTCTCTGTGCAGGAACTGCTCTGTCTTCCCGTCATCAAAGATCCATGCTCTGATCTCATCTGCCCGAAGGAGCAGCGGCATACGCTCATGTATCTGTGCTGCTCTGCCTCTCGCTTCCGTTGTCAGGATAACAAATCTTTTCTCCACCCGGGAGGCTGCTGTGCCGGATGTCTGAATCTCAGAAAAATCCTGTTCACTCTCAAACCAGTTAAAACAGCCTGCCAGAAAAATCACCGGGCTCTCCGCGCTCTCGAAAGCGAATTTCTCCTTTGAACTATTCCACTCATAGAATCCTTTTGCCGGGATCACGCACCGCCTGTTCAGCACACTGTCCCGGTAAGTCTTCTTCTGCAGGGCACTCTCCGCCCTGGCATTGATCAGCAGCCCATTTCCCTGAAAACCGGGGAATCCCCATCGCATCTTTTCTGCATTGAGGTGATCCTTTTCTGCCCGGAGGATGATCGCATATTGGGAAGGGCATATATCTCTCGTTCCATCCCGCCATTCTCTCCACAATTGGAATAGGGGCATTCCTGTCCTGCGTTCGATCTCCCATATCGCATCATCACTCATATAATATCTTCCACACATCTCTTTATGCCTCCCAGCTTAATTTCCAGCAGTACGAAACAGTCCGAAGTCATCATAGTCGGTGCTTTCCCCAACATCATAATAATACAATTGGAACAAATATTCACCTGTCACTGCAAACTGTAACTGTTAAAAAAGGACGAGGGTGCCGCAAGATCATCCGATCAGATGATGGAGCGATACCCTCGTCAGATTTTCATTCATACGGCTTTGCAATAGTCCGAGCGGATTCAAAATCAATCCGTCTGTTTATTCTACTGCCATCTGTTTTACCCTTGCCAGTGCTTTTGACACCGCGGGAATCGAAATAATGATCACTGTGATCACGCCCTCGACCAGCAGATAGCTGTAATTATAGAGGATCGGATACAGACTCGCCAGCGCTTTCGGGAAGTTGTCCGGCATATAGTCCATCCAGTACAGATAACCGCCCAGCGCATGAAATACACCTCTTGCCAGTACGGCGACTATGTAGCCCTTTACCAGTCCATATTTGCTTTTTGCAAAAAATCCCGCTACTCCCAAGGCTGCAAACGCAAGGATGTAATCACAGCATACCTGGAAAAAGGACAGCACATACGGTTCCTGGATAAACTGAATAATTCCATATGCAAGACCTACAAGCAGTCCGGTCTTCGGGCCGTACCAGTTTGCGATCAGCACGATAAAAAGCATGCTGAACAGCGTCACACTCCCTCCCCAGGGCATTTCAAAAAGTTTAATGTAGGATGTAAGGTATGCAAGCGCCAGAGCAACAGCGCAGAACACTAGCTGCTTTGTACTCATCCGCTTTTTGGAAGACGTCTTCGCCGCAAAATATACCGCTGCAAGAAACAGTATAACCCCGGCAATAATGGTGACCGCATATCCGGCTGTCGTCAGACCGCCTTCTGCATTTACAAGTAATTCAGACATAATAAAAACCCTCCTTGTTCTCAGATTGAAAACAAAAGGGCCTAAAAGCACTCATAACACATCCCTACGTTGGCATTATCCAAATCAGGTTATGGGTCGAAGTTCTCAACTTCCTCTCAGCCTGTCCTACAAGCTCCCCTTGTCATCAATCTTATGTAATTTTCTGTCGGACTCTATGGTACACGCATGATGCCGAAATGTCAAGCCCGAGTCGGATAACGGGCGTCCCCACCGGGAATACCTGCTGTGCCGGCTCTCCTGACTGTTTGTATTTAATTCTTCCATTTGATGCCGTAGCTCTGTTCTTTATTTCATTGACCTGTTTTAGGTCGATATTGACTTTTCTCCAATTATCAATTATGCTTTCCATAGATCGGACGATCGGAGATTATCGCTCATGGAACAACCTTATGGGGAAGCCACGATCCAGATCGAAGAACAGAAATATCAGATTACGAACAGGCATCTCACCGTGATCGACTCGCGTCAGGTACATAGCACAAACACTTACAGCGACACATCCATATTTATCTGTATCCACATCTCAGGAAAATATATAGAAAAATATCTGCCGGATCTTGACATGTATCAGAAATGTCATTACCTGTGTAGAAGAACATGGGAATGTCCTTTCTGCAGTACGTCAATGAAGTCCGCGTCTCTCATATCTATCAGGATCTGATCCGAACCGATATACCAGTCGGAGAACTTGCAGATCAGAACGGCTTTTCCAATCAGAAACTGTTCAACCGTACTTTTAAAGAAATATACGGCTGTACTCCCTCATCAGTCCGAAGAAATAATAAATAATTTAATCTGGAGGTATTTATATTATGAAGATCGTATTTCTGGACGCCGAATCACTCGGCAGCGACGCTGATTATTCCGAATTCGAGCAGCTTGGAGACGTCGTAAAGTATCCCCGCACCTCTCCGGAAGAAGTACCTGAGCGCATTGCAGACGCAGACGTGATCGTCGTGAATAAAGTTCCGGTCAACGAGGCCACTATCTCTGATGCCCGCAGCTTAAAACTTATATGTGTCAGCGCAACCGGAACAAACAATCTGGATAAAGACTATCTGAAGCATCGCGGGATCGAATGGCGGAACGCTGCGGGATACTCTACGGAATCCGTGGCCCAGCACACATTTGCAATGCTTTTCTATCTGATGGAAGATTTAAGATATTATGATGATTATGTCAAAAACGGCAGCTATGCCTCTTCATCTCTCTTTACCCACTTCGGTATCCCGTTCCATGAGCTCGGCAGTGTCACATGGGGCATCCTGGGCCTTGGTGCTATCGGGCGGAGAGTGGCGGATATTGCCGGAATGTTCGGCGCGAAAGTCATCTATTATTCCGCATCGGGTTCGCCGGCGCAGGAAGGATACCGTCAGGTGGATTTTGACACTTTGCTGGCCGAATCGGATATTCTCTCCATTCATGCCCCGCTCAACGAATACACAGAAAACATCATGAATGCGGATGCTTTCCGGAAAATGAAATCCGACGCCATCCTTCTTAATCTCGGCAGAGGTCCTATCATAAATGAAGCAGATCTTGCTGACGCGCTCAATTCCGGAGAAATCCGGGCTGCCGGGCTTGACGTACTCTCCGTAGAACCTATGGTGAAAAACAGCCCGCTTTTTGAAGTCCATGATAAAACGAAGCTTTTCATCACACCTCATGTCGCATGGGCGGCAGTCGAGGCCAGACAGAGACTTATGAAGATCGTGGCAGGACAGATAAAAGAATATTTCGGACGGGCATAGCTAAAATATCCGCAATAATATCCTCTTTACAAATCCGGTTTTTCTGGTATAATCATACGAGTTAGTTGTACGAAACTTTAGGTAGTATGATTGAACCGGAGGATATTATTTTGAACATAGTCGAAAAAACCCTTTCATTTGTATCTGTACTGTTACTCATTCTCTGTGCGCTTGCACCGATGAAACGCACAGAGCTGGCGCAAAGGCACACCTGGATCCGGAGCGTTACCGGCTTTCACACAGCTTATGGCATCATCCTGCTCATTACGGGACTGGCACACGGTATCCTTGCGGGCAGCGGACCGGGCATGATAACAGGTAAGCTGGCATGGATGCTTCTCCTGGTCCTTACACTTCTTACACTGCTGAAGAAGAGAACAAAACAGACAGTCTGGCGGAGAATACATATTACGCTCGGTGCGGCCACGTGTATACTGATCGTAATGCATATCATTCAGGCGGTCATCTTTTAGATAAGGCGCCGCATTTCTCAACGCGTACCTCGATTCCGCTTCGCTACATCTCGGTCGTGGCTTTCGCCACATCGCTTCTCGGCTCCGTCCGCATTTCGCAACGCGTACCTCGATTCCGCTTCGCTACATCTCGGTCGTGGCTTTCGCCACATGCACAAAAAAGAGGAAAGGTCTTCCGGAATGCAAGCATTCCTCAGGACCTTTCCTCTTTTTTGCACGCGTTGCTCAATGCTTAACGTAAAAAATCGCCGTCCCCGCGGCTCGCAATGTCCGCAAAAACAGCGATTTCAAGTGCGCCATCAGGGGCTCGAACCCTGGACACCCTGATTAAGAGTCAGGTGCTCTTCCAACTGAGCTAATGGCGCATTTCTTATGTGCTTTATCAACAGCGCAAGTAGTATTATAAAGGAGAGTTTATAAAAATGCAAGCGTTTTTTTACATTTTTCTTCTCTTTTTTTATTTTTTCCCGTTTTTTGTATAAATCCATAAGCAAACAGACCATTTTTCCACTAAAAAAGCTTCTCCAGCACCGCTTTTGACACTACTCCGGCCGTAACACCTGTCACTTTGCCGCCCGAAAATGCGAGAAACGCAGGCACTCTGTCTATTCCGTAACGCTCCATCAGCAGAGCCGCGTCCGCTTCATTGATCCGGCAGACTTTAATCCTGCCCCTGTGCACTGATTCGAACTCTTCCAGTACATCATCCATCATTGCGCACCGCGGGCACCATGAGGCGTAAAACTCAAGCAGAACTGGTCTTCGGGATTTTTTCACTTCCGCCTCAAACTGTCCCGGCCTGATTTCGCTGATCATTTACGGCACCTGCCTTTCCGGTCATCTTTGCCGCATCCGTGACAGATGCCTGAATTAAGCAGCTTACTGACCTCCAGCATGGAACTGCGAATGCAGAGCAGCTGTCTGTTAAGTCCCGGCCTGCAGTAAAACATTTCTCTGACGCATGTCTTCCAGCATTTTCTTCTCATCTATATATACACCTGCCTTCTGAGCGGTCATAGATTATTATATGCCTGATTTGAAAAAATGTGCCATATTACCGGACGGGTATTAACCTTCTGCCGCACTATTTTCTCACGGCAATAAGTTTATTGATCGGATTTCCCTTTTTCGAAAATTTTTCTTCATATTCTGTCATAATATTCCCCTGATTCATTTCATCATTATGATGAAGATCATAAGTAAATCCTTTCAATGTCCAGCCGGCTTCCCTGACCTGCTCCAGAGAAAAATTAAACAGTTCCGTATTATCCGTCTTAAATTCGAGCATGCCGGACGGGACAAGCACATTCCGGTATCTCTCAAGGAACTCCGTAGAAGTCAGCCGTCTTCTGGCATGTCTCGCCTTCGGCCACGGATCGGAAAAATTCAAATAAATCCTGTCCACCTCATTTTTGGCAAAAACTTCTTCTATTCTCCTTGCGTCCATACAGATAAACCTTACGTTTTTAAGTTCTTTGAACTCTTCTGTATCAAATTTCTCTACAGCGCGGAGAAGCACGCTGGAATAACGCTCAATCCCGACAAAATTGATCTCCGGATATGCCTTTGCCATATCCAGAATAAAACGTCCCTTCCCCATCCCGATTTCAATACGGATCGGATATTTATTGCCAAACACCTGCTGCCAGCAGCCTCTCTGTTCCTCCGGTCTTTTGATTACAGCGCTGTGGGCCTGGATTGTGTCTTCTGCCCGCGGTATGTTTCTCAGTCTCATACTACTCCCTCTCCTTATATATCTGTTAAAGCATATATCTGTCAAACGCGACATAATTCTGTAATTTTTGTGCATTATCATAATACCACGGCGGACCGGACAGGTCAAAATTATAATGTGATCTTTACTTGCATTTTTTCACAAATGGTGTATGATAAAGTATATTGGTATTTTCATACAAACAGGAGGCTTTATATGGACTCTATTGTAAACAAATTGACGGAAATCGAGGACGCGGCATCGGCAATTGTCCAACATGCCGAGGATCAGAAAGAAGCGCTTAACAAAGAATACGATGAAAAGCGCAGGGCATTTGACGAAGAGCTCGAGAAGAAGACAGAGGCCCGGTTAAATGCCATCCGTTCTGACCTCGAAAAAAGTACTTCCCGTATTCTTGACAGCCAGAGCGATTCCAGTACGGAACTGATACGTTCGCTCCAGAAAGAATACGAGGAGAAACACACAGAATACGCCCGCGAAATACTGAAACGGATCACCGAGGTGTAGCCTATGGGAAATTTACTTGAATACAGCGGGATTGTGACAAAGATCCGGGCAATGGAAGCCAAACTTCTGAAACCGGAGCAGTTTGTCGAAATCGCCAATCTCGGAAATGTCCCCGCTATTGCAGATTATCTGAAAAAGAACACGGCATATGCGGATGTTCTCGAAACGCTGACAGAAGACCAGATCCATCGAGGCAACATTGAAAAAGTACTGACTCAGTCGCTTTACCATGATTACACGAAGATCTACCGTTTCTGTGGTCAGAAGCAGCGGCGTTTCATGCAGCTAATCATGAAAAATTATGAAATTGACCTGATCAATTATTGCCTGCGCATCGTGATTAATCATTACAAACAGCCTTTCGATCTGAACTATAAGCGTGCATTCTTCGACCGCTATTCACAGATTTCGATTGAAAAGCTCATCACTTCGCGCACAACGGATGAACTGGTAGAGAACTTAAAAGGCACAGAGTATTACGCTCCTCTAAAAAAATTAAAGGATGCTCAGAATGTTACTCTTTATGATTATAACCTTGCTCTGGATCTGTACTTTTTCACCTCTACGTGGAAGGAACAGAAAAAAGTCCTGAAAAAGGGCGACCTGGAACTTTTCATGAGGGATCGCGGTTCTAAGATTGATCTTCTGAACCTGCAGTGGATCTACCGGGCAAAGAAATACTACAATATGAAGCCTGCAGACATCTACCTGCTGCTTATCCCGATCCACTATAAGCTTTCAACCGACCTGGTCAAGGAGATGGTGGAAGCTCCGGGTCTCGAAGAATTTGAAAACGCCGTAGCCAGAACTTACTATGCACGTCATTATAATTTCCGCCAGAATCTGACTATTGAGCAAATGTATGCAGAATGTCTTGAACATCTGTATGCAGTCGACCGCCGGCGAAACCCTTATTCGGTTGCCGTGATCGGCACTTATCTCTTCCTCAAGGAAGAGGAAATAAAAAAGCTGACGACCGCCATGGAATGTGTACGTTACAGTCTGACTCCCGGCGAGACGCTGGCATACGTTGGAGGTAAAACCCAATGATCGTTAAAATGAAATTCATCAACATATCCGGTCCGAGGAATGACATTGACCGCGTGACAGACCTGTATCTCTCCCGTTATGAGATCCAGCTTGAGTCTGCTCTGTCAGAGCTGAAGACCGTAGACAACTTAAGACCTTTCGTCGAGCTCAATCCATACCGCGACGCACTTGCCAAGGCAAACCAATTCGTGGGATATCTCCCCAACGCAGATGATGTGACTCCTGCCACGGGACTGGGACTCAATGATATGTTCGAGCTTGTACGCAAGGCAAACGAAGATTATCAGACTCTTCAGGAAAAGAAAGAAAAATTAAAGAAAAAAATCGAGGAGCTTCGCGCGAAACAGCAGATCATCGCTCCTTTCCGGCCTGTAGACTGTGATCTCCACAAGGTGCTGAACTATCGGTATATTGCTTACCGTTTGGGGCGCATCGCAGTGGAATTCTATCACAAAATGCAGAAATATCTCATGGATGACTTAAACGCCATCTTTGTTGAGGGGGAACGGGATGAAAGTTTCGTATACGGGGCTTATTTTGTTTCTCCCGCCGAGGCACAGAAAGTAGATGCCGTATTCCGTTCCCTTCACTTTGAACGGATCGAACTCAAGGATGAATTCGAAGGCACGCCGGCATATGCATATCAGTCGCTGGAACGCGAGATTGCCCGTGTCAATCTGGAGATAGAAGATCTGGATAAACAGGCCGGAGAAATGCTTTCCGACAGAGCACCGCAGCTCATCGCAGCCAGGAACCGGCTGGAGGAATTATCCAACAATTTCGACGTCCGCAAACTTGCGGCGCGGATGGAGGACAATAAAGAAGATTACTACATTCTCTGCGGCTGGATGGCTGAGGATGATGTGGAAAAATTCGTAAAGGAAGTCGAGGACGATGACAAAGTGTTCGTGGTAGTCGAGGATGACCACGATGCCTACTTCGGAGAACCGCCCACCAAACTGGAGAATCCGAAGCTCTTCAAACCCTTTGAAATGTTCGTCCAGATGTACGGACTTCCGGCCCACAATGAAATGGATCCGACCGTATTTGTAGGCATCACATATTCCTTTATCTTCGGCGTTATGTTCGGGGACGTCGGGCAGGGGCTTCTGCTCCTCATCGGCGGAGCGCTGATCTATCATTTTAAGAAAGCGCCGCTTGCAGGAATCATCGCGTCGGCGGGTGTTTTTTCCACCATATTCGGATTCCTGTTCGGCAGTATCTTTGGATTCGAGGATGTACTGCCAGCGCTGTGGATGCGGCCCATTGACCATATGACTACGCTTCCGTTCCTCGGGAAACTGAACACAGTGTTCATCGTAGCAGTGGCGTTCGGTATGTTCCTTATCATAGTGGCAATGATCCTTCATATTATCAATGCCGCAAAAAGCAAGGATATCGAAGCCGCATGGTTCGAACCAAACGGTGTAGCCGGACTGGTCTTCTATGTGGCGGTGGTTATAACTATAGTTCTCTTTATGACAGGCAATCCGCTTCCGGGCGGAATCGTCCTGGCTGTCATGTTCGGTGTACCGCTGATCGTAATGCTCTTTCGAGAACCGATCACAAGAGCGATACAGAAACGGGCGGACAAGATGGAGACCGGCAAGGCAATGTTTATCGTACAGGGATTTTTCGAGATGTTCGAGACGCTTCTGAGCTATTTCTCCAACACTATCTCATTTATCCGTATCGGCGCATTTGCAGTCAGCCATGCCGCTATCATGGAAGTTGTCCTGCAGCTTGCAGGCGCAGAGAGCGGACACCCCAACTGGATTGGTGTGATCTTCGGCAACCTGTTTGTCTGCGGCTTCGAAGGACTGATCGTAGGTATCCAGGTACTTCGTCTGGAATATTACGAAATGTTCAGCCGTTTTTACAAAGGCAGCGGCCATGCATTTGATCCATATACAAAGAAGAATACAAATAAATCCAAAAAATAAACCACCTGTCCCCGCCGAAGAAGCTGCGGCAGGACCAGTACAGGTAAATTAAAAGAAATCAGGAGGATTCAACCATGACTTTAGCAACAAAAATCATCTTAATCATCGCTCTGATCGTAAGCATTATCGTTCCTTTCGGCTACTATCTTCTCGGTGAGAAATCAAAGAAGCGCTACAAACGCGCCATCGGAACCAACGCGTTTTTCTTCTTTGGAGCATTCGTCATCGCCACGATCATGCTGCTCGGCGGACCTGACGTACAGGCTGCAGAGTCTGTAACTTCCGACAGCGGTTTCGCAACAGGTCTCGGCTACCTCGCAGCGGCTCTCGTTACCGGACTTTCCTGTATCGGCGGCGGTATCGCAGTTGCAAGCGCGGCCAGCGCAGCACTCGGAGCGATCAGTGAGGATTCCAGCGTACTCGGTAAGTCACTGATCTTTGTAGGTCTTGCAGAAGGTGTCTGCCTCTACGGACTGATCATCTCCTTCATGATCCTTGGAAACTTGTAATACCGGTCAGCCGCGCAGGAATATACGGATTGACGGGATCTGCGCGCCTGCTCTTAAGGCACGGCAGACCGGATCTTTCTATGGGGCAGACGCCCCACATGAATAATTCGCCGCATGCGGATTATGAATATCGGCTGACGTACTTACAACACCCGCGCCATTCACAAAGCCGCTCTGCTGTGTTTACTGCGGGTAAACTGGAGGCAATTTTATATGAAAATGTTTCTCATAAGCGATAACGTTGATACTTACACCGGAATGCGCCTCGCGGGAGTGGACGGTGTGGTGGTACATGAACGCGACGAACTGAGGGAGGCTCTGGAAGATGTTCTCAGAGACAAAAGTGTCGGCATCGTTCTCCTCACCGAAAAATTCGGGCGTGAATTTCCCGATATTATCGACACATTCCGGCTGGAGCGGAAGATGCCGCTTCTGGTGGAGATCCCTGACCGGCACGGAACGGGACGCAAGAAAGATTTT
This sequence comes from uncultured Lachnoclostridium sp., assembly GCA_946491795.1. GTDB lineage: Bacteria > Bacillota > Clostridia > Lachnospirales > Lachnospiraceae > Mediterraneibacter > Mediterraneibacter gallistercoris. Next base: position 106,368 of record CAMLYF010000001.1, on the reverse strand, counting down.
ATCACTTCATACATTACTGAGGCAATCGGGCTGAAACTGTAGTTTCAGACTGACGGATATGCCCGGACATGGCTGAATTATTATTATATTAAAGGAGGGATTCCTCTTGACTCTGGAAGAAAAGATCGCACACCTGCAGACCACCTCTATGGAACAGGCACGTGCAGAGGGCAATGCCATCATAGACTCCCACCGGGAAGCACTTGAAAAGGTATTTGAAGACCATAAAGCAGAAGCACTGCGCCAGGCTGAAACGCGGATCAAGGCTGAGACAACTAACGCTAAACTGTCGTTAAATCAGGCGACGGCAAAGTCCCAGCTCGAGATCAAGCGGCGTCAGGGGAAAGTACAGCAGGAGCTGAAAGACAAAATATTCGACGAGGCAAACAGCCTTGTACAGGATTATATGAAAACCGAAGATTACAACGATTTTCTTGTCAGGTGCATTCGTCAGGCAGTCCGCTTTGCCGGCGAAGATCCTGTCATAATCTATATCAACCCGTCGGACGAAAAGAAGCGTTCCGATCTCGAAGATGCCACAAGAGTTCATCTTACGGTCAGCGCAGAGGACTTTATCGGGGGTGTACGCGCAGTTATCCGTTCCCGCAATATCCTCATCGATAATTCATTTAAGACACAGCTGCGCAACGAATACGACAAATTTATGTTTTTAGGAGGTGACGGCATTGCTTAAAACCGGAAAAATCTATGGGATCAACGGGCCTGTCATCTATCTGAAAGGAAACACAGGGTTCCGCATGTCCGAAATGGTCTATGTAGGAGAACAGAAGCTTGTAGGCGAGGTCATCGCACTTGATAAAGACAGAACAACGATCCAGGTATATGAAGAGACGTCAGGACTTCGTCCCGGCGAGGAAGTCGTAGCCAGCGGAAACGCTGTCTCAGTAACTCTTGCTCCGGGTATCCTGAATAATATCTTCGATGGCATTGAGCGGCCGCTGGAACGTATCGCAGATTCCGCCGGTGCTTTTATTACCCGCGGTGTCAGCGTGGATTTTCTTGACAAACAGAAAAAATGGCAGACACATATCACAGTAGAGAAAGGACAGTATCTCCACGGGGGCGACATTATTGCCGAAGTACCTGAGACACGTGCGATCGTGCACAAATGCATGGTGCCACCCGAAGTAGAAGGTACTGTGACATCCGTTGTCGCAGACGGAGAATATACGATCGATGATACACTTATCACGCTGGAGCTTCCGGACGGAAGTACGAAAGAACTGACTATGACCCAGCACTGGCCTATCCGGGTACCCAGGCCGACTCATCACCGTTTTCCGGCTTCCGTGCCTCTTATAACGGGACAGCGTATCGTTGATACCATGTTTCCGATCGCCAAGGGCGGAACAGCCGCCATCCCCGGCGGATTCGGAACAGGTAAGACAATGATGCAGCACCAGATCGCAAAATGGGCTGACGCTGATATCATCATCTATATCGGATGCGGAGAGCGTGGAAATGAGATGACTCAGGTGCTCGAAGAGTTCGGCGAACTGACCGACCCGAGAACAGGGAATCCTCTTATGGACCGTACCACTCTGATCGCCAACACTTCAAACATGCCGGTGGCAGCCCGTGAGGCAAGTATCTATACCGGACTTACACTGGCTGAATATTACCGCGATATGGGCTATGACGTTGCTATTATGGCGGACTCCACATCAAGATGGGCCGAGGCGCTCCGCGAACTCTCCGGACGACTGGAAGAAATGCCTGCCGAGGAAGGTTTCCCCGCTTATCTGGCATCCCGACTGTCCGCATTCTACGAGCGTGCAGGTATGATGCACAACTTAAACGGCACGGATGGTTCCGTAACGATCATCGGAGCTGTTTCTCCGCAGGGAGGTGATTTCTCCGAACCCGTCACACAGAATACCAAACGTTTTGTACGATGTTTCTGGGGGCTGGACAAGAGCCTCGCATACTCCAGACATTTCCCTGCAATTCACTGGCTGACCAGCTACAGCGAATACTTAAACGACTTAAGCCACTGGTATCAGGACAATGTATCGCCGAAATTTGTAGACTACCGCAACCGTCTGATGGCACTGTTAAATCAGGAGAGCAGCCTGTTGGAGATCGTGAAACTGATTGGAAGCGACGTACTCCCGGACGACCAGAAACTGGTCCTTGAGATTGCCCGTGTGATCCGTCTCGGTTTCCTGCAGCAGAATGCATTTCACAAGGATGATACCTGTGTATCCATGGAGAAACAGTTCCTCATGATGGACACAATCCTGTATCTCTATAAACAGGCGCGCACACTCGTCACAATGGGGCACCCTATGTCCGTGCTGAAGTCAGAGAATATATTTGACCGTGTCATTGCCATTAAGTATGATGTTCCTAATGACCGGCCGGAAATGTTCGCCCAGTACCGCCGTGATATTGACGCATTCTATCAGAGAGTGCTGGAGAAAAACGCATAAGGAGGACCGAATATCATGTCAATTGAATATTTAGGCTTAAGCAGCATCAACGGACCTCTGATCGCTCTCGAGGGCGTGCAGGACGCGTTTTACGATGAAATCGTGGAATTCGTCGTGGAAGGAACCGAGCACAAAATCGGACGTATCGTAGAGATCTATGAAGACAAGGCCGTCATACAGGTGTTTGAAGGTTCTGAAAATATGTCTCTTAAAAATACACACACCAAGCTTACCGGACATCCGATGGAAATCGCGCTCTCTCCGGATATGCTGGGTCGTACGTTTAACGGCATCGGACAGCCCATCGATGATCTGGGACCGATCGTCTCTACACTTAAGAGGGATGTAAACGGGCTTCCCCTGAATCCCGTGCGCAGAGAATATCCCCGAAACTATATCCATACCGGCATCTCCGCCATCGACGGACTTACCACGCTGATCCGTGGACAGAAGCTCCCTATCTTCTCCGGAAACGGACTTCCTCACGATCAGCTCGCCGCACAGATTGTAAAACAGGCATCCCTGGGCGAAGGCTCTGATGAACAGTTTGCCATTGTGTTTGCCGCAATGGGTGTAAAACATGATGTCGCTGACTTTTTCCGCAATACATTTGAGGAGAGCGGTGTTGCAGACCATGTCGCAATGTTCCTGAATCTTGCAAATGATCCTGTAGTAGAGCGTCTGATCACACCAAAAGTAGCTCTTACGGTTGCGGAGTATCTTGCATTTGAACAGAACATGCATATCCTTGTGATCCTGACAGATATGACTTCCTTTGCCGAGGCAATGCGTGAAGTATCCTCTTCCAAAGGAGAAATCCCCAGCCGTAAAGGATATCCTGGATATCTGTACAGTGAACTGGCTACCATTTACGAGCGTGCGGGAATTGTGGAGGGCGTAAACGGCTCGGTAACACAGCTTCCGATCCTGACCATGCCCAACGATGACATCACACATCCTATCCCTGACCTGACCGGATATATTACCGAGGGACAGATTGTGCTGGACCGCCCGCTTCACGGACAGTCCATCTATCCGCCTATCAATATCCTTCCGTCCCTTTCCCGTCTGATGAAAGACGGTATCGGCGAAGGCTATACAAGGGAGGATCATCAGGATCTGGCCAACCAGCTCTTCTCCGCCTATGCTAAAGTTGGCGATGCGAGAAATCTCGCCTCCGTAATCGGCGAGGATGAGCTCTCTCCGATCGACAAGAAATATCTGGAATTCGGAAAAGAATTCGAAGAGAGATATATCGGACAGGGCGTAGAAGAAAACCGGAGTATGGAAGAGACTCTGGATCTTGGCTGGGAACTTCTCGGCCGGCTTCCGAAAGAAGAGCTCGACAGAGTGGATACGAAGATACTGGATAAATACTATAAGCCGATGTCTGAGGAATAGAAATAAATGAGTATACAGGTTATACGGGCTGTCGAGACTTGGCAGCATGCAGGTGCATATTATGTGCGGATTCAGGCAATGGCAAGACAGTATCACATCACTCTGCGCGAGGAATTTGACGAGCACGATACACCGGATGCCAAATATATCGTCCTGCTGGATGATGATTTCCCGGTTGCAACCTGCCGGTTATACGAATACGGCAATAAAGCCATGATGCTTGGACGCGTCGTCGTACTCCCTGAGTACCGCGGCAGAGGGCTGGGACGGCAGGCAGTGCTGGAAGCGGAAAAATGGACGTTCGAGCTCGGCTGTACAAAAACCGTGCTCGAAAGCCGGGATACAGCCATCGGTTTTTATGAAAAACTGGGATATACCGCATATCCTGACAGAGTGATACATGGAGAGACTTTCACCTGCGTCTACATGGAAAAACAACTGACATAATATTCTATAGCACAAAGGGGGAACACATATGCTGGAGTTTAAATATGACACCCAGCTTCTGATTGAAGGTGAAGACCTTGATGAAGATGTAATCAGCGATTACTTTACAGAACATTTCAAAGGCGACTGTCTGCTGGCTGTCGGAGATGAAGAGCTTATCAAAATCCACTTTCACACAAACGAACCGTGGAAAGTTCTTGAATATTGCTCCACCCTCGGCGAGATTTATGATATAGTGATCGAAGATATGGACAGACAATCCAGAGGGCTGAAAGGATAACCCGGACAATACAGACTGAACTATAGACGACAGGAGGGATTTCATGGATCCGCGTACATTTCCCACAAAGGGGAACTTAATGCTTGCGAAAAATTCTCTGGCACTTGCGAAACAGGGATACGACCTTATGGATAAAAAACGAAATATCCTGATCCGTGAACTGATGGATCTGATTGACGAAGCACGTACTATTCAGGAAGAGATCGATACTACGTTTACTTATGCTTATCAATGTCTTCAGCGCGCCAACATCGAAAACGGTATCAGTAACGTGGAACTGCTCGCATACACCGTACCGATCGAAAATTCCATTACCATCCAGACGCGCAGTATCATGGGCACGGAGATCCCCCATGTGAAATATGTGCCGGATGCAGGAAAACCGACCTATTCATTCAGCACAACACATGAATCTATCGACAAGGCACGTGAAGCATTCCGCAAGGTAAAAGACCTGACGATCAAACTATCTATGGTAGAGAACGCAGCATACCGTCTGGCCAGCAACATAAAGAAAACACAGAAAAGAGCAAATGCTCTTCAGAATATTACCATACCGATGTACTCTTCTCTTGTATATACCATTACAAATGCTCTGGAAGAAAAGGACAGAGAAGAATTTACAAGACTGAAAGTCATCAAACGTATGAAAGAAAAGAAGGCAGCCCGTCAATAAGAGCTGCCTTTTTCATTTACATGGTCAAACTATTTATTTTCTTCTGCCAGATTTCTAACCTCACTCACCTCAAGATCCAGCATATCCGCAATCTCTTCCAGCGATTTTCCTTTCTTTTTCTGATTTTCAACAATACGCTTAAGTGTATTATGTTCTCCTTTGAGAATCCCCTGTTGGATCCCTTTCTGGATGCCCTGGTGGATTCCCTGTTGGATCCCTTTCTGGATTCCCTGCTGGATGCCCTGTTGGATTCCCTGCTGGATTCCCTGTTGGATTCCCTGCTGAAGACCACGTTCCAGACCTTTCTCCATACCTCGCTTCAGTCCCCGCTCCATGCCTTTTTGCTCCCCTCGCCGCAGGGCACTGCTCATCTGGGAGTTATAGTCTCTGATCGCGCGTTCACGCGCTTCATACTCCAGCTTAGCCCTCTCATCCGCACTCAGCTTTTCCAGTTCCTTGTATGCCTCTTCAATATATGCATCCGTTTTTGCCATAGCTGCAAACTCCTTCCTCGACTTCCCGCCAAAGAATTTCATCCATTTAATAAGGTCATCCCCGCTTTTGATATCCGGAGGCAGCTTTTTGAGTTCCAGAATCTGTATTTCCATGAGATCTGTATATTTTTTCCCGGTTTTCTCGTCACAAAAGCATATCGTACGGTAATATTTTGTATCTTCTTCAAAATGAACAAAGTCCAAAATACTGACATGTATACATTTCTTGAGATTCTCGTAAGGTTCTCCCTTCTTAAGCTGATCGGCAAATATCTTACTCAGATAAAAGAGCACCCGGGCATCCCAGCATTCAAAATAGGCCACCTGCATCTCCATGTCAATCTGCGTTTTATCTTCCATCAGTACCCGGACATCGAGAATCCCCAGTTTGTCATCCTGATATTCCTGACTGAGTACAGTCGGCAGAAGTACCGTCTCACGGATTGTTTCCGGATCTTTCTTAAGAAGCGCTGCAATAAATCCTTTTCGTACCTTAGGATTATTCATCAGACCCTTAAAGCAAAAATCCACGGTAGGAAGCATTATAAAATTATCATCATTTCGTTCATTGGCTTCTCTTGTGTTGTCTTCTGACTTCATTATTATTTCTCCTTCATCTTATCATATCTGTAAAAAATAAAAAAGTGGAATTCAATTTGATGATCATCATCTCTGACTGTCCGGACAATTGAAAGACATCCAGAACAAATCTGCTCCGGATGCCCTCAAAATACCATAACATTTTCAAACTTACAATAAAGAATTTATTAAAAACACAGTTGCCAACAAACTTACACAAATTATAAAAAATTATTCACTGACTATTCAAAAATCGACGGATTTCTCTTTTATTTCTCCGGGTTATCTTCAATCTCTTCCCCCAGATAAAACACTTTGAAGAAAAGTTCCAGTGACTCGAACAGTTCTCTTTTCGTCTGCTGAAGTTCTTTGATCTTCAGCACGCTGCCGATCTCATCAAAGAAAAAGTCATCCTCTTTATGATCTACTTTCAGTTCCAGATTTCCTTCCTCATCAAATACAAGCATCAGGATTCCGCCCACATCTTCCGTATATAGCACACACATGATCTGCAGCTCCTGCTTGATATTCTCCGGCAGAGAATCAAACTCCGGATTCAGATAAAATTTCTGTTCATATGCGCTCGCCGCGCACAGTACGATTTCTTCGTTCATAATTTCTCCTCTCTCGCTGTATAACACCGCATGCAGACAACTTGATTCCGCGGTTGTCCATGCTGCATGCTCAGACTTGTTACACATATCCGTATACGCCCCGCACCGATACTTCGCCTGCATTTATTCGTTCTATGGTTCCGTCTTCTCTGCGCACGATCAGCTCTCCTGTACGGTCAATACCGACGGCGTGAGCCTCATATGCCTCTTTCGCTCCTATGATCCGGACATCCCTGTCCCTGTTGACCAGCAGAGCGCTGTATCGATCCAACAGACCGGACATATCTTCTGTCTCCAGGAATATCTCATAGTTCTCTTCCAGCCGCTCCATGACTGCCGCGATCAGAGGTGCCCGCTTCACTGTATGGCCGCACTCTGACCGCAGGGAGGTTGCCGTCTGTGCGATTTCTTCCGGAAAGTCCGTCATATTTACATTGATTCCCACGCCTACGGTTACATGATTGATATAGTCGATCTGACTGCTCATCTCTGTCAGGATACCAACCAGTTTTTTCCCGTTGATAATGATATCATTGGGCCATTTGATCTGAATGTCTCCGCCGTCTCCGATACACTGCCGGATTCCTTCCGCCACGCTGAGAGCCATGACAAGTGTAAGCATGGACGCTTTATTCGGTGCGATCTCAGGACGCAGAAGAATGGACATATAAATACTGCTGCCCGCCGGTGACTCCCACGTCCGCCCGCGGCGCCCTCGTCCCGCTGTCTGCCGGTCTGCCACTGCAAGAGTGCCGTGAGGCGCGCCCTCGTCGCCCGCCTGTTTGATCCTCAGGTTTGTGGAATCCGTCACATCATAATACAAGATATTTCTTCCCGCCCACCGGGTGTTCATCAGGCTGGAAATCTCTTCCTTGGTCATCACGTCCGGACTGTCCACAATATGATACCCCTTATTGCGCACAGCTTCCACCTGATAGCCTTCCTCCTGAAGCTGACGGATCACTTTCCACACTGCAGTTCTGGACACACCGAACTGCCGGCTGATCTGCTGACCGGACACATAGCCGTCCGTCTCACGCAGAAGTTTTAGGATTTCTGTCTTCATTCTCATTCACTTTCTTACAATGTATTGACACGATATATACGCAAGTATTCTAACACAATAAAAAAGCAAATGCCAACTTTATTCCTCTATTTTCCAGTCAACCTTTTCCAGTCAATCGGATTATATACTGACCTGTCATCCTGAAAACATCTGCCAAAACTTGAATATAAAAATGCGGCGTCCTTTTACTGCCGCTTCAAAGAGGCATATAAAATGACGCCGTCAAAGTACAGACAACTGCACAGATCTGTATAAATTTTACTCTTCTGTTACGATTTTTTCTTTTTATTAGAATACATTATTTTCCCGGATGACTCTCGCTCCACAGCTTATCTGCCGTCGGTTTCCAGTTCTTCGCATACGGCACGCATCTGTCACAGAGTTCATCCACACTCTCCGGATCCTGATAATCCGTATTCACAGCCCCTGTCTCTTTTACGAGCTGTTTTAATCTGCCCGGATTCTCAAGCATCGGGCACGGGCGCAGATGATTGTTGTTGAACGGCTGGTTGTCATGATATGCCTGGAAGATCGGGCTTCTCAGCGCGTCCAGCAGTGAGACATCATGAATATTTACATTGGAGTAGTGGATAAATACACACGGTTCCACATCTCCCTTTGCATTGATATGCAGGTATCTTCTTCCTCCCGCGATACATCCTCCGACGTACTCCCCGTCGTTCTGGAAATCCATTCCGAAGATCGGCTTCGTCTCACGGAAATGACGGATTCGGTGGTATATCTCTTCTCTCTGCTCCGGAGTCGGAAGAAGATCCGTCACAGCGCCGTGTCCTACCGGCATATAGTGGAAGTACCATACGAACAGCGCGCCGCTCTCGATCATCATATCGTAGAAGGCTTCGCTGCTGACATCCTCAAAGTTCTGGCTCGTGTAACATACTGAGATACCGAACGGCAGCTTATGCTCTTTCATCAGCTCCATTGCATGGCGTACTTTGTGGTAGACTCCCTCGCCGCGGCGTCCGTCGTTTGCTTTCTCAAATCCCTCCAGACTGATCGCCGGCACGAAGTTCTTCACTCTGAGCATCTCCTGACAGAACTCTTCATCAATCATCGTTCCGTTTGTAAACGCGAGGAACTCGCAGTCCGGATGCATCTCACAGATTTTAAAGATATCCTTCTTGCGCACTGTAGGCTCCCCGCCGGTATAGATATACATATAGGTGCCCAGTTCCTTGCCCTGACGGACAATGGAATCAATATCTTCCAGACTCAGATTATACTGATGACCATATTCTGCTGCCCAGCAGCCTGTACAGTTCAGGTTACATGCTGTCGTAGGATCCAGCAGGATCGCCCACGGGATATTGCAGTTATATTTCTTTGCCATCTCCTCCTGGGTTGCGCTTCCTTTCAGGCTTGCATTTGTAATAAAGTTCTGGAAAAATGATCTGCGCACGCCCGGATCCAGCTCATAGAGCCTTAAAATAAGCTGATACCAGTTATTCTTCTCTTCAATAGATTTTCTGATCGCGTTTCTCTGGCTCGTATACCAGTCCTTGGGCATAAAACGGTCTACAAAGGCCATCAGTTTCGGGATATTCTCCTCCGGATTGCCTTCAAGATAATTAAGAGCCTGATTTACTGTAAATTCCTGCATTGTTTCTTTGATTGACTTTCCCATTTGTAGTTCTCCCTTTCTGTTCGTCTTCTGTAAAATGTATTTGATGTCTGCATGATTTATCACCGCAAGGAGGCTTAAGCCCCTCTGCCGGTACACATCGGCTGCAGATCTTGCTGTGTATTATAAAGAGCACCGTTATGCGGCGTTGAGTATATTCATAAATTCTTCTCCGGTGATCGTCTCTTTGTCATAGAGATAATCTGCCAGCTGATCCAGTTTTTCCCGGTTGTCCGCAAGGATCTTCGCTGCTTTCTCATGCTGCTTTTTCACCAGTTCCACCACCTGGCGGTCAATCTCTGCCTGAGTTTCCGCGGAACAGCTCAGTGATGTGTCGCCGCCCAGATACTGATTGGTCACAGTCTCCATGGCCACCATATCAAAATCTTTGCTCATGCCGTATCTGGTTATCATGGACCGGGCAAGCTTTGTCGCCTGCTCGATATCGTTGGAAGCGCCGGTCGATGAAGAATGGAATACCAGTTCCTCGGCCGCTCTTCCTCCGGTCAGTGTGGCAATCTTATTCTCCAGTTCTTCCTGACTCATCAGATAATGATTGCCTTCCTCCACCTGCATTGTATAACCAAGAGCTCCTGAAGTACGTGGAACAATCGTAATCTTCTGAACCGGAGCCGAATTGCTCTGCTTTGCAGCCACAAGGGCATGTCCGATTTCATGATAAGCGACCACCCGTTTCTCTTTATCTGTAAGGATTGCATTTTTCTTCTGATATCCTGCGATGACGACTTCGATGCTCTCCTCCAGATCTGACTCAGTCACATAATGTCTGTTCTCCCTTACCGCACGCAGCGCCGCCTCATTGATAATATTGGCAAGCTCTGCTCCGGATGCTCCGGACGCCATACGGGCGATCTTGTTGAAATCTACGGACTCGTCCAGCTTTACTTTCTTCGCATGGACTTTCAGTATCTCCTCACGGCCTTTCAGATCCGGAAGCTCTACCGGTACCCTCCGGTCGAATCTTCCCGGCCTTGTAAGTGCCGGGTCAAGGGATTCCGGACGGTTTGTCGCTGCAAGGATAATAACGCCGTTGTTAGATTCAAAGCCGTCCATCTCGGTCAGGAGCTGGTTCAGTGTCTGCTCCCTCTCATCATTGCCTCCCACGCGGCCGTCACGTTTCTGACCGATGGCGTCGATCTCATCGATAAATACGATACAGGGCGCCTTTTCCTTCGCCTGCTTGAACAGATCACGTACTTTCGACGCGCCCATGCCGACAAACATCTCTACGAATTCGGAACCCGACATAGAGAAGAACGGCACATTTGACTCGCCGGCAACAGCTTTTGCAAGCATCGTCTTACCGGTTCCCGGAGGTCCTACAAGAAGGATGCCTTTCGGCATGGAGGCTCCGATCTCTCTGTATTTTGCAGGATTATGAAGATAATCCACAATCTCTGACAGGTTTTCTTTCGCCTCATCTTCTCCGGCCACATCGGAAAAACGAATGCCCTCCGAAGATTTCACATATACCTTGGCGTTGCTCTTCCCCATTCCGAAGATCATGGAGTCGGGTCCTCCGCTGGCACGGTTCATCAGTTTTCTCGACATATACTGGCCGATTCCGATAAAGATAACGATCGGAAGGATCCACGAAAGAAGGAAGGACAATACCGGTGACATCTGCTCGATGATCTGCCCCGAGAATTTTGCTCCTGATTCATACAGTCTCTCGGTCATTCCCGGATCTTCCACCATTCCGGTCTTATAGACCTGATCTCCGTCTTTATTCGTAAAGATCACTTCATTATCTTCCTGATTGATCTGTACCTGACCGATCTCCTCTTTCTCTGTCATCTTAATAAATGTATCGTAACCGACTTCCTTTACCTGACGTTCCGCTGCCCACGGCATAAACAGGAAATTAAACAGAAGCAGAACTGCCAGAACAATTACATAATAATAGATCAGTGGTTTTCTCGGTTTCTTTACTTCTTGCATACTGCCGCCTCCTCTTTTATCTGTCCTTTTCTTCTATTGTCTGCTTTATCACTGTCCGGTAATTTCTGACCGTCAAGTGCGCTCAAAGCAGAAATCAGTGCCTGCTGCATGGCAAGCGTGGCAAAATCCATAGCAAACTCCGCATATAGCATTCCTGCCTCACTCTCATCCTCTTCCGGACTGCTTTCATCGGAATGAAGATCTGATATGACCTGTTCTTTCAGCTCATCTATCTTTCTCCTGTAGTCGAGCTGCATCTGTGTCAGCTTTGTCACAGCCGGAGAGCGGCACGACTTCGCTTTTTCTTCCATCAGCAGTGAGTTTTCCGCATACTCTTCTCTGGCTTTCTCCAGTTCGGAATGGATCTTGTCCCTTCCGCCCCGCTCACAGGTCCGGATCCTGCACTGCAGTTTTCCGTACTGCTCTTCCATTTCATACAATTTATAGGCAAATACGCTTTCATCAATATTCATAGAAAGACATCCTCCTTTCTACGTCTTACGGAACCTACATTTTTTATATAGCAAATATGTAACTTGATTGCGACTCTCAATTTTTTAAATCTGTATTGACAAATCTTTGAATCTGTAAAAAATTCTGACAGATCAGAGATTTTGTAAAGACAGGAAAACAGAATTATAAGTGGTATCTCCGCCTTAAAACAGCTATATTGAAATTACCGGAAAGGGAATAAACAGATAACAACTAACGAATAACTAGATAAAAGATAAAGGAGAAATGACGTATGAGATGGTTTGATTCAGATTTTGATTATGTACAGGAACTCATAGATACATGGAACAGCAGAAGAAAGAAAATACGTACTGCATATATTATTATAGCGGCAGTCCTGCTCATCGCAGGAATACTGACCGCTGTATTCCCGGTAAGCATCTTTGCTGTCATGCAGTATTTTGCGGCGGCCGCAGTAATCGTGATCGGCATATACCACTTTGTCACATTTGCGTCCATGACTTATTATTTCAGAGATTATATGCTGCTTCTTTCAGGTATACTGAACGTACTGATCGGCATCATGCTGTTCTTCATGCCGGTCGCCCTGACAGTGCAGGTAATCACTTTCCTGCTCGCCTTTCTGCTGATCTTCAGCGGAGCGGAGAAACTCTCTCTTGCCTCAAGGCTCAGGTACTTCCGCATCCCTCATACAGGGAGTATGACGTTCAGCGGCGTGCTCAACATTATCCTTGCAGTCATATTTCTGCTGCTGCCCTTTGTCTCGGCGCTGGCGCTGAACTACATCCTCGCCGCTTACCTGATCATCGTGGGGATCGCTCTTTTGATCGAGGCTGCAGGTATGCATAAGATCAGCCTTTGACCGGAAAATCAGTAACAGAATTTAAAGGAGATATAGCCAGATGAATCAGATGGAACAAAATGACGATATCATACATCACACTCGAAACAGAAAGAAGGACCGTATCCAGATCCTGACTACCCTCAACGGGGCCTATCTTCCCCGGCTTCAGGTGCTTCTCACCTCCATCCGCGTAAGCCAGCCGGAAGAGGCTGCAGATATCTGGCTGATGCACAGCGGCATCCCGCAGGAGGATCTGGAGCCCGTTGCCCGGCAGTGCGCCGTAATAGGATACGGATTCCATCCTCTCATGATCGACAGTACAGCTTTTGCCGATGCGCCTGTCAGCCGCCAGTATCCCCGTGAAATGTACTACCGTCTTCTGGCTCCGTTTTTCCTGCCCGGACATCTGCACCGCATCCTGTATCTGGATCCGGATATCCTTGTCATCAACCCGCTCCGCCCGCTCTGGGAGACGGATCTGAAAGGCTGCCTGTTCGCAGCGGCCGCGCACACGGGAAAAACCGAACTGGCTAATAATATCAACCAGATCCGCCTCGGTACAGATCACCCGTATTTTAATTCAGGTGTACTGCTGATGGACCTTGACCGCGGAAGGCAGGAAATCAATGCATCAGAGATCTTCAACTATACAAGAGAACACGCAAAAGAACTTCTCCTGCCGGATCAGGATATCCTGAATGCCATGTACGGCCGGCGTACACTGGAAATTGATGATTCACTCTGGAACTATGATGCCCGCAACTACAATACTTATCTCTTAAGGAGCGGCGGCATATGCGACATGGACTGGGTAATGGGAAATACAGCCATCCTGCATTTCTGCGGAAAGTCCAAACCGTGGCAGAAAGGATATATCCACAGATTCGGCATACTGTACAAACACTATGCAAATCTCACAGAACAAAACAGGAGCAGACAGTAATGTCCGCTCCTTCTTCATTTGCAATATTCTCAATCATGTTTTCCCGGAAACATCTTTCCCGTGATGATCTTTTCCATCTGTATGACCAGCTTTTCCTCATTCAGGTTTTGTTTTTCCATATACTGCAGCAGGACTCCCACCATTCCGCAGGCATAAAACCTCAGCATCACTTCCAGATCATCCACGCTCAGGTCAAGCTCCGGAACCTTACTGCGCGCTATCTGCGCCAGATATACGGTTACCGCCTCGACAAGCATCCCCTCGATCTGAACCCAGCGGCGGGAATAGAGCAGCCGCTCGAATTTTTTCCTGTTCTGCCGCACAAACGCGACATAAGTGGTCAGTGCTCCCAAACGGTCTTCTTCATTCAGGCTCTTCTGCACCAGCTCCTGCGTGGCACGTCGGAACGTCCACTCCAGCACATCCATAATATCTTTAAAGTGATAATAAAATGTCTGCCTTGAGATATGGCATTCCGCAATCAGCTTTGTCACCGTAATTTTATCTATGTCTTCCTTATCCAGCATCTGGGAAAAGGTATCTGCAATCACTGCTTTCATGTCTTCTCTCATATAAACACCTCTTCTGTGATGCTATTTTATTATACCTTTTCCAAAGAAACAAGTAAAAAATTTATCATTTTGCAAGCCAGATTGGGTTACTCCATGCAGTTTTTCCGTTCTTGTCCGTACATTTTACTCGAACATAAGTCTCATGACCCTTCAGTTCGTATTCTCCGTGCTCAATCGTATCGTCATAAGATCCGCACACTCTGGAAATACCGTCATTTATATCATTTCCAGCAACAAAGTCAATCCTGTAGACCGGACTGCAGTCAACGTAGGCCACATTGTCTCTGATTCCCCAGTCACGAATCTCCGGTCCCGATGATGAATAATAATTTCCTGCCAGCATATTCTGTACAATATCTTCATGCGTCAGCCTCTCTGCTTTGACCACGATGTAGCCTCCGCATGCGTCATCGAAATTTCCTTCATTATGATTGTCGTCCGATGCAAAAGCAAAAATTTTCTTTCCTTCTCTTAACATCACATCGAAATATGTTTCATCATATCCGGTATTACTTTCATTAACTGTATTATAGTTATAAATCTCAAGTGCCCAGATTCCTTCTGTATTTATAAATTCCTCTTCTCTCACTCTCGACCATATCGGATGATTGTATGTAGCTACCATACCGTGCTGTATCATTTCATCCGCCAGTTTCTGGGCAGCCACAGCCCCGTCCCATTGTCCGTAATATTTATGCACCGGATGGATCTCATTGTGCTGATACAATGGAAGGACCGCATTTCTCTGCATCTCCTCTGTGCCGAGAATGCCATGAATGTGATGTACTTTTTTTCTTCTCCCGGAAACCTCATCATAATAAAGGATTGCGGACGCTTCAAGCCCCGGCAGGATAATGAAGTCATCACAGTCAAATTCCGCTCTGTAATCCGTATACTTATCATGTTCGGAAAAGCACAGAAAGTTGTATCCATGCTCTTTAAAAAGCTTTACAGACTGTTCAGGGGTAAGCATTCCATCAGAATTCACCGTATGGCTGTGAAGATTCCCCTTGTACCAGTTTCCTTTTTCCGAAAATCCGCGTATTGTAATTTTATCCACTTTTTTCCTCCTTGCCGCCCGGTCTTAAAGCCGCACACAGTTATGATCGGCCACTCCTACATTGATCTTCTCACCCACATTAAACATAGACATACTCCGGAACAGCACGTCTGCATACACTTCCACGCCATTGATATCAATATGGTAGCGGAGCACATTTCCTCTTGGCACATAGTCAATGATCGTTCCGTTCATACGGTAATCTTCCGTCGTGATCGTATCCTTGGACAGCAGGAAAGTCTCAGGACGGATTGCAAACTGTCCGCTGTTCCATTTCTTTCCTGTAATTGCTTCCATGGCATTCGCATCCAGAATATTATAATTTCCGATGAATCCTGCCGCAAAAGTCGTCTCCGGTTTTGTATAAACTTCTACAGGACTGCCCGACTGTTCAATAACGCCGTCATGGAACAGGTGTATCACATCAGACATTACCATTGCCTCATCCTGATCATGGGTTACGAACACAGACGTCAGACCAAGATCTTTGTGTATTCTCCGAATGCTCGTCTGAAGAGATTTTCTCAGTTTCGCATCAATAGCACTCAGAGGTTCATCCAGAAGCAGCACTTTCGGCTGCATCACAATTCCTCTCGCAAGAGCGACCCTCTGTTGCTGTCCTCCGGAAAGATTTCCCGGGTACTCTTTTTCTTTTCCTTTTAATTCTACCATATCAATGGCATCTCTTACACGTCTTCCGATCTCATCTGACGGAAGTTTCTGAAGTTTTAATCCGAAAGAAAGATTCTCTTCTACCGTCATATTCGGGAAAAGACTGTACTGCTGGAATACCATTCCGATATTACGGTCCTTCGGATCTTTGTTTGTAATATCCTCACCGTCCAGCAGTATCTGTCCCCCTGAAATCTGCTCAAGTCCTGCGAGACAGCGGAGCAGCGTACTCTTTCCACATCCGGAAGGGCCCAGAAGTGTAACAAAATCACCTTTCTGGATCTCCAGATTGATTCCCTTTAACACATGATTATCACCATAAAATTTATCGATATTTTTAAATTCAATATAAGCCATTTTCTTTATCTGTCCTTTCTGTCTTTGCCCTTCGACTGCAGGAAAAATGCACAAGCCGAAATGATCAGAGTTACGAGGAAAAGTATAACGATCACGGCGCAGGTCCTCTGCCCGGATTTTTTCATTACATCATATAAATACATCTGCGCTGTCATAAACTGTCCGCCCGCCAGTGTATTAATGATAACGAAATCACCAAATACAATTGCCATCGCCAGCATGACTGAAATTGTGACACCGCTCATAATATTCGGAATAACGACGCGGAAGAATGCGTAAAACTTGCTCGCTCCCAGCATCTGCGCCGCCTCGATAAGCCTTGGCGCCCCGACACCGTTCAGATTATTTCTGATTCCCCGATATACATAGGGAAGGATTACAACCATATAAGTCGCAACAAGCATGAACATTCTGTCTCCGAAAGGTTCCGGCGCACTGCTGTAAAGCGACAGAACGCAGATTGGAAGGATGACGCCCTGGATTGCATACGGAATCGTACACAGAATCTGAATCATTTTATCCCATTCCGGATGGTAGACAACTACCACATACATCGCCAGCAGTACAAACACTGTACACAGCACGATCGGAACAATAGAAATAATAACCGTACGCCCGACTGCTTTCCAGAACAGAGGATCAGTAAACAGCTCTGTATAAGCTCCCAGAGTAAAACCTGTCGGCATCACGTCGATCCACTCCTGAAAAAGAGAGTAAATCAGCGTCATTACCAGTGGGAGAAGCAGATACACTATAATTACAATAATCGCAATCTTTGATCCTGCATTGCGTTTCTTTTTTTCTGTATTCATCAGCGTCTCCCCCCTTTCTTTGGAGTCATCTTATTCTGTACGCCAATGGCGATCACCATGAAGACCATCATGATGACTGCAATCGCACTTCCGAACTCCGGTCTCTGTATGATATCGCCGACGAACTGTTCCGACAGACGGATCGGAAGCAGTGATACATTGTTCATCAGCAGTGCATAGGCAGACGCATAAGCTGCCAGTGCGTTGGCAAACAATACAGAAAATGTTCCCAGTATACTCGGCATCAGTACCGGGATGCCGACTTTCCTCCAGAATGTCATCCGGCTGCCGCCCAGAAGGGCAACCGCTTCTTTCCACTCTTTTCTGATCGAATCAAATGCCGGGATCAGCAGGAGTGTGGACAGGGGGATTTGGAAATATACATATATCAGCAGAAGTCCCCATACAGAATACAGGGGGAACTCCGCCAGAAATTCAATTCCGTAATTCGCGCCGATCATCGTCATGACACCGATGTTCCCAAACATAATGATATATGCAAACGCCAGCGGTACGCCCGAAAAATTTGATACCATATTCAGAATACTCATGAATACCTGCTTCAGTTTACCTTTTTCCTCATGGACTGCTTTTGCACCGATAAATGCCACGAGCAGCCCGATAACCGAAGAAAGAATCGAGATGAGCAGACTGTTGACTATGGCCTGCTGATACAGTTTTCCGGTAAATATATTAATATAGTTATCAAGTGTAAATCCCATGTCTCCTCCCTCCGGGAAGAAACTTCTGATGACCGTAAAAATGACCGGTATGATCTCAAACAGAAGACATAGCAGCAAAAACGGCACCAGCGCAAATATGTATGTTTTCTTTTGTGTTTTCATATTAACCTCACCTTTTACATAAAACGGACCGCTGCACTTTATGCAGCAGTCCGGTCATCCGTCAATACATTTTATTGTGCGTAAGCTACAACCTCTTCCTGCCACAATGTTCCGATCGTCTGCGCGGTCTCGTCCCATGCATTCTGATCTTCTACCATTCTCGCGTTTGCATACTGGCTGTCGTCCAGGAGTTTTGAAGCCACATCGTCCGGAAGCTCCACATCCTCACGTATCGGTGTTGCATAACCTTTTGCAAGATTGATCTGTCCCTCATCACTTAAAATGTATTCTCTCGCAAGAGCCGCAGCACACGGATGCTTTGAATATTTGTTGATAATTGTAGCATATCCGGTCTGGATAGATGCCTCAGACGGGATAAAAACTGTAAAGTCTGCATCCGGATTATTCTCTACAAACTGCTCTCTGTAACCAAGAGCGTTGAAATCCCATAAGAAAGCTACTCCGACTTCTCCTTTCTCGATACGTGCCTGAGTAAACTCGCCGAGGTCAAGTCTTCCCTGCTCAGCAATCTGTCTGAAGTAATCAAGTCCCGGCTGGATGTTGCTTTCATCTCCGCCGTAAGCAATTGCTGCAGCAAGGACTGCATACTGAGCCTGAGTGGCAGCCTGCACGTCTCCGACTGCAACTATATAATCACCATTTAAGATATCTTCAAAAGATGTAGGTGTGTCTTTTACGATCTTGTTGTTAACAATAACAGACATTGTGCCGTAATATCCTATGATCCAGTCTCCGTCATCGTCTTTCGCCCAGTCCGGAATCGAATCCCAGTAGCTTGTCTTATACGGAAGTGTAACTCCCTGCTCTTCCGCTACCGGTCCGAATGCCTGTCCTACATCACCAATATCCTTCGTAGCATCTGTCCCCTCTGTCTCAAACAGCGAAATTTCTTCCGCAGAAGACATATCAGTATCCACATGCTCAATCCCGTACGTATCTGTGTACTCCTGCCATGTTTCACCCCAGTTGGCCCATGTATCAGGCATCGCCGCAGATGCAAGTTCTCCCTCTTCTTTTGCCTGTGCTTCAATCTCTTCCAGAGTCATACTGTTCAGATCAACTGTTTCAACCGGTTCATCAGAACCGCATCCTGAAGCGATTGCCGCAGTAATACAGACAAGCAGCAACGCACTTATTATTCTTCTTTTCATTCCTGTTCTCCCTTTTTCAACTTCTTTTCTTTTGAATTACCGGGATACATTATAGGAAAATGATGTAAAATAATCACCAACGGAACGTTAAGTCATTGTAAGTTCAGGTTAAATTTTATTTTTCTTGCCTCCGGAGTATTGGCCACTCCGCCTTCCCCTGTCTCTTTTAAAGAAATATGCATACTCTCCCCTACTTCTTTCATCGCATCGATGACCTGATCCGGCGGGATTCTACTTACAATTCCGGCAAGAGCCATATCTGCGCTTGAAACAGCATTAACCGCACCGATCACATTCCGCTTAACGCAGGGCACTTCAACCAGTCCCGCCACCGGATCACAGACAAGCCCGAGAAGATTTTTGAGCGCCATAGCAGCCGCATGTGCGATCTGCTCTGCCGTTCCTCCCCTGAGGGATACCAGCGCCCCCGCAGCCATTGCCGATGCCGAGCCGATTTCAGCCTGACAACCGCCTGCCGCACCTGCAATAAAAGCCCGGGACGCAATAACCTGCCCTATCCCTGCGGCTGTATACATTGCCTCCGTGATCTCAGTATCCGATGCTGTTTTTCGGCTGTATATCGGAAGGAGCACTGCCGGAAGCACACCGCAGGCTCCGGCAGTCGGCGCTGCGACAATCCGGTGCATACAGGCATTCGACTCGCCCATCTCCAATGCCTGTGCAATCACTTCGGACATAAAATCCCCGCTTAGCGTATCGCCTTTTTCCATATAACTCCTTATCTGACCGCCCATGCCCCCTACAAGACCGCTGCGCGATTTCTGATCCTTATCGTAAGAATCTCCCGCTGCTTTCATAGCATTCCACATCTTCTGCATCATCTGAAAGGACGCCTGCTCTGTTACTTCCCGTTCCTCCATATCTGAATACTGTACCGCCTTCCAAAACGGAATACCTTCGCTGTTACACCTCTGTGTGATCTCATTTAAAGATGAATACGACATTACACTTCCTCCCCACGGATATACATAATACGCTCAATACCTTCCAACTTCTCCAGCATGAAGACTGTTTCCCGAGGGACCGTCTGATCTGTCTCTATCACCATTACTGCAAGTCCGCCCCTCTTATCCCGATAAAGCTGCAGAGTCGCAATATTAACATTCTTCCGCGACAAAATACCTGTTACTTCCGATACCATACCCGGACTGTCCTGATTGTGTATAATCAAAGTCGGACAGGAACCTGTACAGTGTACTTCCGTATCATCCAGTTTATCGATCATAATCCGGCCTCCGCCAAGCGAGGATGCCTGTATTTTTATTAACAGTCCTGTTTTCCCTTCCACTTCCAGTACAGCCGTATTCGGATGTGCCCCTGGGAGCCGTATATTTGCAAAAGAAAAAGACAGCCCCTCCTGTTCTGCCAGTTCAAAGCTGTCCGGTATGCGCATATCATCCGGCTTCATACCAAGAAGCCCTGCGATAAGCGCCCGGTCTGTTCCGTGTCCGCTCCCTGTCGCTGCAAATGAACCGCTCAAGCTGATCATGGCATTCACAGGCTCTTCTCCCAGCATTGTCCTTGTAACATACCCTATTCTGACCGCTCCCGCCGTATGGGAACTGGACGGGCCAACCATAACAGGGCCGAGAATATCAAATATGTTCATCTTCTATTTCTCCATTCTAATAATTTCAGCCGCAACATGGCGTCATATTCGTCCGACAGACATATTCAAGTGTAATTCTAACAGATATCTTTTCCCGGTTGTATTACATCCATGTAAAAAACACGTAAAAATGCCGGACAGAATTAATACTTCTAACTCTGTCCGGCACTTGTCCGAAGACGCCGCTTCAAAAATATGTTTACCTGCGGTATCTGTTCTTATTCTTCAATTCCCAGCGTAGCCATCATCACAGCCTTGATCGTATGCATACGGTTCTCTGCCTCGTCAAACACTTTAGACTGTTCGGACTCGAACACTTCATCCGTCACTTCCATATCTTCTATATTAAAACGCTCGCCCATTTCTTTTCCGATCTTTGTCTTCAGGTCATGGAATGCCGGCAGGCAGTGCAGGAAAATTGCGCTGTCTTTTGCATTTGCCATCACTTCTTTTGTCACTTTATATGGAGAGAGCTCTTTAATCCTCTTCTCCCATACTTCGTCCGGCTCTCCCATGGATACCCATACATCTGTGTAGATAACGTCGGCATCTTTTGTTCCCTCTTTTACATCGGATGTCAGCGTGATCGTTGCACCTGATTCCTTTGCATACTCCTGACACTGTGCGACAAGCTCTGCATTCGGGAAATACTCTTCCGTTGTGCAGGCCACAAAGTCAAGTCCCAGCTTGGAGCAGGCAACCATAAGGGAATTCCCCATGTTGTAGCGGGCATCTCCCATGTAGACCAGTTTCAGTCCTTTCAGGGTGCCGAAATTCTCACGGATAGTCAGCATATCGGCAAGCATCTGAGTCGGATGATATTCATTCGTCAGGCCGTTCCACACCGGTACCCCTGCGTATTTTGCCAGTTCTTCCACAATCTCCTGTCCGAAACCACGGTATTCGATTCCGTCGAACATCCTGCCGAGCACGCGCGCTGTATCCTCGATGCTCTCCTTCTTTCCCATCTGCGAACCGGTCGGTCCAAGATATGTAGTGCCCATGCCCATGTCATGTGCCGCAACTTCAAACGCGCAGCGTGTCCTTGTGCTGTCCTTTTCAAAGATCAGCGCCACATTTTTCCCTTTATAATTGTCAACCGGTACACCGTTTTTCTTCTTCTCCTTTACCTCGGCAGAAAGATCGATCAGGTAAGTGATCTCCTCCGGTGTGAAGTCCTTTAATGTAAGAAAATTACGTCCTTTTAAATTCATAATATGTCCCTCTCTATCTTATAAATTCATAACCGTTTAATTCACGCCATTCGTATAGTTTACTGACGTGCTGCGGCTGCCCCGCTATACAGTATTCTGTATGAAACATGACCTATTATACATACTTATGCATAAAAATGCAATGCTTATGCATAAATTTACATCATTGCAGTTCCACTTTGCAGATGGTACGGCTGAACAGTCAGGATAATATAACAAAGCAGGATCTGCCCTTTCAGATCCTGCCTGTATACTGTTTAACCCTCATTAACCGGCATTTCAGCTCCTCCGCTGCCTGCTCACTTCAAACATAAGCACAGCTGCCGCAACTGCTGCATTCAATGACTCCGCCTTTCCCTGCATGGGGATAATCACGTAATGATCCGCGCATTCCGCCACTTCGTCTCTCAGTCCGTTTCCTTCATTTCCGATCAGGAAGGCGCAGCCTGTCCTGTAATCTTCCTGATCATATGCGTGCATACCTTTCAGATGAGCCGCATAAACTCTGATTCCTGTTCCTTTCAGTTCACTGATCGTTCCCGGCAGATCATCCACATACAGAAACGGCATACGGAGCACCGCTCCCATTGTAGAGCGGACTACCTTCGGATTATAAATATCCACACAGTCGCGGCTCAGGATAATTCCCGTCACCCCGGCAGCCTCGGCCGTACGGAAGATTGTTCCCAGATTTCCCGGATCCTGAAGATTATCAAGGACGAGTACATGGGCGTGCGCCGGATCTCTCCCGAGAATATCCGACATATTATATGTTCTTCTTCTCACAACGGCAAGTATGCCCTGAGGGGTCTTCGTGTCTGACACGTGAGCAAACACAGAATCTGAAAGTATTTCCACCGGCGCGGTCCTCTCAAGATCCTGATGTTCTCCCTTGTTTCTTCCGGAATAACTCTCAGAAAGATAGATTTTCTCAATCTCTGTGCACCAGCCCGGGTCAGAAGTCAGTTCCCCTGCCATACGCGGGCCCTCGACCAGGAACACCTGTGCCTCATCCCTCGCCCTGCTCTTCTTCATCAGTTTTACCAGCTCTTTTACCTGTGCATTTGCAGTACTTGTAATCATTATCTGCGTTCCTTCTTTGTATCAAATTTCTGCAGGACGTCATTCGAACCGATCATAATCAGGATTCCGTTTGCCGGAAGCGGTTCCATCGGATCAAAAGTGACATCCACCTGTTTGTTGATAATAATACCGACTACGTTAATTCCGAAACGTTCACGTACTTTCAGGTCAGCAAGACATTTCCCCTGCCATGCTTCCGGTACTACAGCTTCAACCATGCTGTAGTCATCCGACAGCTCGATCCAGTCAGAGAACTCTTTTGCCACCAGATTCTTTGCCACGCGTCCGCCCATCTCGATCTCAGGATATACGACCGAATCTGCGCCGACTTTTTTGAGGATCGTTCCCTGAAGCTTATCTTTTGCTTTTGCCAGCACCATCGGAATCCCCATCTCTTTACATAGCATCGTTGCCATAATGCTCGCCTCGAAATTCTCGGAGACCGCGATCACTGCCCCGTCAAGGTTTCTCCCGCCCAGAGTCTCCAGCGCTTCCGGATCGGACACATCCGCCTTAAGCGCATAGGATACCTGCTCAGAAATCTCCTGAATCTTCTCAAAAGATTCGTCGACTACAAGCACATCCGCGCCCATTTTCTCCAGTGTCAGAGCCACGCTCCATCCAAAGCTTCCCAGTCCCAGTACAGCGAATTGTTTACTCATTTTCTTACTCTCCTGTCTGAAATATTTTTATTACAGCATCCATTGAGCTTGAGGGTTATACCCCGGCTATGATGCCGCGGATCGTTCCGTTTATATTCTATAAGCGATAAATATTATCCAAGCATAATCTTCTTCTCAGGCAGTTCCCTGAATTTATCACTCTTATTTGACTTTCCTGCAAATACAAGCGCCATCGTAAGAGGGCCGATTCTTCCGATATACATTAAAAGCATCAGTACCACGTGGCTTGCACGTGTCAGATGAGGCGTCAGATCAGCTGAAAGTCCGACTGTTCCGATAGCAGAAGACGCCTCGTACATCAGATTCAGAAACTCTGTCTGCGGGTCAAAGATCGACATTGCGGCCACAGCCGCAAGCCAGCACGTAAATGTGATCACTGTGATCGTAAGAGCAGAGCGCACACTGTCCATATCGACTCTCCTGCCGAAACACTCTGTATCTTTATGACCTCTCAGAACAGAAATAATTGTCAGGATCAGCATGGCAAATGTCGTGGTTTTGATACCGCCCGCCGTACCTGCCGGAGAACCTCCAATGAACATCAGTATACATCCCAGAAGCCTTGAACTCTCCGTAAGTCCCGACTGCGATACCGATGCGAAGCCTGCGGTACGTGTTGTCACCGACTGGAACGCGGAAGCCAGTACCTTCTCCGGGATACTTAAATCTTTCATGGTCTCCGGATTGTTGAACTCCAGCAGGAAATATCCCACTGTGCCGAAAATGATCAGAAAAGCGGTTATCGTAAGCACGATCTTGCTCTGCAGTCCAAGCCTTGTAAAGATTCGCCTTCTCGCGCCTTTTTCCCCTGCGCCTTTCTTTGCCGTCACAAAGATATCGTGCCATACCGGGAATCCGAGACCGCCCATCACAATCAGGAACATTGTAGTCAGGCTCACCAGCGGCGAGTCTACATATCTCATAAAACTGCTGTCCCCTATAATATCAATTCCTGCGTTACAGAATCCCGAGATTGAATGGAAAACGCCGTACCATATTCCCTTTGCCAGTCCGAACTCCGGCACGAACTTAAAGGAAAAGAGCACTGCCCCGATTCCTTCTACAATAAATGTCCCGCGTACAATACGGATAATGAACTTTACCAGCCCGGACAGAGTATCGAGCCCGTATGCCTCCTGGATCAGAATCCTTCCTTTCATTGATATCTTTTTCCCAAGAAGAAGGAAAAACAGAGCCATACACGCGATCACTCCCAGACCTCCGATCTGGATAAGGATCATCACCACAACCTGCCCGAACAATGTGTACTGTTCCGCAGGAATAACAGTAACAAGTCCGGTCACGCAGACCGACGTCACAGATGTAAACAGCGCATCGATAAATTCGATGGGTTTCTGATTACAGATTGGCAGCCACAGGATTACGCCGCCCAAAAAAATCACTCCAAAAAAGCCCAGTGCTACAATCTGCATTGTATTCAGCCTGACTCTTCTGGAGCTTTTTTCTCTCCTGTCCATAATGTCCTCCTAAACATATGTCCCTGCATTCGGGCGGATATCTTTCCCCGCCCTCTGCGCACTGCTATCTTAACACAGACATATGGAAGATTCAATTTAAGGATGCTGTTTTGAACATTTCTTTGCGACTTCTTAACTGTGTAATATTTCTATCTCACCAAAAGCCTTTAGGAACTGTTTTCTGCCATATCCTTCAAACTCGGCCTCTATCATCATTTCATCTTCTGATACTAAGATGCCCTCGCCATATTTCCGGTGTCTCACCCGGACGACCTCCGGCTTTTGAGCGGCTTCCCGTTTCAGGCGGATCTGATCCTGCACCTGTCTTCGCAGCTGCTGGAGATCACTCTTTCTCCCTGCTCCGTCCGTACCCGCTCCGGTCCTCACGCTCTCCTGTTTTCCTGTATTCCCATAATCCAGAAGCTGTTCCGGGATCATGCGCAGATACCGGCCCGGCTCTCCTATAACTCCACGTTCCCCGGGATTTGTATACCAGGAAAGTTCCAGATCATTCTCGGCCCGTGTGATTCCGACAAAGAACAGACGCCGTTCCTCTTCCTCCTGCTCGAAGTTCTTACATCTGAGAGGAATAAGCCCCTGATTAACCCCGATGATAAATACTGTATCAAATTCCAGACCTTTCGAAGCGTGAAGTGTCATCAGCTTCACTCTGCCCATCGCTGCCGTCCGTTCTCCTCCGTCCGTGTCTGCCCCTGCCTCTTCATGCGCGGACATATTCCCGGGAGTCTTTTCGCCTGCATCTGTTTTCATCCCGTAAAGAGCCGAGCTGTTAACAAACTCACGGACTGCCCCGGTAAAGTTTCCGCCGCTGCTTTGTGCCTCCTTATTACAGGATGTGCACATTTTCTCCAGAAAATCCATTACAAGACGCTCGTCTTCCGCATATCCGGCGGACGATGGATGAAGCGCCTCCCTCAGTTCAAAGTATGTAAAAAGCTCTCCGGCGGTTACGGCCGGGCGTTTTCCGATGTCTTCCGTGAATCTCTCCATGCGGCAGGACAGGTTTTTCCCGCCGAACACCGGGTCTTTGAGAACTGCCGCTGCCATCTGTGTATCAGAGGGATTGACTGACACCCGCAGCACCTTTATCAGCCAGTTCAGCACCGGGATATCCTTTAATGTCTTTTTCACTGACAGCTCATACGGAATGCCATGTCTGGCAAATACCTTTTCCACTATCTCGGACTGGCTCTGCAGCCTGTAAAATACAGCGATCTCTCCATAGCTCTTTCCATTTCTATGGAGCGTCTGTATCCTCTCTGCAAGATATTCTGCCTCCTGAAACGGGTCATAATAATTCCGCACCACAATCCTGCGCTCTTCATTCCGCGTTCCCTGAATCCTGTTTCCGAACTGCAGAAAGCGGTTTGCCGCTGTAAGGATGGACGCATTGGACCGGTAGTTTACCGGAAGCGTCAGTTCTTTCGCCCCGAACCGGTGCTTGATCAGGAAGAACATATTATCGCCCGTTCCCCGCCAGCTGTAGATGACCTGATTGGGATCTCCCACGGCGAAAATCTTCGCACTTTCTCCCCTCAGAGCTTCCAGAAATTCAAGCTGCAGCGCATCGCTGTCCTGCACTTCATCCACAAGGATCCATGCCGGATGGATTCTTCCGTTATTGTTCTCTTCGCAGGACTGCTCCTTCCTTATCTCCGTCCGCAGCAGGTCTGTGCTCACTCTCAGCAGATCGGCAAATGACATTTTATTCTGTTTCTTTTTCTCTTCTTCCAGAAGCGGATAGAGCCGGAACAGGTCGTCCCTGTACCGGCTCTCCTCTTTTCCTGACAGCCAGTTCTGATACTCCTGCTCCAACCGCTTTTTCAGTCGGTTCTTATACTTGACCTTAAGACCATGTTCTGCAATGAGTTCCAGCGCCAGATCTGTCTCCTCGTCCGGATCCATGACAGTAAATTCTTTCGTCCATCCGGCTTTTTCCACCGGAAGGCTGCTTTTGAGCATCCTGAGAGCCACACTGTGAAATGTCCCGAAGCCCTGCACCTGCTCCGACGTAATATCCGGCTTTATCTTCCGCAGCCGTTCCACGATCTCGTCCGCCGCCTTGTTTGTGAAAGTCAGCACGGCCATTTTCTCAAGTGGTATCTTTCTATCTAGATGCAGGTACATGATCTTCCCGATAAGCACGGTCGTCTTCCCGCTGCCCACATTGGCGTTCACCACGCAGGCCGGACTCTCATCGAGAACCGCTGCCTTCTGATATTCATTCAGATTCTGAAACTCCTCTGTCTGCTGAAACCCATTTAACTGTTCACTCATGAAAGTTTATCCTCATATCTGCGTCTTAATTTTCCTTTTATCTTGTCCGTTCTCTCCCGATTTTCCACGACCCGCACCTCGATCCGCATATCCGCCGGGCAGACCGCATGGTACCGGACTGTATTCTCAAGTCCCCGCATATTGTCAGGATCCATGAGCCATCCCTCATAGAATGAACTGCCCACGGTCAGGATCAGCCGATGCCCGTTCACTTCGACCTGCTCCACCGTCCGCAGGAATGCACCTCCGCTTTCCCCGTTCTGCACAACACTGTCGCAAAACGCGCTCCACTCCAGCGGAAGTCTATAGAAAGAAAAACCTTTCTGAATAAACGGACGTGATTCCTCAATCTGCTTTCCTTCAAACTCCGGCGGTTCGCTCTCCTGAAGCAGATTCTTAAGACCCCACAGCACCATCTTCTTGTCCAGATTATAATCTCCCACGCAGGCCGGGCAGCCGCTCTCACAGGAACAGCCCTCCACCATACGGATGGCATTGTCAATGATCTGCGGCACCAGTTCATAAATCTTTTCTGAATATCCCAGGCCTCCCTCATATTTATCATAGATATAAAGGGAGACTACCTGTTCCTCCCGGGCGTCCGGTATGATTGCATTATTCGAGATCACCGCATCGATATCATCCCGCTCGGTCATGGTCGTCATCATTGCCGCGTTTTTCACCGCATAACACAGTCCCTCAAAATGGTCGTTCAACACCAGCTCTCCCATATGGTTCGGCACGAGCAGGCTGCGGTAGACTTCCGTTATATTTTCCGGAATATCAATCCATGTGCTCTCCGTGTCATAAGATTTCTGAAGAGGCTGCGTCAACTCCACATACCCCAGATTCTGATGATTGTGGAACTGCAGTTTCTTGTACATGGAAGTCACTTCATTTACGTTAATATCTCCAAAATGAATCTGCGTCCGCCCCATATCCTCTTCCTGAAATGTCTGCAGGATCCGTGTCTCCTCTGTTCCGGACGGAACAGTATAATAATTTCCGTCAAACGGCACTGCCTCCGCCGTCCTGCTGACCAGATCCAACTTCAGCACTTCATACAGCACGCCCTCATGCATATACACTGCGCCCGGATGCAGTTCATGATACGCCTGGGATTCGTCCATCTCCGTCACTTCTCTGCCGGCCCCTTTCGCCTGTCTCCGCCCGTCCACAAACTCCACATTATCTTTCACGATCAGCTTGAACCGGGTCTTGTCCATATTTCTCAGGCTGTAGTCTCCTGCCGGAAATGCAGGTCCCGCCCACGCGAACCTCCCTGCAAGACTCTTCACTTCGTCCGCAGACATAAGCACAGGAATCACCTCGCCCAGATCCGGGAACAGCGCGGCGTCATCCAGGGACAGCGGCATCTCCGCTGCCGCCGCCCGGATGTGCGCCAGCTCGATCAGCAGATTGTCCGGATCTACAATGGCATTTTCACTTGACCGCGAGAACAGCCATTCCGGATCAATGGCAATATACTGGTCAAAAGGCTGATTCTCCAAAATCAGAAAGTTGACACATTTCTTCGTCTCTTTGTCCCTGCTGTTTTCAATATAGTTTCCAGTGTAGTTTTCACTGCTGTCCGCCCTGCGTCCCCCGCTTCCGCCGCTCCTTCCGGCGCGCCCGCTCTGCTGCCAGAAGGAAGCTCTCGTCCCCGGATAGCCGACGATCACCGTGGAATCCAGACTTCCGATATCTATTCCCAGCTCCAGCGCGTTCGTAGAGACAAGTCCCGAGAGTTCGCCATCCGTCATCTTCCGCTCGATCTCCCGCCTCTCCATCGGTGTGTATCCGCCGCGGTATCCTGCGATCTTCCCGCTGTCTACCCCGCTTAAAAATCCAGCCGCATCCAGCTTGTCCCGGGATTCCTTCAGGATAACCTCTACATTTCTACGACTCCTGCCAAATGCAATGAAATGCCGGTCCTCTTCCACAAGCCTGGGAATCAGATCTGCCGCGACAGACGACGCGAACCGCCTGCCATAGATTTTGTCGTTCTTCCCCTTGATCTCCGGCGGCTGTATGATCCGGTACTCCTTCTCCGGTGCAGCTGATCCGTCCCTGTCGATCAGCACAAATTTCTCCCCGCAGATCCGCTCGGAGAGTTCCAGCGGATTCGCAATCGTGGCCGAACTGCAGAGAAACTGCGGTTTCGATCTGTAATACCCGCACACCCGTTTCATTCTGCGGAAGATATTCGCCAGATGGGCGCCGAACGCTCCTCTGTAGCTATGCAGCTCATCGATCACGACATATTTCAGATTAGTAAAAATAAAATCAAACCCGTATTTGCTGTGATTCGGCAGGAACGCCGAGTTCAGCATCTCCGGGTTGGTCAGAATAATATTCGCGCTCTTTCGGATCCGGCTGCGCTCCGCCTGCATCGTATCGCCGTCATAGACACCCGCCGAAATCCTTCCTTCTCCAAAGTACTCAAGAACCGGCTGAAGCGCCCTGTACTGATCCGCCGCAAGTGCTTTCGTCGGATAGACAAATATCGCTCTGGTGAGCGGATCGTCCAGAACCGCCTGCAGAACCGGGAGCAGAAAACTCAGTGTCTTCCCGCTTGCCGTTGAAGTAGTGATCACCACATTCTCACCAGACTGCGCTTTGTCGAACATCTCTGCCTGATGGGTGTACAGACGGGGAATGTTATGAGATGTCAGATATGTACGGATATCCGGATGAAGTTCCACCGGGAAGTCTGCAAAAGACGCCGGATGCGCCGGTATAGTCTTCGTATATATGGTCAGATCCCGGATGTCCATTGCTCTGTGCTCCTGATAATCTTTCACGGTAAACTCCTTTGTTGCATATATCTCCTTTTAGTTACTCCCCTGACTGCAGTCAGTATATTTTTTCTATATCCTCAGTAATCCCATACTGCTCCCGGAAAGCCTGAAGGTCAGCCTCATTCCGGATCAGCATGACTTCCTCGAATTTTCCGTCAGAAAGATTCTTGAAGCCGGCAACCTGCTCACCGGTGCAGATGCTGCAGCGGATGGCAGGGCGCTGGAGGGCGGGGTCGTAGGTTTTTGGTGGGGTTGGTTTTTTCTTTCTTGAAAATCGTAAAAACATCAAGACACCTCCTTTAGAACATTAGCAACAAATATTTTTTATTTGTTCGATCAATCCCTTATCGGCCGGCAACCAATCCACACTATCCAGATTTTCCACAGTCAACCATTTAGCAGTTTCATGCTCCTTTAAAACTAATTCTCCCGACTTAATCGTACAAAAAAAGCAATACATAGACAGATGAAAGCTTGGATAGTCATATTCTACAGTCTGCAAATAATCTCCGACTTCAATCTCTGTATCCAGCTCTTCCTTTATCTCTCGTTCAAGCGCTTCCTGTGGCGTTTCGCCCAGCTCAATCTTTCCGCCAGGGAACTCCCATCCATCTTTAAATTCACCATATCCACGCTGGGTGGCAAGGATCTGTTTATTGTTTATAATGATTGCTGACACTACTTTTACTGTCTGCATACCTATACGTATACACTGTTCTTAATTAAAATTATGGTGTAATATTTTCTATTCATAGAAATCATCATCAGAGTCAGAAGATAACATCACATACTGGATTGCTTCCTTTATGGACTTAACACACATATTGACATCTTGTTTAATGTCTTTACCCCAAAATCGCAGCACTATCCAGCCCTGAGCTCTAATTTCTTGTTCAACTTCATAATCACGATTGATATTTCTTTGAATTTTCTTTAACCAATATTCTGAATTATTACTATTTTTTAATTTTACTTGAAGCTGATTCCAATCCTTTCCATGAAAAAATTCCCCATCACAAAACACCGCTATTTTATATTTTGTAATAGCTATATCAGGCTTGCCTGGAAGTTTATCATAATTTTTACGGTATCTAATACCTTCATGCCATAATGCTTTACGAAGTATAATTTCAATTTTTGTATCCTTAGATCGGATATGCTTCATATTTTTATGGCGCTGTTCGGGGCTTAAATTATCCATTATTTTTCACCATATGGTTTATGTTCTTCCGCTACCATTTCCATCGTCGGATATTCAGTGATAAAATGGGCCTCTTCTTTACTGAATATATTCTGTAAATCGCGTAATTTCACTTCACGATTCACTGAAAATATCTTTCTTAATGTATCATGTGTATATCCTGCATTTGCGTAATCCTGCGCAATGTTTATCAAAATATCAACCGGCATTGCTGACCCGTTAATACCAGTATCTAAATAGATTGTACGGAGCTGGCTGTTAATATTCTTTCCAAAAGATCCAGCTATATATGTAAAAAATGCGAGCGGCATCTCCGTTTTACCATATTGACGATAGTTCGGAATATAGACATCTTCCATAACTCGTTTATGATCACCGCTGATACTATAGCCATTTTTATAAGCTTTATTATCGATAATACCGCAGAATCCCCATTCCTCCGATTCGACAAAAACATCGGGCGTATTTCCTATTGGGCCCACATGCTCTGCACGCATTTTAAATATTTTCCGAAACATTTCACATGTTGCCTCTTCAAAATCTTTTGCGCCTTCAGTACCCATATGGGCAAGTTCCTTATAAGATAAAAAGAAGTCATCAATATTTCCATGTGGGTAATTCTTTATTAGAAAATTCTCAACAGTTTTCTCGTCAATTCCAGTATTAGCAACAATCAGGTCTACAATATCCGGCGTAATTCCGGTAATCGGTGTCTTCAAAGCAAGAAGAACATATTCTTTTCGAATGCGTGCTTCATTTAATTCTTTTTGTGACTTTAGATCAACAAAATCAAAATTTCTGAGATCCTTAGCAGACTTTCCACGGCCATATGCTCTTTGATAATTTTCTGTTAGTTCTGGATTCGGAATAAATTTAGGTTTATCTTGTATAAATTCATCCACATCCGCTTCTTTTCCGCTCCGAATCATCAGTGTTTTCCGCCCTCTGTCAACATACTGGGTAAGACTAATATAGTTAAAAAAAGTGTTTGCGATATTATTATATGTTTTAGTTTTTGTATCTCTCACAAATCCTTCTACTATACCTGTAAATCGGTATTGGAGTATTTTGTTTACAACATCTTCAAAACATGCCGCATTATCTGATTTGGCATAATGTATAACGATTCCCGCCATCTCCTCCATCGACAAGCAATTATTAAGTCTTGGATCTCTCAGCAGCCGGAACATAAATTGAAATGGATGTACCTTAAACTCATGATCTACACTGCCGCTTCCAGCCCAGACAGCAGCCGATGGATATTGATACTTCTGTAATTGCAGACGCATAGCGCTTACAAACGTAACATTTCCTTTTACAAGCTCCTCACCAATAAGTGTCAGCTGACATCTCCCATTGTCATCCTCTGTAAAAACAAGTCCCAAATCTTTCAACTGTTTAAACAATGTTCTTATTCCGCCACCGCCCTGACCGGATTTTCTTGATCGAAGTGTTCCATGTCCCGTGATATTTCTATTCTGCAATTCATCCTCAAATTTAAGTTGAAGTTCCGTATTCCCGGCCCACTTTTCCCCCACACATACATCACTGAAAGCAATCAACGCCGATAGAATTGTCGTAAGCTGACGTTTCTGTCGAGATACAAACCAATGTCTATATGCCATACTGTACACCTCCTAACTATTCAGATAAATTCGGTTCTACCCATGGATATTCGATTCCAGCAAAACTATTTAATACGGCAGTTGTGACAATCTCTGCCAAACGGCACGGAACGGCCATCCCAATCTGTTTTCTAACACTACTATATTTACCTATGAATTCGTAATCATCTGGAAATGTTTGAATACGAGCTCGTTCTCGATTGGTTAGTTCACGATCTGTCCAATGATACATAAATGTTCCGCCACCGCCCGAGCCTGTTACAGTGTAAGCCGGCTTCCCAGGATCTAATTTGCGGTAAATTTGACTAATTTTTGTTTTTGTTTTTATCCTCAGATCTTCCGGAAACGCCTCTCCCAGACGATTCTCCGCCTGCCATACATTCTCACCAGGACGAATATATGAGAGTCTTCGGGTAACCTTTGACTGAAGCTTTCTAATCTCATTATTCGGTGCATCATCAGGAATATCAGACAGTGCATGTTCTGACGTAATATCGTATTCTTTATATTGTGCTGGATCTGGTACTCGAAATTCAATATTTATATCATTTCTAATCCCTACAATAATCACTCTATGTCTAGTCTGGGGAATTCCGTATTGCTCTGCCTTATATAAATTGGGAGTCAGTTTATAACCTGATTCCCGTAAATCTTTTAAAATAGTCTGAAAATCTCCTGTACCCGCACTACGAATCCCACTGACATTTTCAGCAATAAACCATTCAGGCTGATATTCTCTAAGCACTTCTACACCATACCAATAAAGCTGGCCAAACTTCTCATTTGCTATTCCTTCATGTTCTCCCACATTGGAAAATGAATTACAAGGAAATCCATATGCAAAAGCATCTATAGGCCCCAGCGCTGAAATATCCAGATCCCGAACATCCCCATGATAAACGGACTCTGGATTATCTGGGCAAATATTCTTTCTATATGTTTCACAGGTATCTGCATCATAGTCGTTGGCCCACGCATGAACTATTTTATATTTCCCGTCATCACTCTGGGACCTTAACGCTCCACAGGCCAAGCCTCCTGGGCCGCAATACAACTCTCCCAAGCGAAATATTTTTTTGCTCATTAATTCTTGCTCCATTCTTTAGTATTAAATACACTTTTTTCAGGACATCAAATATTAATCATCAATCTGTAGTCAAATTATAAATATACATTCGCACAACGTCAATGTGTTATTTTTACTTACGTTATTTATTATATCATCATTATCAATATAGTTATATTAAAATCCATACTTCATTCTATTGCGAAATTATTCAAGAAACCTTATAATCCATCTGCTGTCTGCTTTCTTGAATATACCTTTCAAGTTCCCCATGGATGATCCCCCTTTCAATACGCATAAACCAATCGTCTTTTGTACGATAGCAGACACCATAAAGTTCCTTACTTTATCAATTATTATACAGAAATAAAAAAGACGAAATTCATCTGATATTCAGACGTTTTCGTCCCTAACACCCTAACGCTTAACAAATAGCACTTCATTTTCTGATAGAAACTAAACTTTTATCCTATCACCCACCGACATATTACATGATCGATACCACGGAATAAATGCCTTGCACGCTCCAATTCCAATACTTTCAAATTGTTTTGCGTATTTAATATAAATTCTATTCTACCATTGCCTTATCCAAATAACAAGCAGGCTGATTTCTTATCCCACGTTTTCATACTCTCTCATCACTGCTCTCACCCATTCCTTAAACTCCTCTTTCACATCTTCCGGGCTCTCTATCACAACACCTTTTCCCAAGGCAACAAGCCACCCGAAAAACTGAGGACTCACATTCACTGCAGCACTCACGATAAAATGCCTCTCATCGGAAGGATGTATCATAACATCCCTTCCAAAACGGTCAATCATAGCACCTGCCAGATTATTCTCACAAAGCATCTTCACAGTACGCTCTTCTCCGCTGAACATACCAAACACTTTCTTAGCATAATTTGCAAGATCGAATTTCTCAAAACGGTCTTTCCCTCTTCTAGGCTGATCCGTTATGATTATATCCAGCATTTTATCCACCCGGAAATGTTTTATCATTTCTGCATCGCTGTCATAACCGACCATATAATAATTTTCATCATCCCACGACAAGCCCCACGGACTGATTTCATAAGCTTTACCGTTCCTGCGCAGATGCATTTCCTTTTCAGGTGTCCATTCATAATAATGAAACCGTATCAGCCTGTTCTGAGAAATTGCCTGATGAATTTCGTCCACATTATAGTAAATACTTTCGTTCATAGTCTTGATACGGTTTCCCACATACACCTGTCTCTGCAGATTCTTCGCCTCGTGTACACTTGCCAGTTCTTCCAGCTTTCGGATCAATTCATTTGATTTCTTCGCTGTAATGAATTTTGATGACTGAACCGCATCTACCAGCAGTTTCAGCTCCGGCAGTTCAAAACTTCTCTCTGCCACATAAAATCCCGATGGCTTTGACCTGCGGTTTTCTATCCCCAGCCCGAACTCATTTAAGACCTTAATATCATCATAAATACTTTTGCGATCTGCCTGTATACCGTATGCATGAAGTCTTTCTGATATTTCCGTCTGGGACACCGGATGTTCCTCATCTGAATATTTCAGCAGAATCTGCATCACGTATAGCACTCTTAACTTCTGGCTGTATGATTTGACCATGGCTTAATCTCCTTTAACTTTATAAAACCATTGTAGCATATGCAGCACGTTCTTAAAACTCAGTATCGTCGACTGCCTGAAGCTGTCTGCTGATCCTGCCCTCCAGTTCTTCTTTCTTCCCCTCTTCCACTTTACAGATAATCTGATTCGTACAAATATACAGCACACGAACATAGAACTTTTTCTTAACCTGATCATATGCCCGTCCGGCACTTAATGTACCCTTGGCTACAGTATACGGACTGTTCGCGATATATCCGACTTTGCCATATACCGGAAGCAGTACCTGAATTGCCTCTGCGTCATACTCGTTTTCAGGTTCTTTCTTACAGCGGAGAATATCCCCCACGTGAATTATGCCGTTGCCGTAATAATGCCTCATTCCCGTAATTGTCAAATTAATTTCTTTCATAACACTCATCCTTTCCGTCCCCAATTCCGGGCATAGAAAAACTCACTTTTTGTTATACTTACCTTAACAAAAAGTGAGTCCAAAAATACGGGATGAGTTACTGTTTTACTCTCTCTATCCGCAAATTTTAATTCGCATCACCTTCAAGAAGCATTCTGACAAAACCAAACAGTTCTTCCTCTGTCTCCACGCCGGCTATTCTGCCTTCGTGCTCGCACTCCGACATTACCGCTCCATCCGGTGCTTTCCGCTTTCTCCGGTTCATCCACACTGCATTCCATCCGGCGTTCACCGCGCCCTTGACATCCAGCTCATACGAATCCCCGACAAACCAGATTTCTGCTTCTTCCAGCCCCATGGTGCGTTCCGCATATTCAAAAATCTGCCTGTCCGGCTTCTCTGCGCCCACGTCCGCGGACACAACTATATTTTCATGCGGAATCCATCTCTCTACCTGTAAGCTTTTCACCTTATTCCACTGATGCTTTGAAGGACCGTTCGTGATGATCCCCAGCTCCGCTTTTCCTCTGCAATACTCAAGAATCGCCTCCATCTGCTCTGACATATGGATATGCCGCTGACGTTCTGCATAGATTGTCTGAAACTCAAGCGCCTGCGCATCTGTAATTCTGATACCGAATTCTTCAAATGCTTTCTGCACTCTGTAAATATACATATCTTCCATTGTGATCTGCCCCGCCATAGCCTGAGAATACACCCGATCACTATACTTTCTTGTGACAGGATAGATTATCTCAGCAGGAACAGCCGGCTTCTCTCCGAAATATTCTGCATATGCTTCCATGAACGGAACCGTCTGGTCATATAACGTATCGTCCACATCAAATAAAATTGCCTTTTTTACGACCTGCTCTGACATCTCGCTCTCCTTCCTCAATCCATGATCACCGACTGATTCTGTCTACATCTGCTTTTTGACTACAGCATACTCATCCCCGTTTCTGTAATATGGGCACTGATAATATCTGTCTGACATGATCCGCACATAGTCGTCCTCGTCCATGTTCATGTCGCACAGATACGCCCCGTATTCATCGTCATAGACGTAGAATGCACAGGTCTCGCAGCTTGTCCTCTCTTTGCTCTTTTTCCTCATGTTTTCATATCCTCTGCTTTTTCTAATCTGCCGGTCATTAGTTCATTGACAGGCATACTAGCTTATTATACCGGATTTTACCGTCTTTGGCATCATCTTTCGCATATCTTCTTTCCATCGTACGCCTTCAATTTCCTTGTTTCCCCTCTCCCCCGGAGTTATAATAAAGACAGATAAAACATGTTCGGAATATTATTTTAATTTTTCAAAGGAGGGATTGATATGTCGGAATACAAAATCGTTACCATCAGCCGTCAGTTCGGAAGCGGCGGACATGAAATCGGAGAAAAACTGGCTGAACGTCTCGGGATCCCGCTCTACGACAACCAGCTTGTGACCATGGCAGCAGAGAAGCTGGGCTATACCGAGGAAAGTGTTGGCAAGGCGGATGAATCCGCGCTGAATGCTTTCATTACTTCCTATAGCAAAGCTCCCATAAGCTACGCCAGTTTCATCAACACTGCGTCCTATATGCCGTCTCTCGACATGAAGGTGTATCAGAAACAGACCGAGATCATTCTCAGTCTTGCAGAGAAGGGTCCCTGTGTCATCGTTGGACGCTGTGCCGACTACATACTACGGGACAAATATGACTGTATCAACGTTTTTATCTGCGCCGAAAAGACCGACCGGATCAAACGAATCGCAGAGCGCTATGACCTGACAGAGAAAAAAGCCTGGGACAGAATCCGCAAAACAGACAGGGAAAGGAAATTCTACTATGAGACCTACACCGGTCTTGAATGGGGAAACATCTATTCCCACCAGGCGCTGCTAAACGCAAGTCTTCTTGGGATCGACAAAATCGTTGATCTTCTTGAGCTGGTATATCGCGCATGAAAAGAAATCGCCAAACAGTCTCTCAGGAAAGAATATAATAACTTATAAACTGATAAGCCGCAGGAAAGAATTTTCTTCTCTCCCGTGGCTTTCCTTTTATCTGAAAAGATATCCGTAACTTCTCAAATACTTACGAGGAAAGGATAACACCATAATACGGTGCGGAAATAAATCACCGCTGCATCGATCACCGGGGCAATGATATAGACGATCGCCGGAAATCTATAATCGTAGTATAGACCGGAGGGTAGGAGATTGCAATATTAATAACTATTTCCACAGTAATACTTGACACATCTTAATAAGTGTATATATACTGTATATATAAACATATACAGTATTGTTCTCCCAATCTGAAAGGAGGAACTGCCATATGAAACCATTATTAGAGATTTCCCATCTAGATAAACAAATAGGTACCCTGCATCTGCAGGATATCTCGTTTTCTCTGGAACCGGGATACATTTTCGGACTGATCGGGCGCAACGGATCAGGCAAAACTTCCCTGATCCGCACGATCCTGAATCTGTATCACAAGGATTCAGGCGCCATTATTGTAAACGGATGTCCTATGGATTTAATGGAGCGTGAAGCCAAAAATCAGATTGGCTTTGTACTTGATGAATTTATTTTTGAGGAAAAATTAAGCATCTCCGCAAACGGCAGATACTTCGGCTCCACATACAGCAAATATGACCACAGACTTTTTCTTCAGTTCTGCAAGCGCTTCAATCTGGATCCGAAGCAGAAAACAGACAGACTATCCAAAGGTCAGAAGACCCGTTTCCAGCTTGCTTTCGCCCTCTCCCATCAGGCAAAGCTCTTCATTATGGATGAACCTGCCGCGGGACTGGACCCGCTCTTTCGGCGGGAGCTTACAGGTTACATGCAGGAGCTTGTGGAGGATGGCACACGGAGCGTTCTCTTTTCCACGCATCTGACGGCAGACCTTGATCAGATTGGCGACTACATCGCACTGATCGACGAAGGGCGATTCTGCTTCTGTACGGACAAAGAAAGTCTCCGGGAACGTTTCGTCCTGCTGAAAGGTACAGAACAGCAGATTCAGTCGCTGGCTCTGCACAGCCCGAAGATCCTCGCTGCAGTCCATGAGCAGTACGGCAGCACCGCCCTCGCCGAATATCCGGAGCCGTCCATGACAGAAGGTCTCAGCGTATCCTGTCCCACCCTTGCGGAACTGCTCTTCTATCTCAGGAAAGGAGGCTGTATCTCATGAAAAAACTTGCTTTTTACAGGCTGATGCTCTCGGTATGGCACCGCCTTCCTCTGTTTATTCTATATGTATTTGTCTATATCATAGCTATGGCAGCTCTGATGAATTTTGTAACTATGCATCTTTTCATCAATCTGGACAGCGCCATACGGACTCCGGCATATGACGATCCGGCTCGGATGAAAGAGCTACTGCTAGAGCTGATTCAGTCCAACTCTTATATATACTACTGCCTGGTCATCCTGCTTCTGCTTGTAGTGATCTGGCTCATTTCACGCCGGCTTCCCTTAAGCCTGCCCAGAGCTCTTTACGCCTGTCCTGCGGACGAACATGACAAACTGCGATGCCTCAAGTATTACCTGCTGTGGAAGGCTGTGTTCCTTCTGCTTCTTCTTACAGCTATCAGCACGTTCTGGCTTGGAGCTTTCTTGCTGATGGATCCGCCGGTGCTTGCCGTGCAGGTCAGTCTGACATTCTTTACGATTATCGCGTTCAGCCTGAATCCGGATCCGGGCAATCGAAAGGAAGCGCTGAAGGCATGCCCTGACATGGTAACGGAACGAAGCAGCGCCACATTTGTATCAATCTACTGGAGCGCCCTTCTCCTTCTGGAGAATACAATTTTTTACAGTCTTCTGTGCACTGTATCCTCATTTACATGGGTACACGCAGCATGGTGGATTCCGGTCCTGCTTCTCAATATATACCTCGCCAAAAGACACATAACACCAGTTCTTAAGACTATGCTCGATTATGAAAAACTGTATTTCCCGGTTGAAAAGGAATAACATATGAAGATATTTATTAATGAAAACAGTCCCCGCCCGATCTATGACCAGATCGTACAGGCGGTCAAAAATTCCATAGTGAACCACGAACTGCAGACCGGAGATATGCTGCCCTCGATCCGTTCTCTCGCGCGAGATCTTGGTATCAGCGTAATCACCACCAAGCGGGCATATGAAGAACTTGAGAAACAGGGACTCATCTACTCCGAGCAGGGAAAAGGATTCTTTGTAAACAAAGTAAACCAGAATCTTCTTCTGGAAAGCCGTCTGAAGGAGTATGAAAAAAGGCTTCGCGATATGATCCGCGAGGCAAAAGGACTGGGCCTCTCTCCGGAAGAAGTTTCCGATATGGTTCAGATGTTCTGGGATAACGGAGGTGAAAAGCAATGACCACATTTTCCTGTACAAATATCACCAGACGATACAAAAATTTCTGTCTGGACAATGTATCTTTCTCCATGGAGACCGGATATTTCTATGTACTTGCAGGCGTGAACGGTTCCGGAAAGACAACGCTTCTCAACTGTATCACCGGAGTTGAAAATGGCTTCTCACACAGCTCTTCGGGCGACGCGCAGATCGGAGAGGTCTCACTGAAAATGTCTCCGGAAGCCTACCGCCGAAGACTTGGTTATATCAGCGAGAAATGTCCGTTTTTTATGGAGGAATCCGTCGCACAGAACGGACTTACTTACGGTGAATTCTATCCGGACTGGTCAGTACGGGATTATTCCTCTTACCTCAGCCGTCTGGGTGTTGATCCGTCGAAGCGGATATATCAGCTTTCCAAAGGGGAATTCATGAAACTGCAGATCTGTTTCGCGCTGGCGCATCATCCGGATTTTCTCTTCCTCGATGAACCGCTGGAAGGATTTGATCCTGTGTTCCGCCGTGAGTTTCTCGATCTTCTCGGAGAACTGCTTGACCGCGATATGGGCATCCTGCTCTCCACACACATTACGGAAGATGTGGACCGGCTGGCTGACTATCTCCTGATCCTTGAAAACGGACGGCTGACCGCGGACGCTTCAAAGGAGACTCTGAATGACCGGTACAAGGAACTTACGGGAGTATCCGCACCGCACATCCGGGATCTGCTGGAACTGGAACACAGGCGGGATCACCCCCGTTCATAATACAATAATACGGGCCTGCTGATTCCATGAAGGAGGGATACCATGAAAACATTTAACTATTACAGATATGAAAAGAAACATCTGAAGTGCACCACATACTATGTGCTGCTGGCGATCTCCCTGTTTTTCTTTTTTCTCGAAGCAGCGGTAAATGCATCTGCTGCCGCCAGAGCGTCCGATGCCCTCAGGACAGCGCTGGAGTCCGAAAACGCTGCTGAAGAGTTTGCTCTAAACGTCTTCCGGTTCGAGCTGTTCTTCATGATTACGATTTTCACACTGAACAGCGCACTCTTTTACATCAGGGAGCAGGGGCAGGAGGTTGCCGTCATTTCCAAGTACCTCTTTGCGCCTGTAGACATCAAAAAAATATACCGCGCAAAAGCACTTCTGCTCCTGCGCGGTGCAAGTATATTTTTTACAGGCGGACTGATCATTTACTTTTCCGCCGCAGGCA
This sequence comes from uncultured Lachnoclostridium sp., assembly GCA_946491795.1. GTDB lineage: Bacteria > Bacillota > Clostridia > Lachnospirales > Lachnospiraceae > Mediterraneibacter > Mediterraneibacter gallistercoris. The sequence continues at coordinate 64,332 of CAMLYF010000001.1, read as the reverse complement.
TTATCCTGGGCGCTGCAGCGCCGCTTCTGCAGCTTCTACAGCAGTTCGGCTATGCCTTCATTTTCTGTATAGCGGCTGTCATCGTACTGCTGCTGGCCGACTGGCACCGCAGCAGACACATAGAATAAAAAATAACAGTTCAGCCGTCCCGGATCAGGACGTTGAACTGTTATTTTTAAAGCTGTTTAGTTCTCAGCTTTCTTCCTGATAAGCTCTTTTCCGGAAGTAACTACGATTGTCACTCCAAGGATCATCAGCAGTACTGCAACGATAAGCTGCAGTCCCTCAACCATGAACACGCCTGTTCCGGCTGAGAATGCTTTGACAAGAGAGATAAATCTCTGTACCAGTGCGGTAAATGTCACGATCAGCATGATCACGAACGGCGGAACCAGTGTCTTCAGTGTTCTTCCTGTCACTTTCAGGAATACGCACAGTGTGATCAGCACAAGTGCGCTCAGCAGCTGGTTGGCGCTTCCGAACAGCGGCCAGATATTTGAGTATCCAACCTGTGTCAGGATGTAGCCGAATACCAGTGTAATGATCGTTGAGAAATATTTATTGCAGAGAACTTTTCTCCATCCTGCAGCGTGTTCCATATCATCTACGCTGAACAGCTCCTGGAAGGACATACGTCCGATACGTGCAACGGAATCCAGTGTAGTAAATGCCAGCGCAGATACACACATTGTCATAAAGCTCTGTGCCACATAAACCGGAATACCGAACATCTCAAGGAAACCTGCAACTCCTGATGAGAAGATCTGGAACGGTGTTCCAACTGCTGCTGTTCCGTCCGCTCCTGCCGCAGCGCCTGCTACACAGAGAGCGATAACAGCCAGAAGACTTTCCAGCACCATTGCTCCATATCCGACTTTCAGCATATCTTTCTCATTTGAAATTGTCTTGGATGAAGTACCGGAAGACACCAGACTGTGGAATCCGGATACCGCACCGCAGGCAACCGTTACAAACAGAATCGGGAAAAGTGTACCCAGGCTTTCATTATTGAAACCTGTATATGCCGGAAGATTCATTGTCGGGTGTGCGAAAATAAGACCAAGCACTGCTCCGGCAATCATACCGATAAACATGAATGTTGACATATAGTCTCTCGGCTGCATTACAAACCACATCGGCAGCACCGCTGCAAGGAAGATGTAGACAAATGCAATATATACCCACATATCTTTTCCAAGAATTACCGGGAAATTCATACCAAATACAAACGCAAGTACTGTGCATACCAGTCCGAATACAACTTCTTTCCAGCCGGTAAATTTCACTTTATGCTGTACTACACCAAATACCACTGCAAACAGGATGAAGAACAGGGAGATACTTCCTGCTGCACCGTTTACAGTTGCATTTTCGGAAAGTGTCTGTACTCCGTCTGTCACTACATATGCGTTGAATGTATCTGCCACCATATCGGCAAATGCCGCGATAACGATCAGGCAGAACAGCCAGCAGAATCCGAGGAACAGCTTACGTCCTGCTTTTCCGATATATTTCTCGATCAGAAGTCCCATGGATTTACCGTCGTTCTTCACGCTCGCATACAGCGCACCGAAGTCTGTAACAGCACCGAAGAAGATACCTCCAAGGATGATCCACAGAAGAACCGGCAGCCATCCGAATGCAGCCGCCTGGATTGCTCCGGTGACAGGGCCTGCACCTGCGATTGATGAGAACTGATGAGCAAATACTGTCCATCCGTCTGTCGGCACATAATCCTGGCCATCATTATGTATAACTGCGGGTGTCTTAGCTTTCGGGTCGATTCCCCATTTCTTTGCCAGCCATCGTCCGTACAGCGCATACGCTGCGATCAGACATACAGCGGCGATCAGCACGATTACTAAAGTGTTCATAATCCTCTCTCCTTTATTAAAGAAAAACTGTGATAAGTTAGAAAACATCCTTTTCGGATATTTTCGGATCAAAGCCAACTTCCGAAAGGCATTGCAGCCTTTTGCCGGGCTTATCGCACAAAAAAACGCCCTCTGTCAGATTACTCTGTCAGAAGACGAAGCTTTTCCTCCGCGTTACCACTTCTGTTACCGGATAGTTCCGGTCTCTCTGTCCTGTCTCCCGCATATGCATCCCGGTCATCCGGTTAATACTGCGGTTTAACAGTTTTCCCTATAACGGGGGAATTCCGGTCCGGGTTAATCAGCTCGTGGCATTCCTGTTTATTATGGATCTGCCCTGATTCCTTTCGCCCTGACTGCTCGCAGGTGATAGCTTTCCCGACCCTGCTGTTTCCTCGCACCACACGGAAACTCTCTGTAAGCATGACGGCCATGGAAGTCCTGTCCTGTTCTTCGCATTGGCTTTTTTCAATCCGGTTTTATTATATCTCAAAAATCCGGTTTGTCAATAGGAAATTGGATTGCGCTCTGTTTTTATTTTGATTTTCAAATTATTTTGCGCATTTTTCTATGTTATTCTGGCGTCTGCTCATGATTTTTCTCACCAATGCCAGTATCAAAAGCCCCGCCAGCGCCCCTGCGCTGTCCAGTATCACATCAGAAATCTGGCCGCTCCTGCCAGGCACAAAAAGCTGGTGAAACTCATCTGTCGCGGCATACAGCGCAGCAATCCCCCACGGTATCAACAGTTCTCTGCGGATTTTCGCAGCCCCTCCGTTGACATATCTGCCGGATCCGTCTTTTCCCGTCAGCTCATTTTCACCTCTATGCCGCTCCGCAGCCGGAATACATACCCCCGCCGCCAGCAGCCCAAGTACCGCATACTCCGCCGCATGGGCTGTTTTGCGAACCGGATGATCGATCATTTCGGCAAACTCCTGCTGTCTCTCCATACTCCACTCATCAAATCCCGGCACAAAGAGGTCTCCCACCATAGTCCCCGCAAAATAACTGTCCTCCGCCGATTCATCGCCGGAACGTGAGGAAAACGCAAAAATGCCTGTCATCCACAATATCATCAGTACAAGAAATACTTTTCTTCTCCTGCTCATCTTTCCGCACCATCCGCCTTCTGTCTCTTCTGCTTTTCCCCGGAGGGCACCTCATGCGGAATATCGATCCGCTCCACGCTCCACGTTCCGTCTTCTATAACCAAAACCGCCATTGTAATATCCTGATTAAATCTCCGTTTCCCGCAGCTCCCCGGATTCAGCCACAGCCGTCCGTCCCGGATCTCTTCCAGATATTTATGGGAATGTCCGAATATGACGATCTGTCTGTCTCCCGGATTAGCCGGAATATCTTTTTTATTATGTACCATGTAAAAATTTACTCCTGCCAGGGTAAATTCTTCATAATGCGGCAGTTTTTCCGCCCACTCCTTGTCGTTATTACCACGCACGATATAAAACGGGGCCTTCGGTTTTGCCGCTGCCTTCATTTCATCTATGATTTTCTGCGAATTGATATCACCTGCATGAAACACTGCATCACATTCTGAAATCATTTGCTTTACTTCCGGGCGCAGGAGTCCATGTGTATCTGAAAGTACTGCTATTTTCATATGAATCCGTCCTCCGATCATTTCTAAGCACAAAGCCTATAATGTTACTCATCTTTCTCTGCCACGATTATACCTTTGAATTTCATTTTTGTATATCTGTTATTTTGCTTATTATTTCTGAATATTTTGAAAATTTAATATTATTATATTTTTTATCAGATTTTATATTGACATTTTCTTTGTTATGAGTTATTATAATGACATCAAAAGAAAGAAAAACTAAAGATAAGGAGGACGGACCACCGAAAACTTAATTGAAACTCCATAATATAAAAGAAAAGAGGTATAGTCCAATGGGAAGGTAATTTAAATACAGAAAACACTATTCAAAAGAATAGTTTTACATAGATAATAAATTAAATAAAGGAGGCAAGATCCAATGGATGGAATAAGCTGAAAATCCACTGTACGAAAAGGAAATCGATACAGTGGATTTTTATTATGCTTTTCCGGCCGGTACTGGAGAAAACTGTCGTACAAAACATATTTCCATTTCATATCTTTATGATCATTACATCATTTCCCGTCATTACAATTTACTCTTGACATATTTCATCATCTTCCTATAATAGTTATTGTTGTATATAATTTGAATTCAAACTATTTGTATTCAAATTATTTTTTTGACATGAAAGGAGAGATATTGGCATGAGCAGCTCTTTCCACTATCTTGTTATGGCGGAACATTCCATATTCCAGAAGAAGCTTATCGCAAAACTCAAGGGCACCGGTCTGACCAGCGGGCAGCCCAAGGTTCTTGACTACCTGAAAGACCACGACGGCGCCAGTCAGAAAGACATCGCACACGGTTGTCATATCGAACCGGGCACTCTCACTACGCTCTTAAACCGCATGGAAGAAATCGGACTTGTAGAGCGCCGTATGCTCGGAGGCAACCGCAGAAGCTTTTATGTTTTCATGACAGATTTAGGAAAATCAAAGTTAAAACTGGTAACAGATGCCTTCAATGAACTGGAGGAGGAAGCTTTCAGTGATATCTCTGCAGAAGACAGAGAGAACTTTATGGATCTGTTCCAGAAGATTTATAAAAACACAGCTCATTTATAGCCGTATGGTAACTTATTCTCTTTTTGCCAATACACAAACACAACATATACATCTATAAAGAAAAGGAATGACTTAATCATGGGAAAACTAAAGCGCTATATTGTATTTCTGATCGGACTTTTCATAAATTCACTGGGCGTCAGTCTGATCACAAAAGCTGATCTGGGGACCTCTCCGATCTCTTCGATTCCTTATGTACTCAGCCTGAACTTTCCGTTTACGCTCGGGCAGTTCACAATTGCATTCAGCCTCCTGCTGATCCTGATCCAGCTCATCATACTTCGCAGGAACTTTAAAGCAGAGCATCTGCTGCAGATCCCGATCTCAATCCTGTTCGGATACTTTATCGACCTGACTATGGTGATGCTTTTCTTCGTCGATCCGCAGTCGTACATATCCAGTGTAATCTATCTTCTTGTCGGCTGTCTGATCCTGGGCTTCGGCGTATACACAGAAGTACTGGCAAATGTGGCAATGCTGCCGGGCGAATCCTTTGTCCGGGCCGTCTCCTCCACATGGAAGACCGAATTCGGTACGACAAAAGTTGCTTTCGATGTATCGCTCACTGTCATCGCCGCTGTACTCTCACTGATCTTTGCGCATCGCCTGGACGGTGTCAGAGAGGGAACGATCATCGCCGCACTTCTGGTCGGTTTCATTGCCAGACTGTTCGGGAGAAAACTCTCTTTTCTCGATGCATTGCTCTTCCATTCAAATGAAGGACAGCAGCCCGCAACGGTTTCTGCTTCTGACAATACCTGTTCCTCTCCTCTCCCCGTCATTGTAATCGGACGGCAGTACGGCAGCGGAGGACACGATATTGGGAAAGCACTTGCTGAAAAACTGGGATATCATTTCTATGATAACGAGATCATTCAGATGACCGCAGGCTCTACCGGTTACGATCCGCAGTTTATCAAAGACAGAGAAGAAAACATGACCAACAGTTTCCTCTACGACCTTATGAGCCAGATGTATGTATATTCAGAGACTCAGGAATCCCCGCGCGATGAGATTTTCGAGTCTGAGGCAAAAGTTATCCGGGATCTGGCAGAGAAAGGAAACTGTGTGATCGTAGGGCGCTGCGCGGATTATGTGCTTCGCGACCGGCCTGATACTCTGAAAGTTTATCTGCACGCTTCGGAAGATTTTCGCACGGAACGTATTATGAAAACGGAAAATCTTTCCAGAGAAGACGCCCTTCAGAAAGTCCGCAGAATGGACCGCAGACGTTCTGACAATTATCGCTACTACACCCGCCGCATCTGGGGCCGGGCGCAGAATTATGATCTCACCGTCAATACGGAAATAGGAACAGAAGCTGTTCAGAATATGATCAGAGAATTGCTTGAGATAAAATTAAAAGAGGCAGGCAGTCCGGCGTAAGTACGCCGGAACAGCCTGCCGTTTCCTATTATTTCAGTTTGTTTCCGTCCGAAAATGCAGTGCCTGCCTTTCCACCCACTCTCAGATAAGTATGATTTGCTGGATCATAAGATATGGCATGAAGCTTCTCCGGATCAATCTTCCCGTCTCCGTCCAGAATATTTTCGTCTGCACTCACATTAACAATCTCTGCCACAATGCGCAGCGTGGCATTGTACTGGTTGATCTCTTCCACTTTACACTCAAGCGAAATTGGAAGTTCTTCGATCACCGGAGCATCCACAAACTCACTCTTTACGGTGTGAAAACCTGATTTCTCAATCTTATCTGGCACGTCGTGGCCGGATACAATCCCCACATAGTCTGCCGCCACAAGATTTTTCTCGTCCGCAATCCCGACTGTGAATGCATTTCTCAATTTAATATTATCCGATGTTTTGTGCCGCACGCCGATATTGATCTGAATACGATTAGAATTCACGATCCCGCCATAGGCCACGTTCATTGCATCAACAGTTCCATCCTCGCCGTAGGTCGCCACGATCAGCACCGGCTGGGGATACACATACGGATTAGCTCCAAGATTTTTACGCATTATGACTCCTCCTGTCTTTCCCATGACAGAGATCTGGTATATTTCTCTGTCCGATGATATACAATAAGCTGCCCTTTCATTATAGCACAAAATTCTATGAATCTTTATACCCGATCTGCTACTAACGGATGACAGATACCCAGCCTTTCTTTTCCCGCTTAACTCCTCTTTCGCATCGTCTGCACGAGACCTGCAGCCATCATAATGATTGCGAAAATGTGCACCGGATAACTGATAAACGACGAGACTGATTCCTCTATCATGATCATGCCGCTGTTAATCAGAAGTCCGATCGGAAGCAGTACAGAAATATATCTGCCATTCTTTTCTGCCGCAATCCCGCTCTTTTGTTCCTCCAGCTCTGCAATCACCTCATTTGTCCGGACCACCGCATTTATACATACGAGAACCAGTGCTGCAATGAGAACGGCAAATGCCCATCCGAACATATTTCCGGCCATCCCGCATCCCACCTCTATAAAAAGTCCTACTAATTCCAGAATTGTCACAGCTTTAAACATCCTGCGTATTTTCGTATAATGCTCGATCATTGATTCGGGATCCGTATACAGTTCAAACGGTCCGTCCGCAGCCCGCTTGCGCAGAATGATCCAGTAACCCCAAAGTGTAACGATCTCGGCACCAATATCTTCCATTAATCCGCGATATTCATCGCTGACATGATACATTTCATCCCCAAAATCAATCTGATATATATACTCTCCCGGATCACACTTTTCAAATCTGTAGAAACCTGCAAAAAATCCATTCATCGCCCATCCTCGCCCGGACATCTCATTGAGCCATGCAGTTTCTTTATCTTTATCAAAATACAGTCTAAATCTGATCATCGCCCTCCACCTCCATGAGCTTTGCATTGTCAAGCAGTTCCGCGAGCCGGTTTCTTTCGGCTTCAAATACACTCCGTCCTGTATCTGTGATAATATACTCTTTCTTTTTCCTTGATTCCGTATCCTGACTGTAGATCCTGATCCAGCCTCTCTTCTGCATAGTCTGCAGCGCTCCGTACAGTGTGCCGGCGCCGAGAACCACCCGGCCTTTTGTCAGTTCCTCCACTTCCTGAATAACACCGTAACCGTGGTTCGGTCGCCTGAGCGCCAGTAAAATATAGAAAAACGCTTCTGTCAACGGTGTTTCTTTTTCTGACATCATCCCACTCCTTTCTGCTGGAATTCTCTAAAACCAGTAAATTGTTTTTCGTCTTCCGATATATCGTTAAATGATATATTGTAATTATAATATATCGTGAGATGATATATTTGTCAAGTAAAATTAACCGGCATCTTCGGTACGAATTCCAAACACCGCTTCTTCCGCATTCAGCTCCAGCAGCGTCTCTTTGTCGGCCACACACGCAAACCCATAGACCTGCAGTCCATTTTCCCGGATATAGTCTGCAGCCTCAGCGTACTTTTCCCCCGCCTGCTGCCCCACCATTCCGAGGAATTCATCCTGTTCAGACATATAGTCCAGCATGACGGCAAAATGCTCCGCCGCAAATGTTTCATCTTTTATCTTCTCCTCAGCTTCATCCCATTCTGATGGATCATCAAAAGACCAGAGTATCAGATCCGGATATTTCTCCCGATCCCACTCCAGCATCGAAGACTGTCCCAGCCGGATATAAAATCCCAGATTCGCAGGTCGTCCGACGGGCATATAGGAATCCGCCGCCGTCCGCGGCACACACCAGATATCCGCCGCCTGTTCCGAGTAGTTCTCCGTGAAGCTGATAAAGTCATCATAAGAGAGAATCCGATCCAATGTCACATATGCCAGATAATATTTATTGTCATCCAATAGATTCAGATATTCTGCAGACTGCTCATTGCTTTCCGGGGTATAGAATAAATCTCCCTGGCTGTTTTCTGCCAGTTGTGTCAATGTTCCGTCATAATCCATATTCATCTGGAACCAGCCGAATACATTGGATGCCGATATGTTAAACAGATTAGGATCATACAGCCTGAGTGTGTCCTTTTCCACCCTGCCTGCCACATGATGAAATTCCCCACTCCTGCTCACGCTTTGATAGATATTGATATCATAGTTTCCGTACCCCCTGTCTTCCACCTGTACATCATCCCTGTAAGTGCTCGGCAGTGCGAGTTCCGTATACACCGCCAGATCGAGGCTCATCTGGTTCGTCGTCCCTCCAGAGCTGTTTTTGCCCACAATCCGGCCCGGATCATAATAAAACGTTGAGACAGCGTGAGGGAGAACAAACAGCACCAGAAGGACAATGACCAGTGTCACGGCGCAGACTGCCGCTCCCATCTTCAGGAACGCCCGCCGGATCGCGCGGTTTACACGCTTTGTGAAATCATCTGACGCATTTTTTTCTTTTTTAGTGAGCTGTGTCTCAGATTCTTCCGGCATTTCCCCGGAAGCCCGTAAAATGTTCTCCTCTTCCTTTTCAAACAGATACTCGCTGATGGCCTCATGACGCTCGATATCCTGCTCCACCATCTCCCGCTGTTCTTCACTGAGTTCTTTCTTTTTATATAATTCCAGTAATTCATAATATTTCATAACCGTTCACCTCCATTATCCCGCGCAGTTCCCGTTTTGCCCGCATACTCAATATCCTTGCATTTTCATAAGATATACCCATGATCGCAGCCGCCTCCTTCAGCGTAAAATGTTCAAAATAGCTCAAAACCAGGATCTCCCTTTTCCTTATATCAAGCATGAGGAGCGCCTGTCTTAGAATTTCGCTCTCCTCTTTCTTAATCGTCTCTTCTTCCGGATTTCCTTCGGATACGCCGTCAAAACCTCTCATTCTGTCTGTCGCCCTTTTTTCCGGCTCTTCCGAATATATCTGCCTTTTCTGTTTTTTCATTTCATTGAGCAGAAGATTTCTGCCCACCATATAGAGCCACGCCCGGGCATTTACATGGCTTGATGGAAGCGAGATGAGGGCTTTGCAGAATACGTCCTGCATGATATCTTCGGCCATAAGCCTGTTTCTACATATAGCATATAAATATCTGTATATTTCCTGTCCGTATCTGTGATACAGCTCTTCCAGCAGTTCCTTTTCCAAGCCCTCACCCCCTTTGCCCGACAACGCTTATTTCCATTCTTCTGTATAGGATTTCTTCTACTAATATAACATTCCGGCCCTGTAAACTGTTACACTTTTCATAAAAATAAAAAAGCCATCCGGTGTATACCATGCTGGTATTGCCGGACGGCAGATGTCTGTTTTATTTTGCTTTATACTTTAAACCGGTATCCCACACCCCAGATCGTCTCAATATACTGCGGATGTGATGTATCGTACTCGATCTTCTCTCTGATCTTCTTGATATGCACAGTCACCGTGGCAATATCCCCGATAGACTCCATATCCCAGATCTCGCGGAAGAGCTCTTCCTTTGTGTACACGTGGTTCGGATGACTGGCAAGAAACGTCAGGAGATCAAATTCTTTTGTTGTAAATGACTTCTCCTCGCCGTTCACCCATACGCGCCGGGCCGTCGTATCAATCTTAAGACCGCGGATCTCGATGACTTTATTTTCCTCCACATTACTTCCGATCAGCCTTTCGTATCTCGCAAGATGGGCTTTCACTCGTGCAACCAGCTCACTCGGGCTGAACGGTTTGGTCATATAGTCATCCGCTCCAAGGCCCAGTCCCCTGATCTTGTCGATATCATCTTTCTTCGCTGATACCATAATAATCGGCGTGTTCTTCTTGTCTCTGATCTGGCGGCAGATCTCAAACCCGTCCACACCCGGAAGCATCAGGTCAAGAATAATCAGGTCAAAGTCGCCTTCAAGGCCTTTTTTAAGACCGGTCTCTCCGTCATTTGCCACTTCCACCTCGAAGCTGCTCAGTTCCAGATAGTCTTTTTCAAGATCAGCAATGCTCTCCTCATCTTCCACGATCAAAATACGCTTACTCATCAATCGGTACCTCCTGATATTTTCTGATTACAAAATACATTGTCGTACCAGCGCCCTCTTCACTGGTGGCCCAGATATTGCCTCCGTGCTCCTCGACGATCTTTTTTACAATAGAAAGTCCGATACCGCTTCCGCCCTTGGACGAATTTCTCGATGCGTCCGTCCGGTAGAACCTGTCGAAAATATACGGCAGATCTTTCGCCGCGATTCCCTTTCCATTGTCGCCCAGCTCGATCTGGACGAAATCTCCCACATCCTTTACCTCCATCGTAATCTTTCCCTTCGGTTTATCCATGTATTTCAGGGAATTTGATACGATGTTGTTGATGACTCTTCTGAGCTGCTCCGGATCTACGATCACTTTGCAGTCCTCCTCCATGGCATTGCGGTAGCTGAAAGACACGCCCTTCGCCTCCAGTTCCATGTGCAGATCCTCCGCACAGTCTTCAAAATATTCTTTCGCAGAGATCGTCGCGAAATTATAAGGAATTCTGTTGGTGTCGATCTTGGAATACAGCGTCAGCTCATTGATAAGAAGATCCATCTCATTAGCCTTATTATATATGGTCTTGATATATCTGTCCATCTTTTCCGGCGTATCCGCCACACCGTCCATGATTCCCTCCACATAACCTTTGATGGCAGTAATCGGAGTTTTCAGATCATGGGAGATATTGCTGATGAGTTCCTTATTTTCCCGGTCAAACTGTACCTTCTCCTCCGCGTTCGCCTTCAGGCGCAGACGCATCTCCTCAAAATCCTGACAGAGCTGCCCGATCTCATCATCTGACTCCTGCCGGATCTCAAAATCAAGATTTCCCTCTTTAATATTGCGGGCTGCTTTCTGCAGCTTGGTCAGCGGAACAGAGACGGAACGGTAGATCCAGTAAATGAGCAGCCCTGTCGTAATGCATACAAGGATCATATACAACTGCTGAATCTCATTTGCCTCGCCGGTTCCAATGGTATTTACGGCAACAGTCATGAAAATCATCGGCAGAATCATAACTGCCAGAAACACAATAACAAGTTTTGTCCTGAGTTTCATCGAACACTCCTTTCTCATAAAAATACCGGGCACCTTTACAAAAGCACCCGGTACTTTTGACGACTGCTATCAGAATATTTTACAAATATTTCTTCAAATCGTCAACCTTATCCAGTTTCTCCCACGGCAGATCCAGATCTGTGCGGCCGAAATGTCCGTACGCTGCCGTCTGCTTGTAAATCGGTCTGCGCAGGTCAAGCATTCTTATAATTCCTGCAGGACGGAAATCAAAATTCTCTCGGAGAATCTCAACAAGCTTCGCATCAGAAACCTTACCTGTTCCGAACGTATCTACAGAGATCGATGTAGGCTGTGCCACCCCGATTGCGTAGGACAGCTGGATCTCGCAGCGTTTTGCCAGCCCTGCAGCCACAATATTCTTCGCAGCATAACGTGCCGCATATGCTGCGGAACGGTCTACCTTTGTGCAGTCTTTTCCTGAAAATGCACCGCCGCCATGACGTGCCATACCGCCGTATGTATCAACAATGATCTTACGGCCTGTCAGTCCGCTGTCGCCATGCGGGCCGCCGATCACAAATCTTCCCGTCGGGTTAATAAAGAACTTAGTCTCATCGTCAACCATATCAGCCGGAATGATTTCATCAAAGACATATTTCTTAATATCCTCATGAATCTGTTCCTGTGTCACATCCGGATCATGCTGAGTGGAAAGTACGACCGCATCCAGACGCTTCGGCATATGATTCTCGTCATATTCCACCGTCACCTGCGTCTTTCCGTCCGGACGGAGATACGGCAGTATACCGTCTTTCCTCACTTTTGTGAGCTGACGTGCCAGCTTATGCGCCATGGCGATCGGATATGGCATATATTCTTCCGTCTCGTCGGATGCATAGCCGAACATCATTCCCTGATCGCCCGCGCCGATCGCCTCAATATCATCCTCTGACATTGTATGTTCCTTTGCCTCAAGAGCTTTATCCACTCCCAGTGCAATATCTGCAGACTGCTCGTCAATCGTTGTAATCACACCGCAGGTATCTGCATCAAATCCGAATTTTCCTCTTGTGTATCCGATCTCACGGACTGTATCGCGCACGATCTTCGGGATATCGACATACGCCTTTGTGGTGATCTCTCCCATGACCATGACCATACCTGTCGTACAGCACGTTTCACACGCAACACGGCTCATAGGATCCTGCTCCATCAGAGCATCCAGAATAGCGTCAGAAATCTGGTCGCACATTTTATCCGGGTGTCCTTCGGTGACTGACTCAGATGTAAACAATAACTTCTCCATACAATAAAACTCCTTTCTCTGTACACCGCATACCTGCTGTTATGCAGATATGCCGACTTAACTGCAGCAGTTAAGCCCAACTTTCTCCTTTGGATCGTCCGTCTGATCTTCTTCGGGAACACCTGCACAGGCATTCCTTTTCAGACAAAAAGAAAGCAGTCCGCAAAGCGGACTGCCGATATTTATCGCTACAATCCTCTTATTGTTCGATCACTCGCTCAGGTTGGCACCTTCCATGTAAGGGGTTGCCGCAGCTTCACAGATCCTTTGTATCTCCACTGCTCTGAATAAGAGAAAGTCTTAATAATTTAATTTTGTTCCAGTAAGAAACTTTACTGCGTGACGAAGGAAATGTCAATAGTATTTATGAATTTTATCCTACTTTCAGCTTAAACTTCTGAATTTCCTTCTCGCTTGTAACTTTTTCGATAATACCGCCGAGGCTTCTGAGCTTCTCTTCGAATCTCTCATATCCTCTCTGGATATAAACAATATCATCCACGATCGTGATTCCGTCAGCCGCAAGTCCGGCGATGCACAGTGCCGCGCCGGCTCTTAAGTCAGGCGCGCTCACTCTCGCCCCTGAGAATCTCTCGATTCCCTCGATCGTAGCGGAATTGCCTTCTACTTTAACCTGAGCTCCCATGCGTGCCAGCTCGCCAAGATATTTGAAGCGGTTCTCGAAAATACTCTCCGTTATTGTACTTGTGCCTTTGGCAAGCGCCAGAACAACACCAATCTGAGGCTGCATATCTGTAGGATAGCCCGGATATGGAAGTGTCTTTACCTGTGTGCTTCTCAGGCGTCCCTTTGCTACGACACGCACTGCGTCGTCAAACTCCTCGACTTCACATCCGATATCGATCAGCTTGGAGATCGTAGCGTCAAGATGCTTCGGAATCACATTCAGTACAGTGACATCTCCCTGCGTTGCAGCTGCTGCAAACATAAATGTTCCCGCCTCAATCTGGTCCGGAATGATAGAGTACTCTGTCTTGTGCAGGGAACGTACTCCTCTGATCTTAATCACATCAGTTCCCGCGCCTCTGATATTAGCGCCCATACTGTTGAGGAAATTTGCCACATCCACAACATGAGGCTCTTTTGCAACATTTTCCATAATGGTAAGGCCTTCGGACATTGCCGCGGCCATCATAACATTGATCGTAGCGCCCACGCTCACAACATCAAAGTAAAGATGTGTTCCTCTTAAATACTCTGCTTCAGCCACAATCTTTCCATGCTCAATGTCCACATCTGCGCCCAATGCGCGAAATCCTTTCAGATGCTGGTCGATCGGCCTGCTGCCGATATTGCACCCTCCCGGAAGTGCCACTTCAGCCCGCTTATACTTTCCAAGCAGTGCGCCGAGCAGATAGTAGGACGCTCTTATTTTCTTGATATAATCATATTCAATATTGAAATTTCCGATCGTGCCCCCGTTGATTTTGACCGTATGCCTGTCAATACGCTGGACCATTGCACCAATCTCGCTGATTGCATCAAGCATTACATTGATATCATTAACATCCGGCAGATTCTCTATCAGGACCGTCTCGTCCGTCATGATCGCCGCTGCCAGTATAGCAAGCGCTGCATTTTTTGCGCCGCCAATCTCCACTTCTCCAACAAGCGGATTTCCGCCTTTTATTATATATTGCTCCATTTTGCACCTCGACCTCGATCTTATTATCTTATTTGTATTTCCCCTCTAAGTGTCTTAATGTCTGTGCAAGGTAATTGCAGTAACTGCACCCACGAGCACATTATATCATAAAACCTGTTGTTTTTAAATCGGTTTTTAACCGCGGGCCGCAATGCTGCCCCGGCTCAACGTCTTATTTTAGTTTCCTCTCCGGTACATTGTCAAGGTTTTTCCTGAATTCCGTCGTTTTTCTATACTTTTTTACGGCATTTAATACATTTTTTATCGTATCTTCTATACGACACCCGTCCTCACACACAGTTATATCGGCATATTTTTCGAAATATGGCACCCGCTCATAGTACAGGTCTCTGAGTGACTGACCTTCTTTAAGCACTACTCCGCGTTTCTTCGGATTTTTAATTCTCCTTTTTATTGTCTGATAAGATGCTTTTAAATATACTACCGTTCCGATCTTTTTATAATGTTTCATAGCCTCTTTGCAGTAGATCACGCTTCCGCCCGGTGATATAACAGCATTTTTCGCTTTTACAGAGGCATTTACCCGGTTCTCTATTTCAAGAAAGCCCTCCTCGCCCTTTTCCGCGATTATCTCGCGCAGGAGTTTCCCTTCCTGTTCCTGGATCAGAAGATCAGTGTCAATAAACCTCATCCCCAGCCGTTTCGCTACTACAATGCCGACCGTACTTTTTCCAACGGCCGGCATGCCGATAAAAATCAAATTTTTTTTCATATTATGTTCTCTCTTTAATTTCGTATTTTATATAGTATCTCTTATGCAGTCAGTATAACATTATTTTTTCTATTAGTAAAATCTCCTGTATCTCCTTCTATAGTCGCATCTTCGTTTATAAAGCTCCTGATAGAGCATCACCTCAATGAAATCCCGCAGAGACAGCATGTCATTGCCGTTGCTGCCGCGACGATCACGCCTGCGCGCAGCTCCGGAAATACCTGCTGTCTGTTCAGCTGTTCCGTTGGTCTGTTCTTCAATCATTCCCTCTTCATCAAATATTCGTTCGTGTTTCCTGACATTATCATACACTCTTCTGCTCATCATCTTAAGCTGCAGCTTATCCGGATACTGATCATATACCATACTGTTTTCGTATTCCATACGGTCACATTCCTCCTCTACATAAGGCAGGATCCGTTTCGCAGTGTCAGGATACATGCTTTTCAGATATTCAAAATCCATTCGCTCTGTTCTCTCGTCATCATAAGAAAATGGCATCGGATATGCCATATAATACGGCATTTTTACGTCCATAAATCATACACTCCCGGAAAGACATTATATAGTTACTATATGCATTACAGACATATTCCGTTCGTTTGTATCCCTTTGCAGGCATTGCCGGACATACAAAAGGCGTCCGTCCCGTCACCGGTTCGGACGCCTTTATATAAGTCAGTGCTTCTATTCGCTCTCTCTTAAAACACGCTGGATCTCAAGCCTTGTCTCACCGATGCCGATGATATCATCCCGCTGCAGCACTACGGGGCGGTCAATCCGCTCGCCGTTAAGGTAAGTTCCGTTTCTTGAGCCTTCATCTTTCAGGTACAGCTTATCTCCTCTGTGGATAATCGCACAGTGTATCTTTGACACCCTGCCATCTCCCATAATGGGAAGATATTTTTCATACATGCTGCCGTCTTTCCCTCTGCCTATACCGACAGTGTCGTAGAAAGTAAAACTATATTTATCCCAGCTGTCAATATCTTCCAAAATGATCTTCCACTGGCGTTTCTTCTTTCGCTGGCGTCTCTGCTGCTCCTCTGCATCCTGCCCCGGACGCCTCCTCCTCGATGGCGCATCATAATCATCTTCGTCCAGGTCATCTGCAGTCCGGCGTCTGCGCCGTCTTCTGCTGTCCGCCTGAGCATCCGCAATCGCCCTGTTTTTCTTTATACTGCTGAATGATACTCCGAGCATGCCGATACTTCCGGCAATGAGTATAAACATTACGATCCAATACCACATACAATTATCTCTCCTTCGGATATTAATACTACTATACTTTTCATCTGCGGGCAAGTAAAAATAGAGGTTTTGTCGAATCACTCTTCCCGAATCAGGCATGAACTGCGGCTAGTAAAAGCTTTTCAGGTGTGGTAGAATATCCATGGTAAAAATATATCCAGCAGTAAAATATATTTTAAAAAGGAGAACCTTTATGAGTACAATCCGTCCTTTCAGGGGAATACGCCCCGCCGGAGATCTGGCCGCTTCTATCGCAGCGCTTCCCTATGATGTATACAGCAGCAGTGAAGCACGGGAAATCGTCAGAGACAATCCTCTGTCGTTCCTTAAGATCGACCGTGCAGAAACTCTTTTGCCGGAAGGTACTGACATCTATTCACCTGAGGTCTATCAGACAGCCCGGCGGACTCTCGACGCCATGATTGAAGACGGATCATTTATACAGGATAATACTGAATGTTATTATATATATGCACTTACTATGAATGGCAGGACACAGACAGGTCTTGTCGGCTGTGCTTCCATCGATGATTATATAAACGGCGTGATTCTGAAGCACGAAAACACGCTGGCCGCAAAAGAAGCGGACCGAGTACACCATGTTGACGCGTGCAGTGCCCAGACCGGTCCGATTTTTCTTGCATATCGTCCCTGCATACCTCTTCGCCGTATCATCAACGAAGTTAAGTCCCGCCCTTCTCTGTATGATTTTACCAGTGATGACGGAGTACGTCATCAGGTATGGAAAATTGACGGTCCGGAATACATTGATAATATTTCTCAGCTATTCGAGAAAATCCCCCATCTTTACATCTCCGACGGCCATCACAGAGCTGCTTCGGCCGTCAGGGTAGGGCAAATGCGAAGAGCCGCAGATCCGGGATGTTCCGGCAATGAAGAATACAACTATTTTCTCTCGGTTCTGTTTCCCTCAGATGAACTCCGGATTTATGACTATAATCGCGTAGTCATTGACAGGAATGGGTGTACATTTGACGCATTTCTTGATAAGATAAAAGATGGTTTTAAGATCAGGGAAGTCGGTACAGAGGCATACCGTCCGGCACACAAAGGTGAATTCGGCCTGTACTTTCGTAAAAACTGGTATCAGCTCACGGTTTCGCCGAAGCTGATATCTGACGATCCCGTAAAAGGACTGGATGTTTCTATCCTGCAGGATCATATTCTGGCGCCTGTTTTCGGCATAAACGATCCGAAGACCGATCCGCGCATCCGTTTTATCGGAGGAATCCGCGGACTAGGCGCGCTTGAAGAGACTGCCGATGCTTCTGACGGAATGGCATTTTCCATGTATCCCACATCAATGGATGAACTGCTGTCCGTGGCAGATGCAGGAATGCTTATGCCGCCAAAGTCAACATGGTTTGAGCCGAAGCTCCGAAGCGGTCTGTTCATCCATCGCTTCTGATCTGCCATTGTATATAATATTAATGATATTTTAGAGGAGATGTATTTCATGGAAAGAAATGAGCTATGCTGGTGCGGCAGCGGCAAAAAATACAAAAAATGCCACATGCCGATTGAAGAAAAAATGCTTTTACACGCAGAAAAGGGTGAGATTGTACCTACCCGTAAGCTGCTCAAGACACCGGCTCAGATAGAGAAGATTAAAACAAGTGCCGCCCTCAACACAGCTGTACTCGATGAAGTGGCAAAGCACATCCATATCGGAATGAGCACCGCTGAGATCGACGATATCGTATACCGCTATACGACAGAGCATGGCGGTATCCCCGCCCCTCTCAATTATCAGGGATTTCCTAAAAGCGTGTGTACTTCACTGAATAACGAAATCTGCCACGGCATTCCGGATGAAAATATCATCCTGAAGGAGGGAGACATCATCAATGTTGATGTCTCAACTATTGTAGACGGATATTTTTCCGATGCTTCACGTATGTTTAAAATGGGCAAAGTTTCGGAGCGCGCCGAACGTCTGGTCCGCGTCACGGAAGAATGCGTAGAACTGGGGTTAGCCGCCGCAAAACCATGGGGACACTTAGGTGATATCGCCGATGCGATCAACACACACGCAAAAGCAAACGGTTACTCCGTAGTTGAAGAAATCGGCGGCCATGGTATCGGCCTTGAATTTCACGAAGACCCCTTCGTAAGCTACGTAACTCCAAAGGGCAGCGAAATGCTTCTCGTACCGGGCATGATGTTCACCATTGAGCCGATGATCAACGAAGGAAGTCCTGACTTTTTTGTCGATGAAGATAACGGCTGGACTGTATATACCATCGACGACGGACTGTCCGCGCAAATCGAATATATGGTACTTGTAACCGAAAACGGAATCGAAGTACTTACCAAATAAATCAATCCTTCTTCTACCTGTTTGCATGAGAATTTTCGGAATGGAAAAGAGCAGCCGGGAGGCAGGTATTGTGTACGCACCGTTGGGGCAGCGTCGGCGCTTAGAACGCATTTTTGCGCTCTTATGTACCGTTACGCTGCAGCCGAATGAAAACGTATGCGTTAGCAATACCTGCCTCCCGGCGAATACTTTATCAGGTCGAAAATCGAAATTTCACTTCCTATTTTTGCGGTAGATCACTGCCAGCCCTTTGAGGAGCAGATTATCATCCAATATAATCTTTCTCCTGCAGTACGGAACTATCTTTTTGGCGAGCCCGCCGGTAGCAATTACGGTCGCCTCGCCCCCCACTTCTTCCCTGAGCCTGTCGATGATCCCGTCAATGGCAGCCGCAGCACTGTAGATTGTTCCGCTCTTCATGCAATCTACTGTATTTTTCCCGATAATATGCTCGGGCGCCTCAAGGCTGATGCCGCCCAGCTGGGATGCGTGCGCGGTCAGAGAATCCAGAGATACCCCGATTCCCGGGTAGATCATCCCGCCGATATAATTTTTGTTCTTGTCGATCACGCAGACAGTATTCGCCGTTCCCATGTCAAAAATAAGGAGCGGCACCGGATATTCGGTGATGCCTGCCACGGAATCAACCACAAGATCACTTCCGAGCTGCGCCGGATTATCGATTCGGATGTTAAGACCGGTCTTGATACCTGCCCCTACAACAAGCACTTCTTTCTTTAATATTTTCTCAACCGCAAGCTTTGCCACAGTCGTAATCTGAGGTACCACTGAAGATATAATTCCGCCCTCAATATCCGTCCTCTTAATGTGGTAAATATCCAGTACATTTTTCACATCAAAAGCATACTCCAGTTCTGTCTTTGTCCGGACCGTGGACAGCCTCTCGACGAAAAGACATTTTTTCCCGTCGATGCAGCCGATCACAATATTCGTATTTCCAATATCAATTGCTAAGATCATCGCTAAAATCCCAGCCTTTCTCTCACATTTTTCTTCAGGAGTACTTTGCCGATACACAGGGTAAGGATGCCTGCAATGATTGCCTCCGGAACTCCATTGATCCCAATTATAGACAGAATAACCATATATCCCAGTGATACCGCTTTTTCACTTGCCTTAATATAGGCATCTCCGAAAAAAATATAGATAAGGTTCATGACCAGGAGTGTATTTACAAGAGCTCCTGATATTCCCGCCAATACGAGCCCGATATTGGACACGCCCCGGTTCTTTGTTGTTTCACTTGAAAGTCTGAGTACTAATTTATATACAAAATACGGAACGATTCCTACCAGAATACGTGGAATAAAACAGATGATCACGCTCCCGATGCCGCCGCTGAACTCACCTAAGCTGTAAAATGGCGTGAATACAAATGACGTAGCGCTGGGATTGATCGTGTTATTAATAAAACTCGTCAGACCGAACAGGAAGCCAAGCGCGCCGCCTTTCTTCGGTCCCATCAGCAGTGAAGCGATAATGACAGGGATATGGATGATCGTTGCCCTTGTAAATCCAAGCGGGATATAGCCCAGAAAGGGGGTGAAGGCCATGATGCATATGATTGCACCGAATATCGCCACCTGGACCATGCTCATCGTGCTATATCTGCTTCCTGCGGGTTTCTGTGTTGTTGAATTGTTCATAATATTGCCTCCTTGTTATCATTCCCTTACGGGATACAATACTTTTGGCGCAGAACTGTCTTCTGCTTATTTACCCTGTTACTCTTTATTCAATTTTTCTCTTTCTTTTTCCGTCCGCCGGTTATGCCTGTCCGCGTTACGGTTAAACATTTTTGCCGTCTCTACGCATCTTCATGATCTGATCAAGAATGTGCGAGGCGGTCTCCTCTTTTGACATTTTACCGAGTGAGATTTCCTCTGAGTCTGTGATCAAGGTCACCACGTTGGTGTCGCCGCCAAAACCGGCGCCTTCTACTCTCAGACTGTTGGCGACGATCATATCAAGATGCTTTTTCTCCAGCTTCCTTCTGGAGTTTTCCAACAGATTCTCCGTCTCCATTGCGAATCCGCACAGGAACTGCCCGGGCTTTCTGTTCTCTCCAAGATATTCCAGAATATCATCCGTGCGCTCCAGTTCAATAACAAGATTTCCGTCCTGCTTCTTCATTTTCCGGTTGCTCACATGCTTCGGCCTGTAGTCTGCCACAGCCGCGGCTTTAATGATAATGTCCTGTTCCGCTGCCCGTCCGGTCACTTCGTCAAACATCTCCCTGGCGGATTTTAACTGCACGACGTTTACAAACCTCGGATCACTCAGTGCCGTCTGCCCGGTCACCAGTGTCACCTCTGCGCCGCGCCTTGACGCTATTTTCGCAATGGCATACCCCATCTTTCCGGTAGAATGATTCGTAATATACCGAACCGGATCGATTGCCTCCTGCGTCGGACCCGCCGTCACCAGCACCCGGAGTCCCTGCATGTCTTTTTCAAATTCAATCTCCTGCAGGATATGCTCCAGAAGCACCTCGGGCTCCGGCATCTTTCCCGCGCCCGTGTCGCCGCACGCCAGATATCCCACAGCCGGGCTGATGACCTCATACCCGTAATGGACAAGCGTCTTAAGGTTGTCCTGAACCACCGGATTTTCAAACATATTCGTGTTCATTGCCGGTGCGATCAGTTTCCTGCATTTGCATGCCATGACTGTTGTGGTAAGCATATCATCTGCGATTCCGTGTGCAAGCTTACCGATCACGTTGGCACTGGCCGGTGCGATCATAACCACATCCGCCTGTTTGGCCAGAGACACATGCTCCACGCTGAACTCAAAATTCCGGTCAAATGTATCAACCAGACATTTGTTGCCCGTGAGCGTCTCAAATGTAATAGGATTGATAAAGTTTGTCGCATTCCGGGTCATAAGGACATGGACGTTCGCATTGAGTTTTTTGAGAGCGCTGGCAAGATACGCCGTCTTATACGCCGCTATACTGCCTGATACACCCAGAAGAACTGTTTTTCCTGTCAGCATAAGCTTCCCCCTTTCTGTCTTTTTAGAACCGATCTTAATAAGTGTGAACATCCCGCATTTTCATCGGGATTGCTCCGGTTCGGCTTTATTATATTGTAAGAAAGTATAAAAATCAATTTATGATGCCTGAATTCTGCCGTATTTGGCACATATTATTGAAAAAAATACAAACTATAACTGTAAACAGATCACAGGAGGGATTCACTATGGATGAACAGACACGAAAGCTTCTCGAAGAATGCTGCAGCGGATGCCGGATGGCAGTGGAAAGCTTTGAACAGATAAAGGAATATGTTAAGGATACCGAATTCAGGAAGCTGATCAATGATTATACAGGAAAGCACCGATGCCTTGAAAACGAAGCAGTTTCCCTTCTAAAGGAAGCCGGAAACGAAGCAGTTTCCCCTGGAGTCATGGCCAGTACATTATCCCGTTTCACTACAGAAATAAAACTGACATTCAACAGTGACAACACTCAGGTCGCCAAGCTTCTTATGGACGGGTGCAACATGGGAGTCAAAACATTGGGCGAAAAGGCGCATCAGTATAACAAGGCAGATAAAAAAGCGGCGGATCTTGCCCAGAAGATTATCCGGACAGAAGAAGCTCTGATGAAGAAGCTGAAGGATTATCTTTAACACTGAACAAGCC
Source organism: uncultured Lachnoclostridium sp. (assembly GCA_946491795.1). Taxonomy (GTDB): domain Bacteria; phylum Bacillota; class Clostridia; order Lachnospirales; family Lachnospiraceae; genus Mediterraneibacter; species Mediterraneibacter gallistercoris. The sequence continues at coordinate 41,877 of CAMLYF010000001.1, read as the reverse complement.
CGGAACTGCAGATCTCGCTGAAGATTTCTGCTGTTCCGGGCTTTTATACTGACTAGTATTATTTCATTTAATTTTCTTTATATTATGCCACTTTACCGGCCTGCCTTGCTTTGATTGCCGAACGTTTTCTGCCGTACCAGAGCAGTACCGCCACATAAGCCGCCGCTGCGACAACACCGATGATATATGCGCCAAGCCACGGGATATTGAAGCCGATCTGGGCATTCGCAATATATGTAACCGTAACGAACGTATACCATGCGCCCGGGATGAGCGGCATCCAGACAAATTTTGTCCTGCCTGTCTCGAACATCCATACCGTGATCGCAAGGAACGCGAACAGGGACAGGCTCTGGTTGGACCATGCAAAATATCTCCACAGTATATTGAATCCGTCCGCATTGCTCTTTGCAAATACAAGGATCACTGCAACAAGCACAAAGATAACTGCAGCAAGACCGAGCCTCTTCTTCGTGGATCTCTGATCAATGTGAAGCCCGTCCGCAACCGCCAGACGGAGCGCACGCAGCGCTGTATCTCCGGATGTGATCGGAAGCACGATAACTCCGAGAAGAGCAATGATACCGCCGACCGGTCCGAGAATGTGTTTACATACTACACCGATCGTAGCTGTTGCCAGAGATGCATTCGCCTCCTGAAGGCCAAGGTTGTAAACGCCCATTGCACCGGCAGCCCATACCATAGCGATAAATCCTTCTACTACCATCATGTTGTAGAATGTCATACGTCCCTGCTTCTCGCTCTTCATCGTACGGGAGATGATCGCCGTCTGTGTGGAATGAAATCCGGAGAGGATACCACATGCAACCGTGATAAAGAAGATCGGGATAAAGTGATTTGCGCTGAAATAATCGCCGTACAGCACACTGCCTGCATTCCAGTCATCCCATATCTCAGTAAGCGGGAATCCAAGTACGAAAATACCGACAAATACTCCGATTGCGGAGAACAGAAGGATCGCACCGAAGATCGGGTAGATCCGTCCGATGATCTTATCGATCGGGAATACAGTTGCGATCAGGTAATATACAAAGATCACTCCGTAGATCACCCATGTGGACACGGATGTTACCGATCCATCGAACCCGAACACCTGAGTTGCCGCAATATCTCCCGGCGTATAGATGAACACCGCGCCTACGAGGAGAAGCAGCAGGCTGCAGAAGATCTGGTAAAACGTATAAACACCTTTGTTGCTGTACTTGCGGATCATATCCGGCATCTGCGTTCCGCCGTCGCGCAGACAGATCATACCGGAAAAGTAATCGTGCATCGCTCCGCCGATAATGTTTCCGATCGGGATCGTGATAAACGCGATCGGTCCGAACAGGATGCCCTGGATCGGTCCGAGTATCGGGCCTGTTCCCGCGATGTTCAGCAGATTGATCAGACTGTTCTTCCACCCTCTCATAGGTACATAGTCTACACCGTCCTCTTTCGTATAGGCAGGAGTCTTCCTGTCGTCAGGACCAAATACTTTCTCGCAGAACTTTCCGTAGAGTGCAGCTCCCACGAAAAGAATCACGAGACCAATGATAAATGTAATCATTAAAAATACCCTCCTTTTCCTTAGATATGTCCAAGGGACTTTAATACACTAAATTAGTATATCAACGCAGTAAGAAGTTGTACATGATGTATTTTTATATTTTTTTTATAATTTTAATAAATTGATTATATTTGTAAAAATTAAAAAAGATCAAGAATTAACGTGAACCACCGCAAAAACTTTGCTGTCATTTTCCGGCATTTTCAAGTATAATAGCGAAAGAAAAGGAGATTTTCATCATGTTGAAATCATATATAGCATTTGACGTTGAAACAACGGGGCTGAATCCGCTTGAAAATGAAATCATAGAGATCGGCGCTCTGAAAGTACGGGACGGCAAAGTAGCGGAACGCTTCATGGAATTTATCAAACCGACCGCTTCCATCTCTCCCTCGATCACCTCTCTGACCGGGATTACCAACGAGATGGTGGCGGGAGCACGCCCGAGGTGCAGTGTTATCGCAGATTTTCTCGATTTCTGCGAGGAGGATGTGCTGATCGGACACAACGTATCTTTCGATTACAGTTTTATGAAATGCAGCGCAGCTGCAGACGGACTGTCTTTTGAAAAAATGGGGATCGATACGCTGAAGATTGCCCAGAAAGTACTTAAAGAACTGAATTCCAAAAGCCTCGGCAGCCTGTGCGAATACTACCACATTGAGAACAAATCCGCGCACAGGGCATACCATGATGCGCTGGCAACCGCAAAGCTCTATCAGACACTGGCGCATTATTTTGAAGACAAAGACCCGAAACTCTTTAAGCCGGTACAGCTTACATATAAACTCAAGAAACCTCAGCCCGCTACGGCGAAACAGATCGCGCTTCTGGAAAACCTGATCCGCAAAAGGCGCGCTTCAATAAAGTGGGATCCAAAGACGATCACCCGGAGTGAAGCTTCAAGGATGATCGACAATCTGCTGAAAGGCTGATGGAATTACTTCTTACACTACCCTTGATTTAATATGATTGCCGTGTTATACTAGCAGACGTTGCAAAGCCCACTACAAGCAGGCTGTCACTGGCAGCCTGCTTTACACGCTAAGGCGAAAACCAAGGTCTACAGGGGCTTTCCGGCGGTCACCGCCGTAAAATGTGCCGAGTGTTCGAGACCTTCCACTCGTAAAACAAAACTAAAGGAGAACAGAAAAATGAAAAACAATCAATCAGGCAAAGTGCTGTTCATAGCACAGGCGGCTATGATTGCCGCAATCTACGTCGTGCTGACTCTTATCGGCGCGTCATTCAGTTACGGAGAGGTTCAGGTTCGTATTTCTGAAGCACTGACCATTCTTCCGGCTTTTACCCCCGCAGCTATTCCAGGCGTATTTTTAGGCTGTCTTATCAGTAATATCCTCGGCGGATGCATTCTGCCGGATATCATCTTCGGAAGCCTTGCCACACTGATCGGAGCGATTTTCACATGGATGCTTAGGAATAAGAGTAAATATCTCGCACCGCTTCCGCCGATTATTGCAAATGTGATCGTCGTACCGTTTGTGCTGAAATACGGCTACATGGTGCCGCTTCCGATTCCGTTTATGATGCTGACTGTGGGAATCGGAGAAGTGATCTCCTGCGGCGTGCTCGGACTGATCCTGTACACAGCACTGAACAGATACAGAGGGTTATTATTCAAAACAACCGTATAACCGTCTCATAAAACAATATTTAAAAAGCTTCCCTTTTGCGGATCATTCCGCATCCGGGAAGCTTTTTACTTGATACCATTCATACAAGACTGCTACTTTATATATCCTATAAATACATTTCCGCTGCTTTCTGTCTGTTTCTCCAGCGCACTTATCCCCGCTGTATGGGACTTTCCGTCATCCGGATCAATATAAGTAATATCTGTCATAGTGTATCCCGTCAGCAGCACCGCATGGTTCGAATCCACCAGCGCGATCACAGGGCAGCCCCGGTTGATCACATAGAGCACCTGATCCAGCGTACATCCGGTCAGATCTACCTGATGAGCTTCATACCGCTCCATATAACGCTCGCACGCCGCCAGCGATGTCTCGCCACTCTCCTTACTGAATGCAGCCGCATCCGTGGAATACACAAGATCTCTGTTTCCTCTCTCCCATACATATTCCTGATTGGAAGAAATAACCACACCAGACAGTTCATTGGCTCTCTGGATCGCATAGCCGGCTTTGTCATAAATCGCAACCAGCTCTCCCATGCCATAGACATAGAACTTTTCTCCGCTGTCGCCGCCGCTCAAAGTAACTGTAAGCGGTTCTTTTGAGGCAATCTGCCCGGGCTTTATAAGCTCCGGCTCTGTATTGCCGATTCCGTCGGCAAATGTCAGCCTCAGCTGTGTCTCTTTCACATCTGTTGAATACTTCTCCAGTGTAACGGATGATTCCTCTCGTTCCTGATTATTTGTAATATATTCCTGTGAGGTCGAATTATAAGTCTTGCCTTCTTTTACAACTCTGTTAAGTGTCAGCAGATTTTCCTCGATAAGAATATCCGTCGTATAAATATTCTGATCTTCAAATGAATACTGCGCTTCAGTCTTATTGTCCGAATTCCGTATCTCAATCTCGTACATTGGACTGACCTCTTCGCCCGCAACCGTCGTTCCTTCATCAGATGAGCGTGCTTTTCCAAATACGAAATCTCCGTTGATAAACCCGAGCGGCCGCACGGTTTCGCCTTCTCCGGCATCTATCGTATACGTATCACCGCTTTTCAGATTCATCACACAGATGGCTGATCCGGCTGTACCTGCACCGCCGTCCGCATTATTTTTCTTCGTATCTTCTTTACCGTCTTCCGTGCCGCCGGTTGTCTGGTATGCCATGAGATGTCCGTCATCCGATACGGCATACTGCTCTTCCGTAAGTCCTTTGGCGAGAGTCGTCTGCTTATCATTATCAAGATCGATCTGATACAGAGTTCCGTCAGCGAGTACATAGAGCATAGACTGATCGTGATTATAGTAAACCATTTTCCCGAGTTCATCTGCTGCGATGGCATAAGACTTGGTACTCGGTATAAATGCTTTTTCCTCGATCGCATTTGTATCCACGCTGAAATAATAAATTCCGACTCCGACCTCGCCTTCATGATACCCCCGGTTCATATAACCATACACTGCAAACGCCAGATTTCCGTCGTTATCCATGCTTATGATCCGGACCGCATGCTGATCATTTTTGCTTCGCATATCGCGGCCTTCCTGATCGGAAAAGCTGAATACTTCTGTCAGTTCATCCTCTTCTCCATTGTACAGCCAGAGATTTCTCTCCTGGACAAATGCCACGATCGTCTCGTCGCTGTTTGTCTCATACTGTACGTCGTCCTGTGACGTAATCCCGAACAGGATTCCATTGTCATCAAACTCTGACGCAGTTCCCTGAAAGATCTGTTCCATATCCCTGTTATAATCCAGCAGATAGATCGTATCCACAAGGAAACGTACGCGGAAGAATTCCTTTACATTATAGAGCGCCGTATCGCCGTTTTCATCCTGACAGGACACCTGGTACTTCGCCAGGATAGAAGTGTATACCGTGTTACTCTCCTTGATACTCCATTCCACGTCTCCGACAATCTCAGGTGAAAGATCTCCCCACTGTACATGCGTTACATCAGAATGGATATTGACCGTCTGATATGTCGTATTATCGCTCTCGTCGCCCGGCTCCAGATGACTTTCCAGATCTTCTGTTCCCTCTTTATTTATTGCCTTGTCGTGAAAATCCATCGCATACTCAAGGCACTTTCCTGTTGTCAGGTCTGACGGAGCGGCGATTCTTGTATAATAGCTGACTGTCTCATCATCAGCCGTCAGGATTACCTTGAGCACTGCCTCACGGACTTCATCAGAGAGGATATTCCCGATAGAAAGAGATACCTGCTCTCCCTCGTCCGGCACATCCGCTTCGCCATCCGCATACATGTCCTCTCCGTCCAGTGAATATACCTCATAACGGATATCAGAAATGTCATTTCCGTCATCCTCTATATTCATAGTCAGCGAACCGTCCGCCCCCAGCGGCGTGATCGTATCCCGCATCGCCGTAATATCCATATCCTGAACGTAACCGAAGAGCGGATTCACTTCTGTTCCGTCTACTGTGAATGAAATACGCGGCAGTGTAGGCGCCCCCATATCAACGATTTCATCTTCTGTTCCACTGTTTATGACCAGACTGCTGATCACAAGAGCTGCTATAAAAACAGCGATCAGCACTCCCGCTTTGATGATCCTTTTTTTCATTCTTATTTATTCTCCCTTTTATCTGAAAACAGGCGTCCTAATATCAGGTCAGCCTGCAGAAACTGTTCACATTTTATGATATCCTCCGTAACCTTCTCCCCAGATGTTCCTTTCTTCACCGCCCGCAACAGGATATTCTTCGGTGTATGTTCCATATCAATGAATTCGAGCACCTGTGTCTCATACCCCATACGCTCCAGATATTTTGCCCGCAGACCATCTGTCACAAGAGCTGCAAAACGTTCTCTCAGAAGTCCGTAATCCATGACCGGGGCGAGCATCTCATAAACCATTCCCCTGTTCTCCCCGCCTTTTCCATTGTCATGTCTGACGGAGTCCGAAAACTGCATATTCAGTTCATGCTGGCAGCATGGGACCGAAAGGATCACCTTTGCATTCCAGCCCACTGCCTTTGCCAGCGCATAATCAGTCGCCGTATCACAGGCATGCAGCGTGACAACCATATCCACCTGATCGACGCCCTCATAATCTGCGATATCCCCCACCAGAAACGTCAGCTTCTCATAGCCGTATTTCTCTGCCAGTTCCGCGCAGTGCCTGATCACGTCCTCTTTCAGATCAAGACCGATAATGCGGATATCATAATTTTTCAGCTCATGCAGATAATAATACATGGCGAATGTGAGATAAGATTTTCCACATCCGAAATCAAGAATCGTAACTTCTCTCCCTTTGTCGAGCTGGGGGAGGATATCTTCTATAAATTCCAGAAAACGGTTGATCTGGCGGAATTTATCAGTCTTTGTCCTCACAATCTTCCCATCCTCTGTCATCACGCCCAGATCTCTGAGAAACGGCACCGGAATCCCTTCTTCCAGAATATACTGTTTCTTACGGTTATGGGACAGATCCGCCGCCTGTGCCTTCTCCCGGCGCTGCTTTCTCTTAACCGTAATCTTTCCCTTCTTACTGATGAGCACCGTATATATGTCACTTACAGTCTCTATCTGCATCTGTCGGAACTGCTCCGCGTATCCGGCGAACTGTGCTTCCGCCTCCTCTTTGCACAGATTTTTATGAAACGCCTGTTTATCCGTAAATGCCTCAAACTGGAACAAAAGGCTTCCTTTCTTCTCCAGCGGCCGGACTTTCACCTTTATTATGCCCTCTTTTTCCCGCGGATTACTGATCACCGCACGGATAAAATCTATATTTAAAACTCTGTCGAGTAATTTTTTAATCTCTTCCATAAGTTCTCCACTTCTTTATGTTTCTATAAGAAATCCTTTTTTTCGCAGCATTTCTCCGATCAGATCCAGAGTATCCTCACTGTCTGCCTCTACTGTATGATAATGATAATCGGATGTGATATTTTTTAACGGGCTGGATTTTCCGTTTTTTATATCGGCAATAAACTCCGCCACCTTCCGTCTGGAAGTAATGTTCAGTTCCGCCTCCAGCCTTCCGTATACTCTGTGGTTCACTATCACATTACAGACTTTTCCTCCCAGGTCGACAATGGCGTTCAACTCTTCTTCCAGCTCTTCGTCCGTGTGTCTGACTTTAAATACACGTTTTGCCGAATAAGGCTCATTTATAATATATCCTCTGTTTGTAGATATAATGTCATGCCCGGCTGCGCGGATCAGTGCAATGTCCTGTACGATCACCTGCCGGCTCACATCAAACTCCGATGCGAGAGCCTTGCCGGATACGGGGACATTGCTGTTACGGATCCGTTCTACGATCGCGTTTCTTCTGTCCGAACCTGTCATCAGATTTCCTCCTCGCCTATTATATCTCAGGAAGTTAAAAAAATCTTCCCCAAAAATGAAAAGGCGCGCAGAACAGATCTACTCTGTACATGCGCGCCGCTGTAGGTTTCTGTTCATTCTTACTCTACAGCATGCAGGTTTTTCATTGAAATGTCAAGTATAGATGCAGAATGTGTCAGTGCCCCGCTGGAAATATAATCAACTCCAAGCTCAGTCAGCCTTGTGATATTTTCTTTCGTCACATTCCCCGAACACTCCGTCTGCGCCCGTCCGTCGATAATCCGGATCGCTTCGCGCATTTCATCAGGAGACATATTATCGAGCATGATAATATCCGCTCCCGCATCAGCTGCCTCGCGGACCATATCCAGATTTTCTACTTCTACCTCTATCTTCCGTACAAACGGCGCGTAATCTCTCGCCATTTTCACAGCCTGAGCGACTCCGCCGGCAGCCCCGATATGATTATCCTTCAACAGAACACCATCAGATAGATTATACCTGTGGTTGTATCCGCCGCCCACACGGACCGCATATTTTTCAAAGATCCTCATATTCGGCGTGGTCTTTCGCGTATCCAGAAGTTTTGTTCTGCTGCCCTTTAAAAGTTCTGCCACCGAATGGGTGTATGTGGCGATTCCGCTCATCCTCTGCAGATAGTTCAGCGCCACCCTCTCTCCGGACAGCAGGACACGGATGTCTCCTCTCACTTTTCCCATGAGCTGTCCCGCTTTCACCTCATCGCCGTCGCTGCAGAAAAACTCCGCTTCCGTATCTGCATCCAACAGCTCAAACACCCTGCGGAACACTTCCAGACCGGCTATGATCCCGTCCTGCTTGCAGATCAGGTCTACCTCGCCGGTAACCGCCTCTTTCATCACCGCATTTGTACTTACATCTTCACTTGATATATCTTCTTTCAGCGCCTCCAAAATCAGATGATCTGCCTGGAGAGTCATTGTGGTCTTGTTCATGTTCGTTCCCCGCTTTCTTCTATTTTCTTATGCCGTTTCGTCCAGTTCCTGCTTCCCGGCTTTCCTTCCTGCTTCCAGCCCGGCACCGATCTTATGCGCGGCCCGCTGCGCAAAGACAAGGCTCTCCAGCAGGGAGTTGCTCGCCAGCCGGTTCGCTCCATGGACGCCGTTGCAGCTTGTCTCGCCCGCTGCGAACAAATGCTCCATAGAAGTCTGGCTGTCACTGTCCACCCAGATACCTCCCATGAAATAATGCTGGGCAGGCACGACCGGAATCCATTCTTTCGTCACATCATATCCCTCTTCCAGACAGTGTTCATATATATTGGGGAAATGATTCAGAATCGTATCTTTGTCGATCCTCTCCATGGACAGCCAGACATGGTCAGTTCCGTCCTTTTTCATCTGTTCCCGGATTGCTGCCGTGACTACGTCCCGGGGCTGAAGCTCGTCGGTGAAGCGCTTTCCGTTCTTGTCAAGCAGGATAGCCCCTTCTCCCCTGACGGACTCCGAGATCAGGAACCTTCTTCCTGGTTTCCTGGAATACAATGTCGTCGGGTGGATCTGGACGTAATCAAGATGTTCCAGACGTATTCCGTACTTTTCGGCGATACGCAGGGCATCCCCCGTAAGATGCGGATAATTGGTAGAATGTTCATACAGTCCGCCGATACCTCCGCTTGCAAGTATCGTATAAGGAGCTCGGATTGTCAGTACATTTCCCTGCGCATCCTCAGCAATGATCCCTGCGCACTGTCTGTCATCTCCATCCGGCTGCCCGTCTGTTCCCTCTACAATGATATCCGTCATTGTAGTGTACTCCATGATACGTACATTTTCAAGAGAGCGCACCTGTGCAAGCAGCTTGCTCGTAATCTCTTTTCCCGTCACATCCTCATGGAACAGGATACGGGGCCTGGAATGGGCGCCCTCTCTGGTAAATGCATAGTCGTCCAGAAAATTTTCCGGCTCTTCTGTCTTCTGTTTGTCCTGATTTTCCCGGATTTCCGGAGTATCTTCATCACTTCCGCTGTTCCTTCGCTCGAACTTCACGCCATACCCGATCAGTTCCCTTATGATTTCTCTGGAACTTCGGATCATAATATCCACAGACTCTTTTCTGTTCTCATAATGCCCTGCCCTCATTGTGTCTTCAAAATAGCTCTCATAATCCGACTCATCTTTAAGTACACAGATCCCGCCCTGGGCAAGAAAAGAATCACTGCTCTCGGCATCTTTCTTTGTAATGATAAGGACTTTCCTGTCCCGGGGCAGATTCAGCGCGGCAAAAAGTCCTGCCGCACCGGTGCCCACAATCACTACATCCGCCTGCATTTCTTTCTCCGGTTCCATATCCTCATTCTGCTTAATATTTCTGTTCATTTTATCTCTCTTCTTTCTGTTGATCTGTATCTTTGATCCGTTGCTGTTTCAGTTGCTTCCAGTCCTGTCTCAGCTGTTTCAGCCTACTTTGCCAGCTTCAGCATTTCTTGTAAAGGCTTCTCCGATTCCTTTCGCAGCCCTTCATCCAGGGTCACCTCATTATCTCCTGTCTTTAAGACATGCAGGATCTTTTCCAGCGTGATCAGCTTCATATCCGCACAGACCGGCACTGCATCGGTAAAATAAAATTTCTTATCCGGATATCTTTTTTCAAGCTCAGCCTCGACTCCGTTCTCCGTGCATATGATAAATTCCTCTGAGCTGCTCTCCCCCGCATACTTAATGATACCGGATGTACTCCCCACATAGTCTGATATTTCCAGAACTTTCCGCGGGCATTCCGGATGTGTCAGCACTTCTGCATCCGGGTGTTTCTCTTTTGCTTTCCTGACCTGATCTGCCTGTATGTTTTCATGTACCGGACAGTAGCCTTCATTGAAAATAAAATGCTTCTCCGGCACCTGTTCAGCGACAAAATGTGCGAGATTCCGGTCCGGAATGAAGAAGATATTTCTATTCGGGAGTGCTTTTACAATCTGAACCGCGTTTGCAGATGTAACACAGACGTCAGAATATCTTTTCAGCTCTGCCGTAGAATTAATATAGCATACGACCGCCACATCTTCATATTTCTCTCTTACTTTCCGGATCGTCTCCGGATCTGCCATATGGGCCATCGCACAGTCCGCATGCATATCCGGCATGAGCACCGTCTTGTCCGGATTGAGTACCTTGGCGCTCTCACCCATAAATGAGACGCCGCAAAAAACAATGGTCTGCTCTTTTAAGCCCACCGCCACTTTGCTGAGGTAGAAAGAATCCCCTATATAATCAGCAACCTCCTGCACTTCAGGCCTGACGTAATAATGGGCAAGTATTACCGCATTTTTCTCTTTCTTTAATTTTTCTATTTCTTCTCTGACTGTCATGTGTACACCCCTTTGCTTTTCTGCATATGTGAACCCCCGAAATCTGTTTCAGTTCACACCATGGTGCAAATTATAGCACTTGATTTTACAGGTGACAAGACATATGAATTTACAAATATTTTACAGAAACCAATCCCCCTTTCGTCAATACATACAGAAATCGTATACATTTAGAAAAAACAAAGTTGGGAAATATCCCAAGTTTACGTAAATGGTAAATAACTGTGTTCCCATAAAGGTTCCCGGACACGCGGTATACTATCCCTCATCTGTGTATCTTTCCTGTTTGCACATCAGGAACTCTCAGGCTATCCCCATCAAAAATGTAATGTATAGTCCTGATAGTATAAAACTGGTATGCGATTGGCAGGAATATCATGAAATGCCAGCGTTTCTTACATCTTGAGATTAAGAAATACAAAAAAGACAGTCCCGCAGAAAATTCAGACTTTGAAAAGCCTCAAATTCTATAGGATTGTCTTTTTCCTTCATGTCAGGGGGAAAATCAGTATTAACTGCTATGCTCCCTCATTCTTTATTATTCTTTTACATATACGGCTCTTGTTCTCTCTCCGTCATCCACCAGCTCCACATTCTGGAAGCTCTGAATATACTGCTTAAACTGGGAAAATCCGTAATCCCTTACCTTAAAATCCCCGAACTTCATCCGGATCCGGTTACCGAGAGAGCTAAGTGCGATCCCGCATTTCCCGCTTGCCTTGATCTGCTGCAGGATATATTCCTCCAGCATTTCCTTCCGGCTTTTATCTTCATACAATGTCACAGAGACCTTTGTCCCTTCCTGAATCAATTTCAGCTTCGGCAGTGTCTCGAGAAATTTTGACAGCAGGCTGTACCCGTAGCGGCGCACATCAAAATCCGGATACAGCTTGACAAGACGGCTGCCGACTTCTCCAAGTCCGGTTTCACGGTCGTCATTCTGATTTTCCGTGATGATCTTGACTACAGCCTCCTCAACCTGTTCTTTAGAAACCACATTTCTCTTTTTCTGTTCTTTTCCGTGGGTATGATGAGCCGCATTCTTTTCCTCCCGCTCATCTTTATCCATCGTACTGTCTTCCAGCAGCAGCTCCAGCTCTGTAAATATATCACACGCTTTGCGGAACGGAGAAGGTGTCTTGTCTTCTCCCATCCCTATCACTATCTTCCCGCTCTCTCGCAGGCGGCTGGCAAGCCTTGTAAAATCACTGTCGCTTGACACAAGGCAAAAACCCTCAAGATCGCTTGTATACAGCATATCCATCGCATCGATGATCATCGCCGAATCCGTCGCATTTTTCCCATGAGTATAGCTGAACTGCTGAATCGGCGTGATTGAGTTCTGTAAAAGTTCTTCCTTCCAGCTTGCATTGTTTGTCCTGGTCCAGTCCCCGTAGATTCTTTTATATGTGACTTTTCCGTATTTTGAAAGCTCATCCAGAATCGGCTGGATGTATTTTGCAGATACATTGTCTGCATCGATCAAAAGCGCGAATCGGTCTTCCATGTCATATATTCCTCCCCCTTCATATTCTTCCATTGAAAACAGCCGTTCTCATATATCATATAACTGTGGGCAGACTCCTCTTTCGGGATCGCTACGGATCCCGGATTCAGATACCGGTATATGTTTCCGTCCGCATCCGTGATCTCCTCACAGGCCGGAATATGCGTATGTCCGGTCAGAAGAATATCGCCGTTCTTAAGCGGCGGAAGGTGCTTCGGATGGTATACATGTCCGTGAGTGGCGAATACGCTGATTGTCTCTGCATTCGTATCTTTCCGCTTCGGTTCTGTTTCCCCATATTTCACCTCTCCCGCCGGGAGCTCGAGGAAACAGTAATCCGCGAGAATAGGAAATTTCAGCACCATCTGATCAACCTCTGTATCACAGTTCCCCCTCACGCAGAGAAGGTGACTTTTCATCGGGTTGAGCATGGAGATCACCTCCTTGGGAGCATATCCTTCCGGAAGATCATTTCTCGGGCCGTGATACAGGATATCTCCAAGTATCAGGAGCCTGTCCGCTTCTTCTCTTTGGTATGCTTCCAGCATCTGCTCACAGTAAAATGCGGAGCCGTGGATGTCCGATGCGATCATTAATTTCATATACTGCCTGTCCTGCCTTTCTCTTTTCTCAAACATTTCTAATCCCTATCTTAACACACCGTTTTTTTCTTGTAAATCACCCCTTGACAACGGTGCTATACTATAGATGTAACAAAGAAACACCACTTAACAATACCTATTTGTTACAGCAGTTTAGCCGTAGAGCGGCTGGACAATTGCTGTCTGTATACAAAGTTGAAGGCTGCTAAGCGTGATTCAGTGATTGGAGGAAAAGATAAATGAATACTTTAAAAGCTGAAAAAAGAGACATGACAATCAAAGCCAAGAAACTTAGACGTGAGGGATTTGTTACAGGCTGTATCTTCGGCCGTGAGATGAAAGAGACCATTCCGCTTAAGATGACAAAAGGCGATGTGGAGAAGCTTCTCAAGACAGAAGGTAAAGGCGGCAGAATCCGTCTGGAAGTTGAGGGTGAAGCATACGACGCCCTGATCAAAGAGGTTGACTTCAACCCGTTAAAAGGCGGTGTAGATGAGATTGATTTCCAGGCGCTTGTAAGTACCGAGAAAGTTCACTCATCCGCAGAGATACATCTGATCAACGCAGACAAACTGGTAGCAGGAGTACCGCAGCAGATGCTCCATGAAGTAGATTTCAAAGCATTGCCGTCAGCTCTGGTTGAGAAGATTGAACTGGATGTCGGCGATCTGAAAGTCGGCGATACTATCCGCGTGAAAGATCTTGACATTGCAAAAGATAAAGACGTTGACGTTACAACCGATCTGGAGGCAACAGTAGTAACTGTTACAGAAGTACATGTGGCTGCGGCTGATACAGAAACAGATGAAGAAGCCACAGAAGAATAAGATTTATTTTAATTTGTCGGACTGAATGCCATTGTGTATAGCGTCCGAAAACGGACGGAGACGAGGCACGGAAATATTTTTTCGAGATGAACGGCATGTGCTTCAGGCTCCGCTACATAATTCGGGAAAAATTAAAGGTTCCGAAAGATGATTAAATACAAAGCCTGCAAATGGAGAACTCGGCTTTGCCTCAAACACTCCATTTGCAGGCTTAACATCATCTTCCGGAGCCTTAACTTTTTCCATCGAATTACTCTGAAGTCGCCTTCCTCACATACCGTTCATCTCTTTTCAAGTCTTCCTGGGCCTCATCTCCATCCGTTTTCTACTCTATCGAATCCGGCAGTCACTCCGACAAACATGAAAGTCAAAGAAACCGGTTGAAATGGGAACGCAGTCGATAAAGTTTACCCTTTCGACCAGTTTTCTGTAAACTTCGTGTTTATCGGGAATACAATTCTGATTGGATGAACGTAGAAAATCAGTCGAATACAGCCCTATTGATGAACCTTTCGGGAGGGGCGGGGAGGGGATGCTTTCGGTGACTGTGGAGGGACATTAGATATAGTTAAAGCCTGTGGTGCGGCGTTGATCAGGGAAAGGATGTTGTCTGAACGAAGTGAGTTCTTCCTTTCCCTGATCGCTTTTAGCCGTATCGCAGGCTTGTTACTATATCTTATGTTCCGTAACCGGAGCCGGAAGCATCCCCCTCCCCGTCCCCCCCCGGATACGTACGTCATTCCACTGTATCCGATTGTTTTTCGGACGCTTTACCCAGAAATTGTCTTCCCGACAAACATGGAATTTTACAGCACGATATCATCCACTTTCTGGAACGCATCCATTGTAAAGGACTCCACTGTATTCCCATTCACAAGATAGAACCGTTCTCCTGCATACAGGCCGCGGACATTTCCGTATAACGTCAGTTCTCTTGAAAATACTTCTTTGAACCCATTTTCGTCATAGGTAAAGATAAAGTATTTTGTTGTATCTCCATATGCCATAAATCCGAAAAGATTTTTTTCTACATCGACGAAGACTTCCTTATAATTATATCCCACGTCTGTTCCATACAGGTCTTCCAGGACATAATTCTCTTCCTCGTTTACATCGGCCGGATTGGATATATCGAACATGGATATTTTTACGCCGTTCGTCGTCACGCTCTCTTCATCCACATCCATCCCGATTCCGAGCAACTGCCCGTCTCCATAGGGATGGAGATACTCAGAGAATCCCGGTATCTTCAGTTTTCCGATGATTTCCGGATCAGACGGATCAGATAGATCCACAGAGAAAAGCGGGTCAACCTGTTTAAATGTCACAAAGTATCCCACATCTCCCATAAAGCGCGCTGAATATACACTTTCGTCTTTCGCCAGGTCATGGATTTCTCCGGCGATTTCCAGATTTTCATCCAGTACGTAGAGGGAGTTGCTGTCCTCCTGCTGTCTTTCCCCGGTATCTCCGCTGAAAAACCTTGCAATCCCGCCATCCCCGCTGCTGACCGGACTGACTGTAGTCACAAGCCGGAGGTATCCGTTATATTCATCGATACTGAAGGAATCATTCAGCGTTCCGTCCACCTTTGTCTGAGCTTCGCCCTGAAGTATGCCATCCTTATACGCGACCTTGCGGATTGAGGTCTGGGTGACCTCTGCATCGTCCTGCCCGTACCAGCCCTCTGTCACATAGATGTTTTCCGTACTTACATAACACATACCGCTGCTGCCGAACACTGCTTTGCTGTCTGTTTTCTCCGACGGCTCCTCGAGCGAGAAGGACGTGATCACTGTATACTGATTTCCCATCTGCCTCTGCGGCATATAGATATCAGACGCCGCCATCGTACTTCCCTGCACTTCCGGGATATAGGCGGCTGTATCTGCACGAGGTGCCGCCGCATCTGCGTAAAAATTACTGATCACATATACATAGCCGTCTCTTACACGCATAGTATTGTAATATCCGCTCTGAGAAATATTCCCCACTTTCACCGGGTTCGTCCTGTCGCTTATATCATACACAAGCGCATTCGTATAATCTCTGTAGTTATTGTAATATCCATCCTCATCAACACTGGGTTCCGTCCTGGTATACATTATGACCAGTCTGTCATCCTGCACGTAAAGTTCCTTTATATAACAGTCGTCCGCCATACGGATCTCTGCCAGTTCTTCCATCTCTGCCGACTCGAT
This sequence comes from uncultured Lachnoclostridium sp., assembly GCA_946491795.1. GTDB lineage: Bacteria > Bacillota > Clostridia > Lachnospirales > Lachnospiraceae > Mediterraneibacter > Mediterraneibacter gallistercoris. Next base: position 25,845 of record CAMLYF010000001.1, on the reverse strand, counting down.
CCCGACGATTTCAACCGCCTGGCTATTCACAATATACAGGCTGCTGCCGTCCGTCTTTACAATATCTGCTTCGCCGACTCCTTCTTCTCTCACATTCGTATCAGAATAACTGTTTCCTGAATCTCCCGCGGATGCTGCACTCCCACTGTTCGAAGCGCTTCCGGACGTTGCCGAATCCGCCGTTGACGCCGACTCCTCCAAAATTCCGAATTGGCTGAAAATACCTGCGTCTGTTTCTGACTGCTCCCGCTCTGCCTGAATATATTTATATATCTCATCATAGCTCCCTGCTGATGCGATCAGACTTTCTTCCACTCCGCTGTCTGAGGGCGCCCCTGCTGCACTGTCCGACGAGCCGGCCGTCGTATCTGATGTTTCTGAAGTTTCCTGCGAGAAGTGCAGATAACTGCCTGCAATACCGACTGCAATGCACAGACACGCAGCAACAGCTCCGGTGATATATTTTCGTCTGAGTCTCCGTTTCTTCTCTGTTTTCGCCGCCTCGAGCTTTTTCTCCACAGCGTCCGGGTGGATCGCCGCCGGGATTCCTGTGTTTTCTGCCATTAAACGAATGAGTTCTTCCAATTCCTTTTCCCGATCTTCCATATCCATCCTCCTCTCCATCTTTACTATGTTTCCGGATCAATGATCTTTCTCATCTTTTCCAGCGCACGCTTTTTCTTCGACCGGACTGTTACAGGATTATATCCCGTCATCTTTCCGATCTCTTCACTCTGGTAACCTCCGAATACAGAAAATGCCACGATAATGCGTTCTTCTTCTCTAAGGGCGCCGAACGCTTCTCTCACATCATGCTGCCCCGCATAATCCGGTTCACTGCAGAGTTTTTTCTCCATCTGTGGGTTGTCCCTTTCTTCACCATGGTCCGCCATCCCGTACATTTCCCGCTGTTCACGCAGAATTTTTCTGCACTGATTGTTCAGAATTGTAAACATCCAGCTTCTGAAAGATTCGTCTTTCCTCAGATATTTCATTTTCTCCCATGCAGTCATTACAGTCTCGCTCACTGCATCTTCCGCATCCTGTCGGTGCCGTATCGTATAAAGAGCAAACTTATACAGATCCGTATAAATCCCGGCATATAGCTGGGAAAATGCTTTTACGTCTCCCCTTTTCGCCCGCTTAATGAGCTGAAGCTCCTCCTGCGGCTCATTCCCGTTTCCATTCATCCGCACCCCTCCTCTCGTGCAGTATTTTCCTGTTTTATATTAGAGTCAGATTACATATAATTTGTTGCACAAATATCAAAAAATGGCAGACCAAAAAGTCTGCCATTCATCATATCCACTCACGCGTAATGCCTCACTCTGAACCCGATCCCCATCGACGCCGCCAGCCTGCGGCTTGCTTCAATGTCATCTTCCGATAATACATCCACAACCGTAAACTGCACTTTCTCAATGTGCTTCGCACACTCTGATGCAAATTGAAGCATAGCCTCAAAGGCGCCGTCAAACTTTGGCCGCGTAACAGCCATATATTCTTCTGCTGTCGGTGCATTCATGCTGATGGAGACGCAGTCTGCCACCTCTGCCAGTTCCGGTACCACGTCTCTGCCATAATAAAGGTTTGCCAGACCGTTTGTATTCACCCGCACCCGGATACCGTATTTCTCTTTCGCGTATTTTGCAGACGCGGTCAGTATGTCAAGTGCGCAGGTAGGCTCCCCATAACCACAGTAGACCAGCTCTTCATATCCGCTAAAATCAAATGCATCGAGCGCGTCCAACACTTCCCGGAGTTCCGGGTCCTTCTTGTGCCAGAGCGTATCCGCCTCTCCTACGCTGTCGCGATGACTGCGGATACAAAATGTACATGCACAGTCGCATTTGTTTGTCAGATTCACATAAACATTATTCTTATACGTGTATAAAATATCCGCCATTTTTCTTCCCCTAAACATTCTCATATCACAGCAGCTCTGCACATGTCACTCCTGCTTCAGCCTGTTCTTTTCGCCCAGCATCCACAGGTACTGCTCATAATCCACACCGTCATTTCTCGGCACATGATTCTTTACAGATGTCCGGATTGCCCGCTCGATCATCTCTCCTGCCAGTTTCATTGTATCCGGCAGTTTGTCGCCTCTTGCTTTTCCGCCTGCGATCACCGAAGCAAACAGATCGCCTGTCCCCGAAAAGCTCTCTCCAATAAACGGAAAGGCGGAAAATGAAGCGCCGTCTTTTGTCACCGCCAGATTTCCCATCATCTCCTGTCCACTCTCTTCGTCGGTAAAACGTATTCCTGTGACAAGTACTTCTTTTGTTCCTTCCGTCATCAGATTTCTCGCCATCTGTTCAGCCACTGTCACCAGATGTTTTTCCTCCGTCATTACCTTTATCATGCGGTAGTCAGTGTCTGTAAGAAGACATAATTCCGTCAGATTCGGAGTAATGATATCTGCACGCGAAACGAGAGATTTCATCTCAGCCACTAATTCAGAAGTAAAAATCGGATAACGATTCCCATTATCTCCCATTACAGGGTCTACCAGAAGAAATGTATCCTTCTTATAAAATATATCCAGAAATTCAAGCACTTTTCTGATCTGATGTTCTCCCGACATAAATCCGGTATAGATCCCGTCAAAATGTACCTGCATCTTATCCCACTCTTTATATATAAGTTCCATTCTGTCTGTATAATCATCACAGTAATAACTAGAATATCCGGTCTGCGCGCTTAAGACTGCCGTCGGAAGCGGACACGGCTGAACCCCCATTGCGGCGATTGCCGAAATTGCCGCTGTCAGGGAGCATTTCCCGAAACCGGACAGATCATTGATCACTGCTATCTTTTTCGTCATATCTTTATTCCTGCTTTCTCATTTTTTATCTTCGCACAATAATATCACTCATCTGTACATTTCAAAACAGCCAGTTATTCTGTTTTTAACCGGACCACTTAAAAAGGGACCCGTATCGCTCCAGGTCCCTTTCTGCTTTTGAATGTCATTCTTTTATTCAACTTCCTCCGGCTCCATGCTTCTTACATGACCGTCATTTTTTCTGATGTCATATTTCTCACTGTATTCAGTAAAATATGAATAGTATTCCATGCCATCGCCAGCATATACTCTGGAATTATGTATATGGATATCCGCGTCATCCTCCCCTGCTTTCGTCAGAGCTGTCATCGCGCTCGCACAATGCGAGGCAATTCGCGTAAAACTGTTGAGGATATCAGTAAATACCGTTCCTTCTTCCAATCCGCAGGCACCGCTGCTCAGACGTCTCACATGATTATGTTTGAGTTCATCACACAAAGTAGTAATTACAACGCCGAGCGGCGCAACTCTTTTAGCCTCTTCTTTATCGTCATTCATGAATACCCGGCAGGTAATGTTAATAATCTCGCGGACCGCCTCCATGACCACATTCAGCTCATTTCGCGCTTCCTCAGAAAATCTGGTATGCTTTTCATTCATCTCACTGGATGTGTATGCAATAAACGCCGCATGATCACCGATCCGCTCAAAATCACTGATCGTACTCAGATACAGAGATACCTGGCGTGACTGAGCCGTAGTCAATCCCACTTTAGTAAGTTTCATAAGATAAGTTCCCAGCCTGGTCTCATATTTATCGATCAGATTTTCCTTGCGCTGTACCTTCTCAAACTTATCCTGCTGGTACTCATTCAGCAGATTCATAGCACGGTTTACGTTTTTCCGGACTTTTTTCGCCATTCCCGACATAACGCGGTGGCACTGTCCGATCGCAAGAGCCGGATATGTCACCAGACGTTCGTCAAGCAGGCCGAAATCAGCCTCATCTTCCAGCTCTTCTTTCGAGTCTTTCACCAGACTGCACACCAGCTTCTCCAGCTTCGGAATAAACGGGAACAGCACACATACTGTGGCTACACGGAACACTGTATTCAGAAGTGCGACACGTACCGGCGTCATGATCATATCCATAAATGTGAAATGGACAACAGCATTTATAATATAGAAAACACTGCCCCAGAACACCAGACCGAACAGATCATTCAGCAAATAGATAAGCGCGGTTCTCTTCCCGTTTTTATTTGCCCCGATCGAAGATATCAGAACAGGACAGGCTGCGCCGACGCCGATACCAAGCACAATCGGAAATGCGCTGGCAAAAGTAAGTATTCCTGTTACCGACAGTGCCTGAAGTACACCGACCGCAGCTGAGGCGCTCTGCAGAATCGCCGTAAACACAATTCCCACCAGAATACCCATCAGAGGATTCGAAAACATAGTCAGCATGCTGACAAATATCTCGTTCTCCCTCAGCGGTTCAACCGCGCCGCTCATGGTCTGCATTCCCACCATCAGGATGGCAAATCCGAGCATGATATTCCCTATGTTTTTATAGACCGACCGCTTACTGAACATTCGGAAAACGATACCGATCACGGCCACCACTGCCGAAATTGTTGAGGTTGACAGGATCGTTGCCACTCCCCCGGTGCCCTCAATATAGGACAGACATAAAATCCATCCTGTAATACTCGTTCCGATATTCGCTCCCATAATTATACTGATCGCCTGTCTCAGCGTCATCATCATGGAATTCACAAACCCGATCACCATTACCGTAGTCGCGGAGGAGGACTGGATCACACAGGTGACTCCCGTCCCCAGCGCAACTCCCTTGATCGGCGTATTCGTCATTTTGTAAAGGAATGCTTCCAGCTTATCGCCGGCTACCATTTTTAGTCCGTCTCCCATCAGCAGCATGCCATACAGAAACATTGCCACACCGGTGAGCAGAGACAGGATCATTGAAAGTATTTCCATAAATATTCTCTTTTCAGCAGGTCATTCCTGCCGCACTATTTCTCTGTTCGTTTTGTATCATTATATTGCTTCATACGGAAGACATCTAGAACCACGCCGGACGGACCGGTTTGAGCACCGCCGCCGAGTGCCGTCCCATATTGAGAACGATCTCCCCGTTTTCTACGATATACTCGTCATAGGCTGTTGTATATCCTTCTTCGTATGTATAGATCAGCCGTTTCATCCTGCCTTCTTTGTGTATGCCTGAAAGCCATACCGGCACTGTAATCTGCTTTAATTCCTTGCTGTTATTAAGTACAACGACAATCTGTTCATCTTCCTGGAATCTCGCGTACGCCAGCACATTATAATCAGCATACAGCAGCTTGATAGAACCTTTTCTGAGAGGCTTCTCTTCTTTGTGTATCCTGATCATCTCTTTATGGAACTCAAGAAGCTGTTTATCCTCTTTTCCCCACGGATACGTTCTCCTGTTGTCCGGATCCGTAAAACCGCACAGTCCTACTTCATCGCCGTAGTAGATCGTAGGCGCGCCTACCCACGTCATCTGGACCGTGACCGCCTCACGCATGACCGCGTGATTGATCCCTTCCTCGGCAGCCTTTGCCCCGACATGTTCCGCACGTCCCACAATATGATTTGTCCGTGTCAGAAATCTCGAATGGTCATGGTTAGACAGCTCATTCATCGCTACCTGAAGCGAAGGAGTGAGCATGCTGGCCATGAAGTGGCGCATCGCACCCACAAAATTGTCCGGATTTCCCCACAGATCCGTGCGTCTTTCATCACTGTGCTTTTCCATCCCGGTAAGAAACCATGTCAGCGGTTCCATAAAAGCGTCATAGTTCATGACACTGTCCCATTCGTCGCCCTGAAGCCACTCGATCGGATCACCATAATGCTCCGCAAGGATCAGCGCATCCGGATTCGCCGCTTTAACCTCTTTCCTGAAACGTTTCCAGAACATATGATTATATTCATTGCTGCATCCCAGATCAGCAGCTACATCCAGACGCCAGCCGTCCACATTATACGGCGGAGAGACCCACTTTTTTCCTATATCCATGATATACTGTTCAAGTTCCGGCGAGTCCTCATAAGCCAGCTTCGGCAGAGTATCATGCCCCCACCATCCGTCATAACTTCCATTGTACGGCCACGCCTCATCACGGTCGTCATGAAAATGAAAGAATCCTCTGTACGGGCTGTCCGCACTCACATAAGCCCCTTTCGGATACTCCGGCTGCGGCTCATAGATTCTCTCCCGGTCCAGCCACTTATTAAAGGAACCGCAGTGGTTAAACACTCCGTCCAGAATCACACGCATACCGCGTTTATGCATCTCGTCAACCAGCTTCGCAAACAGTTCATTACTGGCTTCCAGATTGCGGATATCGCCCACTCTCTTCTGATACTTTGTGGCATGGATATTATCCTGCGCCCCTTCCGGCAGCGGCTCTCCTCCATCAGCCACGATCTTTCCGTAATGAGGATCTATATAATCATAATCCTGAATATCATACTTATGATTGGAAGGAGATACAAACAGCGGATTAAAATAGATTACTTCTATTCCCAGATCCTGCAGATAATCCAGTTTATCCAGCACTCCCTGTAAGTCTCCTCCGTAAAAGTTACGGATATCGAGAGCCTCCGGCACCTGGTTCCAGTCCTTTATCTTCCTGCTCGGCGCCCCGATATAAATATACTCGTTATCTTCCACATCATTTGTCGTGTCTCCGTTATAGAAACGGTCCACAAAAATCTGATACATGACCGCGCCTTTTGCCCACTCCGGCGTCTTAAAGCCCGGTACGATCGTATAGGCATAATAATCCTCTCTGTGATCCGATACTCCGTAACGGTTATAGAACCAGATCTGTTCGCCGCTCTTTATCTCAAATGAATAATGGAACGGTTCTTCTCCCAGCTGCCACTCAATCTCATAAAAATCGAACTCATCTCCTGCACAGATCTTCCACATGGAATAGCTGCGGTCGCCAGTCAGGAGACTTACCTCTTCCACGTCATTGTGTGCTGTGCGGAAACGCAGTGTGATCTTTTCATTCGCTTCCGGCTCCGCAGGAATCACATAATCCTGGGTACCGTCGCAGAACAGCGCTTCTCTGTTCATAACATCAGGCCTCCTCTTTTTCGCTGTCCTCAAATAAAGCTTCAAACTCGTCTCTCGTAATCTTCTCTTTCTCGAGCAGAAGTTTTGCACACGCGTCAAGCACATCGTGATGTTCCTGAATGATCGCACGCGCTTTCAGATAGCACTCGTCAATGATCCTTTTCACTTCTTCATCTATCGTCCCTGCCACTTTCTCGCCATAACCTCGTGATGTATGGCCGAAATCGCGCCCGATAAATACTTCGTCACTGTCGTTATCATAGTTGATCAGTCCGAGCTTCTCAGACATACCAAACTTAGTAATCATGGATTTGGCGATAGCAGTCGCCTGTTTGATATCCTGGGATGCTCCCGTCGTAATATCATCGAATATTTCCTCTTCCGCGACACGGCCGCCAAGAGATACCGTAATCTCCTGGAGCATCTGGCCCTTCGTGTTGAACATGTCATCATGCTCCGGCAGAGGCATCGTATATCCGCCGGCTCCGCCTGTCGGAATGATCGACACGCTGTATACAGGTCCTACATCCGGCAGAACATGGAACAGAATTGCGTGTCCCGCCTCATGATATGCGGTAATGCGCCGCTCTTTCTCGGACACGATACGGCTCTTCTTCTCCGCTCCTATACCTACTTTTACAAAAGCGTGCCGGATATCCTGCTGCTGAATATATACACGGTTGTCTTTTGCGGCAAGGATTGCCGCTTCATTCAGCAGGTTCTCCAGATCCGCACCCGTAAATCCTGCCGTCGTCTGGGCGATCTGCCTCAGATCCACATCTTCTCCAAGCGGTTTATTCTTTGCATGAACTTTAAGAATTTCCTCTCTTCCGCCCACATCCGGACGGCCTACGATAACATTCCGGTCAAAACGCCCCGGTCTTAAGATCGCAGGATCAAGAATATCCTTGCGGTTTGTCGCCGCCATGACAATAATTCCTTCATTTACACCAAAACCGTCCATCTCCACCAGGAGCTGATTCAGTGTCTGTTCTCTCTCATCATGACCGCCGCCCAGGCCGCTTCCGCGCCGTCTCGCCACAGCATCTATCTCATCGATAAATACAATGCAGGGCGCATTTTTCTTCGCGTCCTGAAACAGATCGCGCACACGGGACGCTCCGACGCCCACGAACATCTCAACAAAATCTGAACCCGATATACTGAAGAAGGGAACTCCCGCCTCGCCTGCAACCGCCTTTGCCAGCAGTGTCTTACCGGTTCCCGGTGGTCCCTCAAGAAGAACGCCTTTCGGTATCCTGGCGCCGACCTGTACATATTTCTTCGGTGCTTTCAGAAAATCTACGATCTCCTCAAGCTCTTCTTTTTCTTCTTTCAGGCCTGCCACATCAGCAAACGTCACCTTGATCTCATTCTGGTTCGTCATCCGGGCACGGCTCTTGCCAAAATTCAATGCCTTGGCATTAGCTCCTCCGCCCTGCCGGTTCATCAGGTAAAAGAGCAGCATCACCGCGGCCAGCGCGATCAGCAGCGGAATCAATATGGTAGAGAAAATAGAATCCTCCGGCACTGCCGACACATCGTATAACACTCCGTTTTCATCGAGCATATCTTCTACTTTCTCCACATTTGATACATTGACCGATCTCGCCTCATTTTCTTTCTTCAGCATGAAGGACACTGTGCCCGTAGGCACGGCTCTGCTCTGATCAATATATACGTCCGTCACATTCTCGTCCTGCACCTCGGAGACAAAGTCCGTATATGTCATCTCCTGCCGGTGTATCTGCATCCGGCTTGCCATCCAGAGCGCAGCTACCACGATCACAATAAACATCAATATCGTAGAGCCGCTGACACCCCTGTATTTCCTGTTATTGTCCAAATCCTATACTCCTTCCTATTCCAGTCCTTCCACTACGCCGATGTAAGGAAGATTTCTGTATTTCTGGGCATAATCAAGCCCGTATCCCACTACGAATTCATCAGGGATCTCAAATCCGCAGTAGTCAACTTTCACATCTTTCACCCTTCTGTCCGGTTTATCCAGAAGCGTACACAGTCTCATGCTGGCCGGATTTCTCTTTTTCAGCACGTCAATCAGGTAATACAGTGTATTTCCCGAATCGATAATATCCTCCACAATGAGCACCTCTTTATTCTCAATAGATTCATCAAGATCTTTCGCAATACGCACAACGCCGCTGGACGCGGTTCCGTCCCCGTAGCTTCCCACGCACATAAAATCCATGGAAACCGGCACGGTGATCCTTTTTGCCAGTTCGCACATAAAGAATACGCCGCCTTTTAATACACAGATCAAATGGACCTGTTTTCCTGCATAGTCCTCGCTGATCTGCTTCCCGAGCTCTCTGATCCTCTCGTCAACTTTCTCTTCCGGAACCAGTACTCTGATCGTTTCTGACATTTTTCTTATCCTCCGTTATCTTTATCTCAAGAATCTTCTCTGTTCTGTTACTGATCTGACAGGCACGGCTCATCCTGTGTCCCGGTACCCATACAATATGCTGCCCGTCTGAAACGAGAAGCATCTCATGCCTCTCTTTTTTAGGGATCTTCTCATTGATGAACCAGGACTTCAGCTTCTGGCGGCTCCCTTTATCATCTACCACCAGATAGTCTCCGCTGCGCCGCGTCCGCACAGAAAGATTACATTTTATTATATCATAATCAATCCATTTCGTGTAGCTTTTTTGTGGGATCTCTTTTGCCTTTCCCGCCTCGGAAATGTCCACAAACCGGCATATCACTTTATGGATTCCGTCAGGCAGTTCCGTTACTCCGGGAATATTCATGCTGATTTCCTCCGCCTGCCCGGCAGTGTGTCCCGGCGCAGGCTCACGGCTGATCACCACCCCCCGGTATGTCCGTTCTGCGATTACATTCCCCGGAAGATTTACTCTCCTTCCGCACTGTCTGCCGAACAGATCCATGACCGCATGCAAATGCGCAGAGCCGATATCTTTCTCACTGCCGCGAACCGCTGACAGGCACTCTTTTATAAGCAGTTTCTGCACAGCCGGCATTTCTTCCCCGAAACACGCTCCTTCGATCAGCAGCTTTTTATATCTGTTCCGGTGCTCCGAAACCTCCTCCGCGCTTTCCCGATCCTGTACTTTCACGCAGTGCTTCCACGCTGCCTCCGTCCCCTTTTCCAGATATTCCCATACTTCCCGCGCCTGTGCGGAAAGTTCGTCCAGATGCCGTACGACGCCCTCGTTAACCTGACTCTTAAGCGCCGGCAGTATATTGTGCCGGATACGGTTTCTCGTATAGACATCTTCTTCATTTGTCGCATCTGTACACCAGGCAATCCCCTGGTCCATCAGGAAATTTTCAATCTGATCCCTGTCAAGATACAGAAGAGGGCGGATCAGTCTGCCCTGAACAGGACGAATCCCGCACAGTCCTTTCAGCCCTGTTCCGCGCGCAATATTGAGAAGCATGGTCTCCGCATTGTCGTCCCTGTGATGCGCGGTTGCGATCTTCGTTCCTCCGTCTTCCCTGCACATTATTCCAAATGTCTCACGACGCACGGCACGCCCTGCCTCTTCTGATGATTGTTTCCGTTTTCTGGCAATTAATTCCACATTTTCATGAAAAAAACGGCACGCTACACCGAGCTGTCCGCACAGTTTCCTGACATATGCTTCATCCGCATCCGCCGCTTCGCCTCTTATGCCGTGATTCACATGACACGCCTTGACCTCAAAACCCATCTTTTTCTGCAGCCTGCAGAGTATAAAAAGCAGGCATACCGAATCTGCTCCGCCCGATACACCTGCGATCACGACATCTCCTTTTTCGATCATGCCATGCTTTCTGATATACATTTCTGTCTGTTCTATTATATTCTTCCTCATATGTAAACTATAACCAATTCATTTCTAATTGTAAAGATAACAGTTCAGTCTTTCCAGATTCCTATTGCCATCACCGTCATGTCATCCGCCGGCTCTTTTCCCGTCCATGTAAGCACCTGTTCCAGCACATGGTGCGCCATTTCCTTTGGATTCGTAATCTCAGTTCCCTGTATGATAGTCTCAAGCAGGATATCCTGTTCTCCCACCGGCAGAGCATCCAGCACTCCATCTGTAACCATGATCACAAAGTCACCGTCCTCAAGCTGCCGCTTCACCGAATCTATCTCGATATGGTTCATCACTCCGATCGGCAGACTTGTAGAGCTCAAATGTTCCACATTATCTTTCTTCTTGATGAACGTAGACGAAGCTCCTGCCTTGATGATCTCACACTCACCGGTGTACAGATCAAATACCGTCATGTCCACTGTAGAATAATGTATCTCTTCCCGTCCTATGACAAGAGTAGTATTGATCATCTGGATTGCCGTTTTTTCAGGAAATCCCGCGCCGAGAAGTTCTTCCAGCAGTTCAACAACAAGGGTGCTTTCCCTGCACGCCGCTTCTCCTGATCCCATCCCGTCCGACAGTGCCACCGCATATTTCCCGCCGGGCATCTCCATAAGAGCGAAGTTATCTCCCGACACCCGGGCACAGTCTTTCCCGATTCTTGCCGTACCATGCATAATATAAAAGGCCGGTCCTTCTACACACACGACCGTCATATAATCGTTTCCGATCATCTGCGCGCTGTCCCCGGGAAGAATAAATTTTCGTCCCACGCACTCTGTCACCGCACCCACAACCTCCCTGACAGTAACTTTTTCTTTCTTCATACTTCTGACAGTAACATGGATCTCATATTTTCCCTCGCTGTTCATAAAAAAATAGATATACAGCACACGCAGTCCTTTCTTTTTAAGGGCTGTCATAATCCTTTTCTCGAGCCTCTCATCCGTGACGATACTGTTTTCAAGTTCCCTTGCCGTGTTTTCTATCATATCGGCAAATGTATCCATCTGAATCGCGCAGCTCTCCCTGCTGCGCGCGATCCGGTTGACCCACATGATATTCTGTCTCGCGTCGTGAAAGCCTGCGAGCATCTCCCGAAGAAAACGCGGCGCCATGATACAGCGCTGCATCAGTTTTCTTTTCACCTCTGTGTTCAGTTCATTTCCATACTGGTCCACGGCCGAAAGAATCTCATACCCCATCTGATACGTATGCACGAAATTCTCCCCCCAGCACCAGCCGCATTTTTCACACTTTCCGCATACCTTTTCCCTGACTCGTGAGAACATCTCCTCTATCTCTTCATTAGAGAACGCTTTCTTCTTTTCTTCCAGTCCCAGGAAAGTCCGCGAGAGCTGTTTCAGTGAATGTGCATATTTTTCTATTTGTTCCACGTAGGGGCTGCCGTGAAGTGCCTGTCCCTCATTCATGGTTTTTCTCCTTTCCCGATATTCCCGTCTGTACGGGCGGCATAATCTTTGTCAAATGAAAACTCCGGGAGAATTCTCCCGGAGTTTTCATTTGTATATTTTCTTTTTATTATTCAGTTTTATGTTTCTTATCATTTGGAAGGCTTAAATACAATCTCGTCCGGATCGACCAGTCCCAGTTTATCTTCTGCCGTCTTCTTGATATAGTCGTCCGTCTTAACGTACTCTTCAAATTCATCAATCTCTTCCGAACGCTGTTCTTCTTCCTCTATCTGAGCCTGAAGTTCCTCTTCCTGCTCTTTATATTCACTGTTCTTTGCATACAGGCTCAGGGAACTTACTCCGAGAGCCCCCATTAAAAACACGAGCACCATACAGATCATCAGTATGCTGCGTTTATAATGCCGAAGCTTGTAATTTCTCTTCCTGGTCTGCTGACGGCCTGCTCCCTGCTGTCGTCTTGTCTTGCTCATTCACACTCACCCTGCTTATTAATATATTTTTATACCCCATTTTCTAAATATTTTATCTGTTTTTTCTATACTTTTCAAGCCTTTTCTTTGCCTTTGCATAAATTTTACCGGCCAGACAGTATAAAAGATATCCGGTGCCTGCTCCGCCTAATATTCCGAGCACGAAAAACCACCGGATACTCCCATATGTAGTTTCATACATTTTCCGATAAATATAAACACTAGCTCCGATCCAGAATATCAGATCCTCTATTCCGGCCGCAAAGGCACTGTGCGATACCAGCTTTCTGAAACACACGAGTATATAGTATGTACACAGTACGGATATACCGGCTACTCCTGCATACAGAAAAATTCCACTCTCCGCCCCGATCCCCAATATCATCGTTCTACCTACTTAAACAGCTTTGACAGGAAATTCTCCGCCTGCTTTCCCGCCGGCGAAGCACTAGAATAAGCGATACTGTCAATATTACCTGACAAGTCTACTTCTCCTTTTTCCACACTGAGCCGGTTCACATGGAGATCTGTCCCTTTGACCATAAGCATCCCCTGCTCTGTCTCCAGCAGAATTTCGTTCAGATCAAAGGACAAAACATCAAGGACACCTGTCACCATACTGGTTTTTCTGTTATTTACCACAAGCTTGTGCGATTTTGCAATGCGCTGTTCTTCCATACGTGCTCCCTCCCACTCTGTTTTTAAATATATGAGAGGTTGCTCCGAATTATGCATACAGACGGCACAGTTCAGCACGCGCCAATCGCAAAGCCGCACTGACGTGCTCACTGCGGCTTTCGCCGCTGCTTTGCTCATGTTCTGACGGACAGACGGCTGAACTGTTTCTACAGGTATTTGAACAGCTCTGACGCCTCTTCTTTCTTTGTGGTATCCTGCAGTTTCAGCACCTCAACTTTCACGTTTCTCGTACCGAACTGGATTTCGATCGTGTCACCCGGCTTTACCTGCACCGAAGCTTTTGCAGGCTTTCCGTTAACCATGACCCTCCCCGCGTCACACGCTTCATTTGCCACAGTCCTGCGCTTGATCAGCCTCGATACTTTTAAAAATTTGTCTAGACGCATTTTTCTTCCTTTCTGTAAATCACCGGAAGCGCCAAACGGCACATTCCTCGATTATATTCGGCCGCCAGGATCCCGGGCAGGCCCGGGATCCGGCTCGCCGCCGATACAAAAGGCACTTACAATGGTTTTCATCGTAAGTGCCTGTTTTCTCAATCTATAGTCAATCCACAATTAGTTGATAGCGTCCTTTAAAGCCTTTCCTGCTTTGAACTTCGGAGCCTTGCAAGCTGCGATCTTCATTGTCTTGCCTGTCTGCGGGTTTCTTCCTTCTCTTGCTGCTCTCTTGCTCACTTCAAATGTTCCAAAGCCTACAAGCTGAACCTTGTCGTCATTCTTAAGCTGCTCTGTAACTACATCAACAAAGGCTTTTAATGCTTTTTCAGAATCTTTCTTGGAAATTTCTGCTTTTTCGGCAATAGCCGCGATCAATTCTGTTTTGTTCATGGATAAATTCCTCCTCTTTATTGTACATACATACAATTTCTATTCTGATTATTAAAGGGGAAAATGCCCAAACGGCCGCATTTTCCGCCTTTATGTATGTTATAACGGTTTAACTATGCTTTGTCAAGAATTTTCCCTGTTTTTTGCAGTATTATTCTATGCCATAACCGGTTTCAGAGCGTCAGCCAGTTTTTCCTTTTCTTTCTCGGCTTCAGCCAGGTCTTTACCCAGTGTTGTGTAATATATTTTGATCTTCGGCTCAGTTCCCGACGGACGTACGATCACAGTCTCATTATTCTCCAGTTTGTAGATCAGAACATTCGCAGCCGGAAGTCCTGTCTCTTCCGGTTTCTGATAGTCTGTTACGGATACGACCTTATATCCCGCAATCTCCGTCAGCGGATTATCTCGTAATCCCTGCATGATGCCGGACATCTTGTCCATACCGCTTAATCCCGGGAACTCAAAACTGTCGACCTTGTTCAGATAGCGTCCGTACTCGGCATAAATCTCCTCCAGCCTCTGCTTCAGAGAGCTTCCGATGCTTCTGTAATAAGCAGCCATCTCACAGATCAGCATAGAACCGATAACCGCATCCTTATCCCGCACATATGGACCTGCAAGATATCCGTAGCTCTCTTCGAATCCGAAGATAAAACGGTCTACTTCCCCAGCATCTTCAAGCTGTGCGATCTGGTCGCCGATCCATTTGAATCCGGTCAGCACGCTGCGGAGTTCCACACCGTATTTCTCAGCAACCGCATCTGCAAGCGGTGTGGATACGATAGATTTCACTGCCACCGGTTTCTCCGGCATTGTACCTTTCTCAATACGTCCCGCGCAGATATAGTCGAGAAGCAGTACGCCAACTTCATTTCCGCTTACCAGCTCATATGAGCCGTCCGGGCACTTCATGGCAATGCCGACACGGTCAGCATCCGGATCTGTGGCCAGCATCAGATCTGCTCCGGTCTCTTTTGCAAGATTAAGCCCCTGCTCAAGAGCTGCAAAAATCTCCGGATTCGGATAGCTGCAGGTTGTAAAGTAACCGTTCGGGTACTCCTGATCCGGAACGATCGTGATGTCTGTAATACCGATATCTTTCAGCACCTGTGTCACCGGCATCAGTCCGGAACCGTTCAGCGGGCTGTAAACAAGCTTAAGGCCTGCCGTCTTACAGAGACCCGGACGCACCTGACGGGATTCGATGGCATCATAGAGAGCTCTCTTGCAGTCATCGCCCACAAAACGGATCAGCCCTTCCTCAACGCCCTGCGCGAAAGACATATATTTTGCGCCTGTCAGAACGTCCGTCTTCTGGATCTCATCATATACGATAGCCGCGGCATCGTCTGTCATCTGGCAGCCGTCCGGCCCGTATGCTTTGTAGCCGTTATATTTTGCAGGATTGTGGGATGCGGTGACCATAACACCGGCATTGCAGTTATAATACCGTGTCGCAAATGAAAGTGCCGGCACCGGCATCAGTGCATCATATATTCTCACCTTAATTCCGTTGGCTGCAAGTACGCCTGCCGCTGTCTTTGCAAACACATCGCTCTTGATACGGCTGTCATAGCTGATCGCAACTGTCTGTGTTCCCCCCTGAGTCTTTACCCAGTTTGCCAGTCCCTGTGTCGCCTGACGCACCACGTAGATATTCATGCGGTTCGTACCTGCTCCAAGGACTCCGCGCAGTCCGGCTGTTCCGAACTTCAGCGCTACTGCGAAACGCTCCTTGATCTCATCATCGTTTCCTTCAATTTTTGACAATTCCGGTTTCAGATCCGGATCTTCCAGATCTGCTGCCATCCAGCGTTCATACTCTTTTTGATACATTTTTACCACTCCTACCATTTTTCTATTGATTTTTTTCATGAAAAATCACAATAAATTCAGTATTAATATACCATGTTTCCGCTGAAACAGCAATAAATCTTTGTTATATACTGATGGAAAAAATATTTTCCAGAAAGGCACGTTTTTCCTCATTCTGGCGCACGGCAAGTTCCAGTTTCTCAACGTATTTCTGAGGCAGCCATGCTTTGTTCGAATAATAATAGCTGCTTGCGGTTTTCCAGAATTTTTCAGGATATGCGAGACGAAGTCCCACATACTCCTTTTCTTCCGGACTCAATTTTCTGTTATTCTCATATGCTTCAAGAATTTTATGTCCAGTTTTTTGTTTCCATGTATATTTTTCCATTATTTTCCTGACAAAATAATATAAATCTTCCACCTGAATCCCGACATGCATCCGTTCAAAATTTGTTACAGCCATATCCGATTCCGTCACAAGAAGATTGTGATAATTGTATTCTCCATGTGACAGCCTTCCATTGGAGAAGCTCTCTCTGCAGAGCGCTGTACAGCCGGAATCCTGCATCCGGATCAGAACCCGCTCCGCCAGTTGATACATTTGTTCAAAATTATCCAGAAACAGGTATTCAAATTCGTTTTTCGCCACCCGTCCCCGGATAAAGCTCCTGACTTTTTTCAATTCCCTGTTATGCCGGCAGATCTCATCCACAGGATCGCGCCCTGCCGGAACCCCTCTTACATTCACAGTTTCCGGTGTTATCTGTTCCAGTTCTCTGTGCAATATGGCAAGAGTCTCAGCCGCGCGGAACACTTCCCGCTCCTGCCGTACATCACACTCTCTGCCCTGATACCATTTTTTCAGCATGTATCGCCTGCCGTCCCGCGAATTCACCAGAAGCTCCCCGTCCCTTGTGAACACAGGAGTGTCAACTTTAACATTTCCCATCGCTTCAAGGCAGCTGAGAACCATATATAATAAGGGAGCGCGCTGTTCTGACATCTTCGTCTCTTTCAACAGCATCGTCCCCTCATCTGTATCGCAAAAAAACGCACCCCTTATCTTTCGGGTGCTCCTCACTTCTATATCATAATGTTCCAATACTTCCAGTTCGTATTCTTCTCTCATGGCTGCCCCCTGTCACCGCGTATTCTGACTCTCTCTAATGTATGACGGGAGCAGCCCGAGTATGATTATAAATCCAGTTTTTCTTTTACATAAGCGCAGAGTTTTTCTTTCGTGTTGCGTTCAGGATCATCGATCACATATTCCAGAAGTTCACTGAGCATACTGCCCAGTTCACGCCCCGGGCGCATGCCGAGCTCCATCAGATCCCTTCCGCTCACCGCAAGCTGACGCAGTGTGATACACTCATCGTTAATAAGGATTTCCTGATACAGTTTTCTCACGGCAATGATATTTTCAATCTTCTCTCTTCTGTGATAGGGGCTCTGCGCCTTGGCATCCGCCATCCTGACCGCAAGATAATACGGGAAAAGCTCCACGCCGATACGGTTCATGGCACGCCGGACATTCCTCGGCGTAGCCTCCATCCTGTAATCGTGATAGCACACAAGCCTGGTTACTTTCTTTACCGTATCATTATCAAATTTCAGCCTGCGCATGACTTTTCTCGCGATCTCTTCACTTACCAGCGCATGTCCTTTGAAATGATCCCTGCCATTCTCATCCGTTGTTCTGACAGCCGGCTTCCCCATGTCATGGAACAGCATAGTCAGCCGGAGAATCTTATCCCTCTTTATATTTTTTAATGCATACAAGGTATGTTTCGCCACATCATATTTGTGATGAGGTGTATTCTGCTCTACTCCCACCATATCATCCCATTCCGGCAGGATAACTTTTGTAATTCCAAGCTCATATGCATCCTGGATCCGCTCCGGATGAGGCGATATAAGAAGCTTGACCAGCTCCGTCTGAATCCGCTCGGCGCTGATATTCTTCAGGGTGGGGGCCAGTTTTCTCACGGCGTCCGCCGTTTCCGGTTCAATAGGGAAGTTTAGCTGAGCGGAAAAACGCACTGCCCTCAGAATCCTCAGGGCGTCCTCGGAAAAACGCTCCTTCGGATCCCCCACGCACCGGATCAGATGATGGTTCAGATCCTGCATTCCTCCGAATGCGTCTACCAGCCTCACATCATCATTGTACGCCATCGCATTGATGGTAAAATCTCTGCGCCTCAGATCTTCTTCAAGCTTATTTGTAAAATGCACTTCCTTGGGATGCCTGCTGTCCTCGTACGCCCCGTCTATCCGGTAGGTTGTCACTTCGTAGCTGTCCTTCCCGAGCAGCACAGTAACCGTGCCGTGTTCAATCCCTGTATCGATCGTTCTGCGGAACAGCTTCTTGATCTCTTCCGGGCGGGCAGATGTAGTGATATCCCAGTCCTCCGGTCTTCTGGCCAGGATTGAATCGCGCACACAGCCTCCTACCGCATACGCTTCGTACCCGTGGAGCTGCAGATTATTAATGATCATCAGCACTTTTCTAGGCAAATTTATTTTCATCTGAAACTCTTCTTTCTCAAACTTTATCTCAAACAGTGCAGAAGTTCCTCCTCCCGCCTGTGACAGGAAAATATTATAACCTGCTTTTCCTGTCCACTCAACCATTTTAATACAGATTTCAGCCTTTTGTCATCATAAAAAACAAATACATCATCCAGTATGACCGGCACAGGCTCATCAGAAAGCGTTTCAGCCGCCGCCATTCTGATACAGAAATAAATCTGTTCCACAGTTCCCCTGCTCAGCCGCCCGGCAGGTATTCTTCGTTCTCCGTCCCACACCGTGATTCCACGCTGACGATCCATCTCAAGGGAGCGGTATTTCCCGTCCGTAATGGCGGAGAATATCTCAGACGCTCTTCTGCTCACTCTCCGCTCCATGCTTTCGGCAGTTATCCGTGCGGCTTTCTGCATTTCTACAGCTGCAAGCTCCAGTGCGCGGCACCGTTCTTCCAGCATTAGCTGCCTGTCGCTTTTACCGGATTCTTCGTACTGTTCTTTCACATTTTTGCACCGTATATCTTTTTCTCTCTGTTCAGAACGAATACGTTCAAGTTCCCATATTAATCGTTTTCTTTCTTCCGCGCTTCCGTTTTCATTCGCGCCGCCATAAGCTTCCGTTCCCTGCCCCGGGCCATGATCTTTCTCCGGTACGGACCGTTTTCCTATGATTGCGGGTTTTCCGGCATTGCCTGACAGCAGCATGAATATTCCCGCCGCCATGATCAGCACCGGAACCACTGCTGTCAGAAATGCTGCAGCCGACAAGGCCCATCCTGATTCCCGCCAGCTCCACAAGCTACACACCAACAGCAGAATACCCGCGCACAGACAGACAATACCTCCGGCCATAACTCGTCTTCCATTTCCACTTACAGAATCAGCCTCCTCTCTCCGATCCTTTTTTTCGCGGACATCTGTTTGCTCTGAAACTGACAGCGCCCTCAGCATACTTTCTTTTTCTTTATATTCTACGTCGAGCCGTCTGATATCCGCCTCCAGATATCTGCTCTCCTGAAGAAGTTTCCTGCGTTCCGCCTCGCCGGCATCCTCTTCCACACGAAGTTCCCGACGGACTTCTTTCTTCCTGTCGCCGAGTATCTTGAGCGCCTGCCCCAGATCATACTCTCCGCCGCCTGTCTCGTAATAATTTGCCGCATAGTTCGCCAATGCGTCAGAGAGTTCCTGTCCGGGTTCCGACTTAAGCTGTCCGACCGATACCGTATTATCAAAAAGCTCCGCCGTCATACCTCCCAGCAGCATTTCCAAATCTCCGTGTTCCACAGAGAGTTCTTCGCCGTCATTTTCACAGACAAGCGATACTGACTTTGCCTGGCGGGCAAAATTTCTCTCCAGTCTGAAGCTGCGGCCGCCGCAGGTAAACCGCATAACTCCCCCGTAAACTCCCGGATTATCCCACGGTTCATAGCGGCTGAAATCATCCTTTGCCGCCGCTCTGCCGCGTCCTCTCTCCATCCCGAAGAGCATTGCCCTTATAAAAGCATGCAAGGTAGTCTTTCCGTACTCATTCTCTCCGCTGATCACCTGCACGCCGTTTTTCAGATAAAAGTGCCGCTCCGACAGCTTTCCGAAATTCCTGATATACAATTCTGTTATTACCATGTGTCTCTTCCCTCACTGTCTGCTGCCTAGCAAAGCTTCCACGCCCTCACACAGGGCCTGATACTCTACACTGCCCTCCCGGCATCCACGAAAACACTCCATATATCTTCCAAGAATCGTATCTTCATTTTCTGCATACAGCTTTTCAAAATCATAGGCAGGGCTGCTCCTGTCTATAATCTCGATTATATTCTGGTTATCCGTCATCCGTTCTGTATCCAGAAGAACATCCCTGTTTCTTTTCCCTTTTAACACAATTTTGTAAATATTTTCATTTCCATATTCACTAATAAGCTCTCTGATCTGCCTTCTGATGCTTCCCGTGGTATCTTCAGGCTCTACCGTAAGATCAAGGTGAACATACTCTCTGCATGCGCACGGCACCCACTGTGTCCGTACTCCTTTTTCCGTAATCTCGCCTTTCACATAGCCGTGTTTTCCCGTATCATTCTTATCGGTCGGCTCCAAAGCTCCGGCATAAATGATATGATCCTTTTTTATAATCTGGGGCTTATGAATATGCCCAAGCGCCACATAGGCAAATCCGGCTCTTTCTATAAACCGGCTGTTCATCGGTATATGCTTATCGTCTCCCCCATGGGCCAGAAGAATTTCGATCGGTTCTCTGCCGCCCGCTTTAAAACCGTCATACAGTGGCCGTACGATTTCCCGGCTGTGATAGCTCAATCCGTAAACCGCTGTATGAAGCTCCGGAAAGTCCGCATACTGGGGCCGGTCACCAAAAAGCGGAAAGACGTTACCGCTCCACTGGAACGTAAGATAATTTGAGTCCTGTCTGATATAGTCATGATTTCCGGCGATAAGAACTACTTTCGTATGTGTCAGCTCTGAAAAAAGATAATCCGCTTCCTTTAACTCCCGCACCAGAGGCTGACGATGGAACAGGTCGCCTGCGATGAGCAGAAGATCCGTCTGGTCATTCTCACATACACGGATCACATGTTCAAATGTTTCCCACAATTCCCGGGGTCTCTGATGACTGTACAGAGGACCGGCATCCGGCTGAGCCCCGAGATGTACATCTGCAATATGGATAAATTTCATAAGCCTGTTCTGCCTTCCTTTCTCTGTTTTTTGCCGGCCGGACCAAACACCGCGGAAATGAAAAGAGCGCATACCGGTGCTCGCGCCGGTCATACTGCGCCCTTTCCTGTCTGTAACATTACATTATTATTATTCCGTTTTTACAGCTCGCAGTTATTCACTGTTCTCGGGAACGGAATCACGTCACGGATATTTGACATACCTGTCAGATACATCACACATCGCTCGAATCCGAGACCGAATCCTGCATGTCTTGTGGAACCGTATTTTCTCAGATCCAGATAGAAGCTGTAATCCTCCTCCTTGAGTCCCAGCTCTTTCATCCGGTTCAGGAGTTTGTCGTAATCATCCTCCCTCTGGCTGCCTCCGATAATCTCGCCGATTCCCGGCACAAGGCAGTCCACTGCCGCCACAGTCTTCCCGTCGTCGTTCTGCTTCATATAGAATGCCTTGATCTCCTTCGGATAGTCTGTCACGAATACCGGACGTTTATAAATCTGCTCGGTAAGGTATCTCTCGTGTTCTGTCTGAAGATCGCATCCCCATGATACCTTATACTCAAACTTGTCATTGTTCTTCTCAAGAAGCTTAACTGCCTCTGTATATGTGATGCGCGCAAAATCAGAATTCGCCACATTATGAAGTCTTTCAAGCAGGCCCTTGTCCACAAAAGAATTAAAGAAGTTCATTTCCTCCGGCGCATTCTCCAGCACATAATTAATGATGTATTTGAGCATGTCCTCAGCCAGATCCATATCATCTTCCAAATCTGCAAATGCGATTTCCGGCTCGATCATCCAGAACTCCGCCGCATGGCGCGTAGTATTGGAATTCTCCGCGCGGAATGTAGGTCCGAACGTGTAAATGCTGCGGAAAGCCTGCGCGTAAGTCTCGCCGTTGAGCTGACCGCTTACAGTAAGGCTTGTCTCTTTTCCGAAGAAATCCTTCGTGTAATCTACCGTGCCATCCTCATTCTTCGGCACATTCTCCATATCCAGAGTAGTCACACGGAACATCTCCCCTGCGCCCTCGCAGTCACTTCCCGTGATCAGCGGTGTATGGACATACACAAACCCTCTCTCCTGGAAGAACTTGTGAATTGCATAAGCTGCCATTGAGCGCACACGGAATACAGCCTGAAATGTATTTGTTCTCGGACGCAGATGGGAAATCGTCCTCAGATATTCAAAGCTGTGGCGCTTCTTCTGCAGCGGATAGTCCGGCGCGGACGCACCCTCAACCTGTACCTCATCCGCCTGAATCTCGAACGGCTGCTTTGCCTGCGGGGTCGCCACAAGCGTACCTGTCACAATAATTGCCGCTCCTACATTTAGTTTGGAAATCTCGGCAAAATTCTCCATCTTATCATGATAAACAACCTGAAGCGGCTGGAAATAAGAGCCGTCATTTACCACGATAAATCCGAACGTCTTGGAATCACGGAGACTGCGCACCCATCCGCCGACTGTGACCTTCTTGTCAAGATATGCTTCCCTGTTCTTAAATAACTCCCGAATCGTTGTCAGTTCCATATCAAAAACTCCTTATCGCAATATTCACACAATAGTATAACACCGCAGATGGCCGCCGTAAACAAAAGAATTCAGCGTTATCAGTTATTATCGCTTAATTCTTCCCACTCTATCTTTCCTATCTCATACACTGCCGTAACACCGTCTTTATAGCTTATAACAAGAATCATTTGATAGCTTCGCGTGAAATCTTCACCGTTACGGGTTCCGCTGATTCTCGTCTCACACCTGACTCTTCCCAGATCCTTATTGTTATACCTTGTAACAGTAGCACTTGCCACGGCAGTCTTTGTCTGATTGATCGTCACCTCCGCATCATCAGCATAAAAAGATTCCCTGTCACTCTTCACTTTTTCCAGATCATCTTCGGAAACAATACTTTCATACAGCCCCTGATCTATCAGATCTCTTGTCTTCTTATCCAAACTGCTGTCAACAAGGAGAGTACTTCCTGCCCAGTCATTAATTCCCTCAGTAATATCATCAATCTCTTCATCTGTATATGACACATCGGAATCCGGCAGACTCTCGTACAGACTCCCATAGCTTTCAGAATCGATAACAAGCGGCTTAACACTATCTTCAGATGAATCATTCTTCTTATTATCCCCCGAGCAGCCCGCCAGACTGCAGCAGATTAACACCCCTGTAATAATACAACTTATCCACCGTTTCATTATTTTATTACCTCCAAAAAAATATTGCCAAAAACATATATGCTTTTGGCAATATTTTTTAAATTATGTAATTATCCCTTGGGAGAATAGGACAAACTATTTAGTACGTTTTCTAGCCAAAACTCCGATAATAGCTGCAAGGCTTAATCCGCCTGCCGCAACAGGGATAACCGGTGATGTTGTATCACCTGTCTGCGGTGCTCCATCTTTGTTATCACTGTTTGTCTTATCTGCTTTTGTATCGTTTACCTTAGTTTCGTCTTTGACCGTATCTGCTTTTACGTCATCTCCGCTCTGAGTATCGTCTGTGATAACCGGATCCTCTGTTGCAGAAGGATCTTCCGGTGTCGTCGGATCTTCTGTTGAAGGCTCCTCCGGTGTTGTCGGATCGGACGGCTCTTCAGAAGCAATCTTCTCAACGATCATTGTATGTCCGCCTACTGAACCATACGGAATCTCGATATCTGTAATCTGATCAACACCCTCTGCAAGCTGGTATCCTTCCGGAAGCTGGAATGCTTCACCAAGAGCGAATACATATGTATCATCCGGTGATCCCGGAACACCTGCTTTACATGTCACCTTATCGATCACATTTCCGTCAACATCCTCGAATGTTACTGTAAGGACTGTCTCTCTCATTTTCAGAGTGATATCATAGTGAGCGCCATTCTCTACGAAGAAATCGCCTGTTACGATCAGCTCATATCCTACAGGAAGATCAAGCTCGCTGTAGTTTGCGACTCCATCTCCGTCCTCGTCTACGAAGTAATCTCCACCGCCAAGTACGTTACCTGCTTCATCCTCAAATGTCACATTGATGATCGTTGACTCCGGAATCTTCTTCAGCTCGACTGTGTAGGACTTGCCGGGTATTACGAAGAAGTCACCTGTTACAACCAGCTCATATCCTTCCGGAAGTGTAAGCTCGCTGTAGTTTGCGATTCCGTCATCATCCATATCTACGAAGTAATCTCCGCCGCCAAGATTGTTGCCATTCTCATCAACATATACAACGTTGATGATCGTACCATCAATCTCTTTGTTCAGTGTGATCTCGTATGTCTTAGTTGTATCTACGAAGAAATCGCCTGTCTCTTTCAGCTCATATCCTTCCGGAAGTGTAAGCTCATCATAGTTTGCGATTCCATCTCCGTCCTCATCTACAAAGAAGTCTCCACCGCCAAGGTTCTTTCCGCCTTCGCTCTTGAATACTACATGAATGATAGCAGCGCCTTCTCTGTTAAGAACGATGTCATAGTGCTGACCCTCTGTTACGAAGAAGTCACCTGTTACATTCAGTTTGTAGCCAACCGGAAGAGCCAGCTCGCTGTAGTTTGCGATTCCGTCTCCGTCAAGATCTACCACGTAATCTCCGCCGCCAAGGCTGTTGCCCTGAGGATCTGTGTAAGAAACATTGATGATTGTTCCCTTGTTGATCTTCTCTACGTTAACCACTAATTTTCCATTCTCTTCAGCCATGAAGTCACCGCTTACTGTCATTTTATAGCCAGCCGGTACATACTGAGCAAGCACGGAATAATTCTGTACACCTTCCGGTACAAAGTAATCCCCGCCTGCTACCACCTTATCGCCATCTTTGAACTGGATGTTCATAATAACTTCTGTAGAGATTCTTTCTACACGAACTACTTCTTTTCCGCCTTCTGTTACCATAAAGTCACCGCTTACTGATAATTTGTAACCCTCCGGTACATACTGCTCAAGTATAGAATAGTTCTGTACTCCTTCAGGAAGGAAGTAATCTCCACCTGCTACTACCTCATCTCCATCCTTGAACTGGATGTTCATGATAACATCTGTAGTAATCTTCTTCACGCTGACCTCTAATGTAGCGCCGTCTTCTGCCATGAAGTCACCGCTCACTGTCATCTCATAGCCTTCCGGCACATACTGCTCAAGTACAGAATAATTCTGTACTCCTGCCGGTACGAAGTAGTCTCCACCTGCTACTACCTCATCTCCATCCTTGAACTGTACATTCATGATAACATCTGTACTGATTTTCTTAATAGAGACCTCTAAATGTGCTCCGTCTTCTGCAGCAAAGTCGCCGCTCACTGTCATCTCATAGCCTTCCGGCACATACTGCTCAAGTACGGAATAGTTCTGTACTCCTGCCGGTACTGTATAATCTCCGCCTGCTACTACTTCATCTCCATCTTTGAACTGGATGTTCATTGTGACTTCTGTCTCTTCTTCTGCGCCATCTTTTTCGACGTTGACTACCAGCTTGCCGCCATCTTCTGCGTAAAAGTCGCCACTTGTTGTCATCTTGTAGCCTTCCGGTACATACTGCTCAAGCACAGAGTAGTTCTGTACTCCTGCCGGTACTGTATAATCTCCGCCTGCTACTACTTCATCTC